>NZ_FMUC01000014.1:0-163202 GCF_900100935.1 Pseudomonas sp. NFACC25
GGCTCAGCAATCGTTGGTTACATCTTTGATTTCTCGCGGAGTAACTTGTGATGCTGATAATCTTGTTGACTATCAGTCTGACTCCACAAGCACCCACACGAATTGCTTGATTCAGTTGTTAAAGAGCGGTTGGTTAAGAGCTTTCGTCTCAACCGAGGCGCGCATTCTACAGCAGCCTCATTTGCTGTCAAGTGATTATTTTCAGAAGCTTTCGAAGATTTCTTCAACAACTTCAACCACTTGCGCTTCCGATCTCTCGTCAGCGGGAGGCGAATAATACAGCGTTACACGCTGCTGTCAACACCTCTTTTTCTCCGCTTTCGACCGAGAAGATCGAATCGTTAATAGCGCCAAACAACACGACTCTACCAACTCCTTCTGGTCTTCGATGAACTGAAGCAATCCGCTGCCTTATTCCGCATAACTCTTTGTTTACCAAGGAGTTTTACGTTTCGACTGCGCCGGAAGTGGGGCGAATTATAGACGTCCAGGATCTGCCGTCAACCTTCTTTTTCATCTTTCTGTCATATAAGTCAAAAACGCCCAAAAACGCAAAAGCCGGCCCCAAGGAGCCGGCCTTCTGCTTACTGAGCCTTACAGACTAGGGAAAGCGAATTGCGACGCTTCATGGCTGGCCCGTTGCGGCCAACGCTGGGTGATCGCCTTGCGGCGGGTGTAGAAACGCACCCCATCCGGCCCATAGGCGTGCAAGTCGCCGAACAACGAACGCTTCCAGCCACCAAAGCTGTGATACGCCACCGGTACTGGCAATGGAACATTCACACCGACCATACCCACTTCAATTTCGTCACAGAACAGACGCGCCGCTTCACCGTCACGGGTGAAGATGCACGTACCGTTGCCATACTCGTGATCGTTGATCAGTTGCATCGCCGCTTCCAGGCTGCTCACCCGGACCACGCACAATACCGGCCCGAAGATCTCTTCCTTATAGATGCGCATCTCCGGCGTCACACGGTCGAACAAACTGCCCCCCAGGAAGAAGCCGTCTTCATTCCCGGCAATACTCAGTCCACGACCATCAACCACCAACTCCGCACCAGACGCAACACCGTCTTCTATATAGCCGCTGACCTTATCCCGCGCCTGGCCCGTCACCAATGGCCCCATATCCAGCCCACAGGTAGTGCCCGCACCGATCTTCAGCGCCTTGATCTGCGGCACCAGCTTGGCGATCAACGCATCCGCCACCTGATCACCGACGCACACCGCCACCGAGATCGCCATGCAGCGTTCGCCGCAGGAACCATAGGCCGCGCCCATCAAAGCACTGACCGCGTTATCCAGGTCAGCATCCGGCATCAGCACCGCATGGTTCTTCGCCCCACCCAACGCCTGTACGCGCTTACCACGCTTGGTCGCTTCGGAATAGATGTACTCGGCAATCGGCGTCGACCCCACAAAACTCAGGGCCCTGACTTCCGGCGCCTCGATCAACGCATCCACCGCGCCCTTGTCGCCGTGCACAACACTCAGCACACCTTTGGGAAGACCGGCCTCCTGCAGCAGTTGCGCGATCAACAGCGTCGAACTCGGATCACGCTCCGAAGGCTTGAGGATGAAACAGTTACCGCAAACAATCGCCAGCGGATACATCCACAGCGGCACCATCGCCGGGAAGTTGAATGGGGTAATACCCGCCACCACACCCAACGGCTGGAAATCAGACCAGGCATCGATATTCGGCCCAACATTGCGGCTGTACTCGCCCTTGAGAATCTCCGGCGCCGAGCACGCATACTCCACGTTCTCGATCCCGCGCTTGAGTTCGCCGGCGGCGTCTTCCAGCGTCTTGCCGTGCTCTTCACTGATCAGCTGCGAGATGCGCGCTTCGTTCTGCTCCAGCAATTGCTTGAACCGGAACATGACCTGGGCGCGCTTGGCCGCCGGCGTGCTGCGCCAAGCCGGAAAGGCCGCCTTGGCCGAGTCGATAGCACGTTGAATGGTTTCGCGGCTGGCCAGTGGCACCTGGTGAATCACCTGGCCGGTTGACGGGTTATACACATCGGCAGTACGGCCGGACTCACTGACCAACTCACCGTTGATCAAATGCTGGATAAGGCTCATGCAGGGCTCCTGAAAAGTTGTTCTATATAGAAGGAGAAATCAGTCGATCTTGTTCAGCACTTCGCCGACCGCATCGAACAGACGATCCAGGTCCTGCGGTTTGCTGTTGAAGGTTGGCCCGAACTGCAGCGTGTCACCGCCAAAGCGCACATAGAATCCCGCTTTCCACAGAGCCATGCCGGCCTCGAATGGACGCACGATGGCATCACCGTCACGTGGGGCGATCTGGATCGCACCGGCCAGGCCGTAGTTACGGATGTCGATCACGTTCTTGCTGCCCTTCAGGCCGTGCAGCGCATTCTCAAAGTGCGGGGCGACTTCGGCCACGCTCTGCACCAGGTTTTCTTTCTGCAGCAGGTCCAATGCGGCCAGCCCTGCCGCGCAGGCAACCGGATGCGCCGAGTAGGTGTAGCCGTGGGGGAATTCCACAGCGTACTCAGGCGTCGCCTGATTCATGAAAGTCTGATAGATCTCGCTGCTGGCAATCACCGCGCCCATGGGGATCGCGCCGTTGGTGACTTGCTTGGCGATGCACATCAGGTCCGGGGTCACGCCGAAGCTATCAGCGCCAAACATCGAACCGGTACGACCGAAGCCCGTGATCACTTCGTCGAATACCAACAGAATGTTGTGCTGGTCGCAGATCTCACGCAGGCGCTTGAGGTAACCCTGTGGCGGCACCAGCACGCCAGCGGAGCCGGCCATCGGCTCGACAAACACCGCGGCGATGTTCGACGCGTCGTGCAGTTCGATCAGTTTGAGCAACTCATCGGCCAAGGCGATACCGCCCTGCTCCGGCATGCCCCGGGAGAACGCATTGCTCGCCAGCAGGGTATGCGGAAGATGATCAACATCCATCATCGCCTGACCAAACATCTTGCGGTTGCCGTTGACGCCGCCCAGGCTGGTACCGGCGATGTTCACACCGTGATAACCACGGGCGCGACCGATCATCTTGGTCTTGGTGGCCTGGCCCTTCAGGCGCCAGTAGGCACGCACCATCTTCACCGCGGTATCGGCACACTCGGAACCGGAGTCGGTGAAGAACACGTGATTCAGGTTGCCTGGGGTCAAATCGGTAATTTTTTCCGCCAGCTGGAAGGACAGTGGATGGCCGTACTGGAAGCCTGGGGAGTAGTCCAGCGTGCCCAGTTGCTTGGCGACCGCCTCCTGGATTTCCTTGCGCGTATGCCCGGCGCCACAGGTCCACAGGCCCGACAACGAATCGTAGACCTTGCGCCCCTTGTCATCGGTCAACCAGCTGCCTTCGGCGGCCACGATCAGGCGCGGGTCACGCTGAAAGTTACGGTTGGCGGTGTAAGGCATCCAGTGCGCGTCCAACTTCAGTTGGCTGGCCAGGGACGATGGGGCGTTTTCGGGCATGTTCATCAGCAAAACCTCGCAGGGCAACAGGCAGCGTCGGGATTGAAAAAGCGTTGTTGCAGCTAAATTGCCACGGGGATAAAGTCGGTGAAATCCAACTCTTCTAACCTTCAGTCAGGCCTTCACTAAACTATGAGCAGCCGTCGACCCGATCCCCTGGCCCAAGTCAGCGACTTCGATATTCGCCTGCTGCGCATCTTTCGCAGCGTCGTGGAGTGCGGCGGCTTCTCGGCGGCGGAAACCGTGCTCGGCATCGGCCGTTCCGCCATCAGCCAGCAAATGAGCGATCTTGAGCAGCGGCTCGGATTAAGACTTTGCCAACGTGGCCGTGCCGGTTTCTCGCTGACCGAAGAAGGCCGGGAGGTCTACCAATCGGCCCTGCAACTATTAAGCGCCCTGGAAAGTTTCCGCACCGAGGTCAACGGCCTGCACCAGCACTTGCGCGGCGAGTTGATCATCGGCCTCACCGACAACCTGGTGACCCTGCCCCACATGCGCATCACCCACGCCTTGGCACAGTTGAAGGAACGCGGGCCGGACGTACAGATCCAGATCCGCATGATCGCCCCCAATGAGGTCGAACAAGGCGTACTCGACGGCCGCCTGCATGTCGGTGTGGTGCCCCAGGCCAGCGCCCTGTCCGGTCTGGAATACCAGGCGCTGTACAGCGAACGCTCGCTGCTTTACTGCGCGGTTGGCCACCCCCTGTTTTATGCCGACGACAAGCAACTGGGCGACGAGCGCATCGACGCCCAGGACGCCATCGCCCCCACCTTCCGCCTGCCCGCCGAGATCCAGGCCCACTACCAGGCGCTCAACTGCACCGCCAGCGCCTCGGACCGCGAAGGCATGGCATTCCTGATTCTCACCGGTCGCTACATCGGTTACTTGCCCGACCACTACGCCAGCCTATGGGTGCAACAAGGCCGACTGCGCGCGCTGAAACCGGCTACGCGCTTTTACGATTTAAGCCTGGCATCGGTCACGCGCAAAGGCCGTCGCCCTCATTTGGTGCTGGAAAGCTTCCTGGAAAGCCTGGCGGCAACGCGCTAACGCGGGCCTTACGTAAAAAGCTGAGCACCTGGACAGCTTTTTGCAAGGACACGAGGACCTAGAACCATCCGCCTCGAGTTTGCTTGCCATGCCACCAGAATCCTCCAGCCCCAGCGACCTGATCTACGGCCTCAATGACCGCCCCAAACCCGCCCCTGCATTGCTGGCCGCACTGCAACATGTGCTGGCCGCATTCGTCGGCATCATCACGCCACCGCTGATCATCGGCTCCACATTGGGCCTGACCGCACATCTGCCCTACCTGATCAGCATGGCGTTGATGGTGTCCGGTGTCGGCACATTCATTCAGGCCCGTAGGCCATTTGGGATCGGCGCCGGGATGATCTGCCTGCAAGGCACCAGCTTTGCGTTTCTCGGCGCGGTGCTGTCGGCCGGCTTTCTGGTCAAGCAACGCGGCGGCAGTCCGGAAGACATCATGGCGATGATCTTCGGCGTGTGCTTTTTCGGCGCTGCCGTGCAGATCGTTCTCAGCCGCTTTATTGGTCAGCTGCGCCGAGTGATCACCCCGCTGGTGACCGGGATTGTCATTACCCTGATCGGCATCAGCCTGATCAAGGTCGGTATCACCGACCTGGGCGGCGGTTTCAACGCACCGGACTTCGGCGCACCGGCCAACCTTGCGTTGGGCCTGTTCGTGGTGCTGACCATCATCTTGCTCAATCGCTCCAACACACCCTGGGTGCGCCTCTCGGCGATCATCATCGGCCTGGCCCTCGGCAGCCTCGCCGCCTGGTTCAGCGGCAAGCTGGTGCCCCAGGCCCTGGGCGACTTGCCTTTGGTCAGCCTGCCGATCCCGTTTCGATTCGGTTTCAACTTCGACTGGAGCGCCTTCCTGCCGATCGCGCTGATTTATCTGATCAGCAGCATTGAAACCGTCGGCGATCTCACCGCCAACTGCATGATCGCGCGCCAGCCCATCAGCGGCCCTTCCTATATAAGCCGGCTCAAAGGCGGCGTCCTCGGCGATGGCGTCAGCTGCATGATCGCCGCCACGTTCAGCGCCTTCCCCAACACCACTTTTGCCCAGAACAACGGCGTGATCCAACTGACCGGCGTGGCCAGCCGCTACGTCGGCCTGTACATCGGCGTGGTGCTGTTCTGCCTGGGTTTGTTCCCGCTGATCGGTGCCGTGCTGCAACAAATCCCCAAGCCCGTGTTGGGCGGCGCAACCCTGGTGATGTTCGGCAGTGTGGCCGCCGCCGGCGTACGCATCCTCGCCCAGGCACCACTGGACCGTCGCAGCATGCTGATCATCGCCACCTCGTTCGGCGTCGGCCTGGGCATCGCCGCTCAACCGAACCTGCTGCACCTGATGCCGACCCTGGTGCAGAACCTGTTCGACTCGGCCATCACCAGCGGTGGCCTGACCGCGATCGTGTTGTGCCTGTTACTGCCGGAATCCAAGGTGCCCGCTCCTGCCGCAAACCAGGCGCAGGAAAGCGACACCCTGGAACCGCTTTGACGGTTTTATTGCATCGGGACTTGTCTGGGGCTTGAGGGTGGGTTATCTGTGCACACGTCGTCTCTATCGATCAGCACGGAAACCTCCATGAGCCTCGAAGTTCCTGCCCACAGCAACCACGCCGGTAAGCCCGCCAGCCGCATTCGGCAAAAGAACGAACAAGCGATTCTCCAGGCTGCTGAAGATGAGTTCGCGCGCCATGGCTACAAGGGCACCAGCATGAACACCATCGCTGCCAGCGCCGGGCTGCCCAAGGCCAACTTGCACTACTACTTCACCAACAAGCTGGGCCTGTATATCGCGGTGCTCAGCAATATCCTCGAACTGTGGGACAGCACCTTCAACACGCTGACCGCCGAGGACGACCCGGCCGTGGCCCTCTCCCGCTACATCCGCACCAAGATGGAGTTTTCGCGGCGCCAGCCCCAGGCCTCGCGGATCTTCGCCATGGAGATCATCAGCGGCGGCGAATGCCTGACCGAATATTTCAGCCAGGACTACCGCGCCTGGTTCAGTGGTCGGGCGGCGGTGTTCCAGGCCTGGATCGACGCCGGCAAGATGGACCCCATCGACCCCGTGCACCTGATCTTCCTGTTGTGGGGCAGCACTCAGCACTATGCCGACTTCGCCACCCAGATCTGCCGCGTCACCGGTCGCACCAAGCTGACCAAGCAGGATATGGAAGACGCCGGCACCAACCTGATCCACATCATTCTCAAGGGCTGCGGCATCAAGCCGGCCCTCTAGACGAAGCCATCTATGTCTTTCACGCTCACCGGCCTTTGCGAGTTCCGCGAAGAAATTCGCAAAAGCCGCTTCATTACCCTGGCCGCACCGATCACCAGCCCGCAAGAAGCCCAGGCATTTTTCGAGCAGCACAGCGACCTTAACGCCACGCACAACTGCTGGGCCTGGAAGCTGGCCGATCAATACCGCAGCAGTGACGACGGCGAACCCGGCGGGACCGCAGGGCGGCCGATCCTGGCGGCCATCGAGGCCCAAGGTTTCGATCAGGTCGCGGTGCTGGTGATTCGCTGGTATGGCGGCATACAACTCGGTACCGGCGGCCTGGCCCGCGCCTATGGCGGCGGTGCGAACAAGTGCCTGCAAAATGCCGAGCGCATCGAACTGATCAGCCGCGTGCCGCTGAGTTGCGCCTGCGGATTCTCCGAGCTGAACCTGGTCAAATTGCGAGTCGCCGAGTTGGGCGGGCTGGTGCTGGAAGAAACCTTCACCGCCAATGGCGTGGAGTTACAACTGGCCCTGGGCGAAGCCCACATCGACACCCTGCAAACCCAGCTCGCCGACCTGAGCCGTGGGCGCATCCTGCTGCAACGCTGAAACTGCTAATGTTGTCCGCTGAACACCCTGAACCGCGACTTTTAAAGGAAGCCTTCATGTCTACGCCAAAAACCGCACTGATCATCGGCGCCTCACGCGGCCTGGGCCTCGGCCTGGTCAAGCAATTGCTCCAGGACGGCTGGGACGTGACCGCCACCGTGCGTGACCCGAACAAGGCCGATGCCCTGAAAGCCGTGGGCCCGGTGCAGATCGAGAAACTCGACATGGACGATCAGCAAGCCGTGATCGCCTTGGCCCAACGCCTCAAGGAGCGCACCTTCGACCTGCTGTTCGTCAACGCAGGCGTCAAGGGCCCGGCCAATCAAGAACCTGGCCATGCCACCCTGGCGGAAGTCGGCCAGCTGTTCTTCACCAACGCTGTGGCGCCGATCAACCTGGCCCAGCGCTTTGTCGGGCAGATCCGCAAGGACAGCGGCGTGCTGGCGTTCATGAGTTCAGTACTGGGCAGCGTGACCATCCCCGATGGCTCGGACCTGGCGCTGTACAAGGCCAGCAAGGCCGCACTCAACTCCATGACCAACAGCTTCATTACCCAACTGGGCGATCACAAACTTACCGTGCTGTCGCTGCACCCGGGCTGGGTGAAGACCGACATGGGCGGCGAAAACGCGCACATCGATGTCGACACCAGCGTGCGCGGCCTGGTGGACCAGGTGAACGCCTACACCGGCAAGGGCGGCCATCACTTCGTGGACTACAAGGGCGACACCATCGCCTGGTAAACCCCGCTGATCGAGATGTGGGAGCAAGCCCCCTCCCACACTGATCGCGTTCGTTTTCCTACAGGTAGACCCGATCTCGAACTACACGTAATCTACCCACCTCGCCCTCACCGGCGACCCTGGATCAGCAGACAGGGCATCACTGAGCTGGCAAACCTGAACCCATCATTCAGAGGAGCCGGCCAATGCCTGCGACCCGTATCTGGTTAAAAAACCCCCTCGCGATTTTCACCGCCAACAGCCTCGACGCCCGTGGCGGCCTGGTGCTGCAAGACGGTGTGATCGCCGAAGTGCTGGCACAGGGTCAGCAACCCGCACAGCCCTGCGCCCAAGCGTTCGATGCGCGTGAGCATGTGGTCATGCCCGGGCTGATCAACACCCACCATCACTTCTATCAGACCCTGACCCGCGCCTGGGCGCCGGTAGTCAATCAGCCGTTGTTTCCCTGGTTGAAAACCCTGTACCCGGTCTGGGCACGACTGACTCCGGAAAAACTCGCCCTGGCGTCGAAGGTGGCGCTCGCGGAGTTGCTGCTCTCGGGCTGCACCACGGCGGCAGACCATCACTATCTGTTCCCCGATGGCCTGGAAAACGCCATCGATGTACAAGTCGACAGCGTGCGCGAACTGGGTATGCGCGCCATGCTCACCCGCGGCTCCATGAGCCTGGGCGAAGCCGACGGCGGCCTGCCACCGCAACAGACCGTGCAACAGGGCCAGGTCATCCTTGACGACAGCCAGCGCCTGATCCGCGAATACCATCAACGCGGCGACGGCGCGTACATCCAGATTGCCCTGGCGCCCTGCTCACCGTTTTCCGTCACCCCGCAAATCATGCAAGCCAGCGCCGAACTGGCCAACAGCCTGGATGTGCGCCTGCACACCCACTTGGCCGAAACCCTCGACGAAGAAGATTTCTGCCTGCAGCGCTTCGGCCTGCGCACGGTGGATTACCTGGACAGCGTCGGCTGGCTCGGCCCGCGCACCTGGCTGGCCCATGGCATTCACTTCAACCCGGATGAAATTGCGCGCCTGGGCGCCGCCGGTACGGGCATCTGTCATTGCCCAAGCTCAAATATGCGCCTGGCCTCCGGCATCTGCCCGACCCTGGACCTGATCGCTGCCGGCGCCCCCATCGGCCTGGGTGTGGACGGCTCTGCCTCCAACGATGCGTCGAACATGATCCTCGAAACCCGCCAGGCCCTGTACATCCAGCGCCTGCGTTACGGCGCCGAAAAGATCACCCCCGAAGGCGTGCTGGGTTGGGCGACCAAGGGGTCGGCGCAGCTACTGGGGCGTACGGATATCGGTGAACTGGCCGTAGGCAAACAGGCTGACCTGGCACTGTTCAAACTGGATGAACTGCGTTTCTCCGGCAGCCATGATCCGATCTCCGCATTGCTGCTGTGCGGCGCGGATCGGGCGGACCGGGTGATGATCGGCGGCAAATGGCGGGTTATCAACGGACAGGTGGAAGGCCTGGACCTGAAAGGCTTGATCGCCGATCACAGCCAGGCGGCACGGCGGCTAATCGCCGGAACCTAAACCAGACACCGCTCGACATGTGGGAGGGCAATCGCCTTCCCACTTGAAGTGCACGGTGCTTACAAGCCCAACAGCGACAACATGATAAAGGTCGCAAACAACACAAAATGGGTCATCCCTTCGATGGCATTGGTTTCGCCATCGTTGAGGTTGATCGCACTGACGATCAGCGTGATAAACACCATCACCGTTTGCACCGGCGTCATCGCCATCTGGAACGGCTGGCCGGTATAGAGCGCCATGGCTTCCATCACCGGCACCGTCAGGATCACCGTCGACAACGACGCGCCCAGCGCGATGTTCACCACCGACTGCATGCGGTTGGCCAATGCGGCGCGCAAGGCCGTCAGAATCTCCGGTGCCGCCGAAATAGCCGCCACCACGATCGCCGTGATCACCGGCGGTGCGCCCGTGCCTTCCAAGCCCAGGTCGAGGGTCTTGGACATCACCTCGGCCAGCGCGCCAATCACAATCACGCCAAACACCAGGGTACCGATGGAGAACGCCAGGTTCACCGGCGGCGACTCTTGTTCCTCCGGCAGCTTCTTGCGACGCTTTTCCGGGTAGCTGTAGCTGAAGAAATAACTGTGGGGCCCTACCTGCATGCGCAGGAACAAGGTGTAGAGCACCACCATCGCGCCGATGGTGAAGGCCGAGTAAATTTTCCAGTCGGCTTCGGGGATAAATTCCGGCACCACCATCGACACGCCCATGGCGGTCAGGATCATTACGCTGTAGGTCCGCGCCGAATCATCATTGTAGGACTGTTCGCCATGCTTGATGCCGCCCATCAACGCTGCCAGGCCGAGGATGCCGTTGATATCGAGCATCACCGCCGAATAGATGGTGTCCCGCACCAAGGTGGGTGATGGCTCGTTGCTCATCATGATCGCCAGGATCACCACCTCCACCAGCACTGCGGCGAGAGTCAGGATCATAGTGCCGTAGGGATCGCCGACCTTTTCCGCCAGTTGCTCGGCATGGTGGGCCACGCGCATCGACGCCACGACGATAAAACCGATCAACACCACGCCGGCCAACAGTGCCACGATTTGCCCGCTGTGCAGCATCCAGTGCTCCAGCGGGTAGGCGGCGATGGCGGCAATCAGCGCCAGCAGCATGAATTTTTCTTGCTTGAGGGATGTGAGCATTCCGGGCCTTTTAGTACGGCAAATCAGTCATTGATGGGGTACAGACTGCGCCAAGCCGCTAACGTTTCGTTACACCTTAGTTCACACAGCCCTTGCGTGAATAAATCGAATACTCTCCTGCTGGTCAGGTTTTGCCGATTATTTCAGCCATGGCCTGTAGAATGCCGCCATTGCACCTGATGAGAATTTAGAAAATGTACGATTGGCTCAACGCCCTGCCCAAGGCTGAATTGCACCTGCACCTGGAGGGCTCGCTGGAGCCTGAGCTGCTGTTCGCCCTGGCCGAGCGCAACAAGATCGCGCTGCCGTGGAACGACGTGGAAACCCTGCGCAAGGCCTATGCCTTCAACAACCTGCAAGAGTTTCTCGACCTCTATTACAAGGGCGCCGATGTGCTGCGCACCTCCCAGGATTTCTACGACCTGACCTGGGCCTACCTGCTGCGCTGCAAAGCCCAGAACGTGATCCACACCGAGCCCTTCTTCGACCCGCAAACCCACACCGACCGTGGCATACCGTTCGAAGTGGTGCTCAACGGCATCGCCGCGGCGCTCAAAGATGGCGAACAGCAGCTGGGCATCACCAGCGGCTTGATCCTCAGTTTCCTGCGCCACCTGAGCGAAGCCGAAGCCGAGAAAACCCTCGACCAGGCGCTGCCGTTCCGCGATGCGTTTGTGGCCGTGGGCCTGGACAGTTCGGAAATGGGTCATCCGCCGAGCAAGTTCCAGCGAGTGTTCGACCGTGCCCGCCACGAAGGCTTCCTCACCGTCGCCCACGCCGGTGAGGAAGGCCCGCCCGAGTACATCTGGGAAGCGATCGACCTGCTGAAAATCCAGCGGATCGACCATGGCGTACGCGCCATCGAAGACGAGCGCCTGATGCAGCGCATCATCGATGAGCAGATCCCGTTGACCGTCTGCCCGCTGTCCAACACCAAACTTTGCGTGTTCGACGACATGGCCCAGCACAACATCCTCGACATGCTCGAGCGTGGCGTGAAGGTCACGGTGAACTCGGATGACCCGGCGTACTTCGGCGGTTATGTCACCGAAAACTTCCACGCGCTGTACACCTCGCTGGGCATGACCCAGGACCAGGCCAAACGCCTGGCGCAGAACAGCCTGGATGCGCGCCTGGTAAAACCCTGACTGCACGCAAAGTCATCATCGCCAGGTCCATGGAATCAAAAAGGCCAGGGCGATGATGGCAAACCCTCAAGGCTAAGGTTGTTCGGACATGGCCAATCGGGCGATTTCTGCCAGCCCGTTGTCGCTGAGCTGCACCGCCTGGGACTCATTGACCAGGCTGATCCAGTTCGATTGCAGGAACAACTGCAACAGCCCCGCACCCAGCGCGCCGCCCAGATGCGGTTGCCGCTGGCTCCAATCGAAGCAGTCGCATACCAGTGGCGACGCCAGCGCCTGGGTATAAATACCCAGGCCCGCCAGGTGCTGTGCGCCCTTGATCGTCACCTCAATGCGTTGCTCATGACGCTCGATCCACCCCGCCGCCAACATCCGCTCATGCAGCTGCGCCGCCACTTCGCCGCCGAGGTGGCCCTGGCACATCCGCGCATGTCGCAACAATGGCGGCGCCACCAACACCGGCGGTGAAGCATGTGGCGCACTACGTGCGGCGCTGGCCAGGGTCGTACTGGCCAAGGCATCGATGGCGACGCTGACATCGGCAGCCGCCACGCGGAACAGTCGCTTGCCACGCCGGCCCTCGGTACGCAGCAAACCACTCCCCGTCAGCCGTGCCAGATGGGCATTGGCCGAGGCGGGTGACAGCCCGGCAAGCGTTGCCAATTCCTCCGAGGACTTGGCCGAGCCGTCCATCAGGGACCAGAGCATGGCGGTGCGTTTGGGTTCGGCGAGCAAGCTGGCGATCTGACTGATGCATGGTGCCTCTTCCATCGATTCACTCCCTGTCGAATTATTTTTCTGCTGCGGTGGGCGCCAAAGTATAGGTGCGTAAACCAGCGGTTCCGCGGCGTCTGACAGCATGAATAGGGACAGGAGCTGAGTGAAATTTCCTTGTGTGATGGAGGCTGTTACGGCGTACCCAATCGCTCCGGCAATTGAGCGGTCAATGTCGCACAGCGCGACACGAGCATTTCCCGCAACAGGTTGATGGGTTTGCTCAACTGGGCCCGATGGGCGCACAGCAAATTGAGCGGTGTGCGCTCGCCACGCAACTCAGGCAAGACCAGGCGCAAGCGCCCGGCCAGCACATCGGTGCTCACATCCAGCCAGGATTTGTAGGCAATGCCCACGCCCGCCACCGCCCAGCGGCGCACCACATCGGCATCGTCGCTGAAGCGATCACCACCGACCGTGAGGCTGACTTCGCGTTTGCCATCGTGAAAGCTCCAGTGGTCATGCACTCGGCTGCCAAGCATGTAAAGCAAGCAATTGTGCTGGGCCAATTGCTCCAGCTGTCGCGGCTCGCCATAACGCGCGAGATAGCTGGGGGCTGCGCACAACACGCGAACGTTGTGCGGCGCGACGGGCAGGGCGACCAGGCTGGAGTCTTCGGGCTCGCCATAGCGCAGGGCAATGTCCACCGGCTGGCGGAACAGGTCGGCAATCCGATCGCCCAGCAGCAGGCGCACGGTGAGTTGCGGGTACTCGAGCTGAAATTCGTCCAGCCAGGGCAGTAATTGGTTACGACCGAAATCCGAGGGCGCCGAGAGTTGCAACACCCCACTGACATGGTCCTGGCCACTGGCCAATAAGCGCCGTCCTTCGTCCAGGGCGCTCAGCGCAGCGCGGGCATATTGCAGGAAGCCTTCACCTTCGGCGGTCAGGCGCAGGCTGCGGGTGGAGCGCGCCAGCAAACGCGTGCCCAGCTGCTGTTCGATACGCTTGAGCGCCGCGCTGGCCACGGCGGGCGACAGGTCCATCACCCGCGCCGCCGCCGACAAACTGCCCAGGTCCGCGGCGCGTACAAACAACTGCAAATCATCAAAACGCAGCATTAAACCACCCATTATCAAAATATTATTGAAACAGAGTGCTGTTTTAGCCGCTTTTATCTTGCAGGGAAATGGCCAATCATCTGCCCATCCCGTTATCACGTGTCTGGAGTTGAATATGTCCACAGCCTTTAACGTCATCGCCACGCTGATCGCCAAACCTGGCCAACAGGCCACCTTGGAGCCGCTGCTGCGCGACCTGCTGGAACCCACCCGTCTTGAAGCCGGCTGCGAGCAATACGACCTGCACCAGGACCTGCAACACCCTGAGACCTTCTACATGCTCGAACGCTGGAGCGATGACGCCGCACTGGCCGACCACGACCAGAGCGCGCATATCCAACATTTTCGCGCTAAAGCCGCTGATGTCATCGAACACTTCGAACTCAAGCGCCTGAAGTTTCTCGCCTGATCACCGCCTTTTTCCGGAGCCCCCATGAAAGCCATTGCCTACTACGCATCACTGCCGATCAACGATGAAAAATCCCTGCAAGACATCCAGCTGCCGGAGCCCGTCGCCGGCCCCCGTGACCTACTGGTAGAAGTCAAAGCCATCTCGGTCAACCCGGTGGACACCAAGGTGCGCCAGAACGTCGCCCCTGAGAACGGCGCGGCCAAAGTGCTGGGCTGGGACGTGGCCGGTGTGGTCAAGGCCGTCGGCAGTGAAGTGAGCCTGTTCAAAGTCGGCGACAAGGTGTTCTACGCCGGTTCCCTGGTCCGCCCGGGCGCTAACAGCGAACTGCACATCGTGGATGAACGCATAGTCGGCCATATGCCCAAGAGCCTGGGCTTTGCCGAAGCCGCCGCGCTGCCGCTGACCGCCATCACCGCCTGGGAGCTGCTGTTCGAACGCCTGCAAGTGCGTGAAGGTAAAGAGGCTGAAGGCCAGAGCCTGCTCATCGTCGGTGCCGCCGGTGGCGTGGGTTCGATCCTGACCCAACTGGCCAGCCAGCTCACCGCCTTGACGGTGATCGGCACCGCGTCGCGCCCGGAAACCCAGGAATGGACCAAGGCACTCGGCGCCGACCTGGTGATCGACCACAGCCAACCGCTGAGCGAAGCGCTGAAACAAGCCGGCCACCCGCAGGTGACCCACGTCGCCAGCCTGACCCAGACCGAGCATCACCTGGACCAACTGGTCGAAGCGCTGCAACCCCAAGGCAAGCTGGCGCTGATCGACGACCCCAAGGCGCTGGACGTGAGCAAACTCAAGCGCAAGAGCCTGTCGCTGCATTGGGAGTTCATGTACACGCGCTCGATGTTCGAGACTCCGGACATGATCGAGCAGCACAACCTGCTCAATCGCGTGGCCGAACTGATCGACGCCGGCATCTTGAAAACGACGGTGGGCGAACACTTCGGTGTAATCAATGCGGCGAACCTGCGCCGTGCCCATGCCCTGCTGGAAAGCGGCAAGGCCAAGGGCAAGATCGTGCTGGAAGGGTTCTGAAGATAACGTCTGTCAGTGTCGTCCGTTATTCGTGTGAGTGATGGACGACACCGCTAGTCAGAGAGTTGATCTTTGTCATATTTGTGAGCGTATTCGGGTTTATATTGGCCGCCTTTGCCACGATTCTTTTACGTGAGGAAGTCAGCAATGAAAATCCTGATAAAAGCGTTAGCAAAATCCCCCGGCAATAAATGGCAGGTTCGCCTCGACGGCGATGCGTTCACCTTCCGCAGCGAGGCCGAGGCCCGCGCCTTCGCCGATACCCTGCAAGCCCGTATCCAGGCTCCTCACCGTTTTCCACTCAGCCAGCAACGCTCCGCCGCTGGCTGACCTGCATTTCAGCCCTGCGCCTGCGTGGCCCTTGCCCGTTGCAGGCGCTGGGTCGACATCGCAATCGTCACCGCCAACACCCCGCACAAGCTGATGACCATCGCCATCGGCATCGCTGTGCCGTCGTGCAGCACGCCCACCAACGAAGCCGCCCCTGCCGCCACGCCAAACTGAATGCAACCGAGCAAGGCCGACGCGCTGCCGGCCCGGGCGCCCTGCCCGCTCATGGCGCAGGCCGAGGTGTTGGGCAGAATGCAGCCCAGGCTGGCGATACAGATGAACAGCGGTACCAGCAACGGCCATAACGCTTCGGTGCGCAAGGCCGCGATGCCCAACAGCGACAGCGCCGCCAGCAGATAGACCCACACCGTGCGCGACAGCAGAAACGCCGGGCCACGCTTGGCCAGCAGCCGCGCATTAACCTGTGCAACCAGGATGAACCCGGCGGCGTTGGAGCCGAACAGCCAGCCGTAATGCTCGGCGGGCACGCCGTAGAGTTTGATAAATACGAACGGGGAGCCGGCGATGTAGGCAAACATCCCGGCAATCGAAATGCCCCCGGTCAGGGCGTAACCGAGGTAGACCCGGTCTGACAACAGCGCGCCGTAGCGGCGCAGCGACCCGGACAAGGGTTGACGCGGCTGATGGGCCGGAAAGGTTTCCGGCAAACCGACCGCCACGGCAATCGCCGCCATCACGCTGAAGATCGACAGCGCGAGGAAAATCGACTGCCAGCCCCATAACCCGACCATCACCCCGCCTGCCAACGGCGCAAGGATCGGCGCCAGGCCGGTCACCAGCATCAGTTGCGAATACACCTTCGCCGAGCCCACCGCATCACATTTGTCACTGACCACGGCGCGGGAAATCACCATGCCCGCGCAACCGCCGAGGGCCTGCACGAAACGTGCGCCAATCAGCCATTCCAGGGACGGCGCATACGCGCAGGCAAAGGACGCCAGGGTAAACAGGGTCACGCCGCTGAGCAGCGGGCCGCGTCGACCAAAGCGGTCTGCCAGTGGGCCGTAGATCAGTTGGCCGATGGCCAGGCCGGCGAAATACACCGCCAGGGTCAACTGGATATGTTTTTCGTCGGTCCCGAAGGCCGTCGCCATGGCAGGAAAGCCCGGCAGGTAGAAATCGATCGCCAGCGGCGCGAAGGCGCTCAAGGCGCCCAGAATCAGGATTATGCGAAGGTTCATCAGGCACCCAAGTGTGTCGGCAGCCCGACAGTTTAGCCGCGCTTGGGTGCATTGAATACGATAGCTCGCTAACTATTTGAATGGGTCAGGCGAGCTTGGCGCTGTAGCCCTCTTCGCTGATCAGGCTGATCACTTCCTCGGCAGACAGGCGGCTTTCGACGCCCACCTCTTTCGCCGCCAGGTCGACCTTCACGCTGGCCGCCGGATCCTGGCTCTGCACCGCCTGGGTCACGGCCCGAACGCAGTGGCCGCAGGTCATTCCTTCAACGCTGAATATTTGCATGACATGACTCCTTTGATGAGGTTGAACCCAGTCTTGACCTTGCCACGATGGCAAGGTCAAGTTCTGAAACTTTCGGCCGGGCTGGTATTACACCGCGACGTCGGCCAAGCTTCACCCATCTTCGATTCAAACCACGGAGCATTCGCCATGCGCTGGTCGTTTTTTGGCCTTGTCGGCCTGATGAGCTTGTCTGCCGCTGCGCCCCAGGCCCTCGCCGCAGAAGACTATGCGGTGCTGATCATTTCCCGCGAACGCCTGGAAGTACCGACCAATTGCGAGATCGGCCTGTACATCCAGGACCAGTTGGCCGGGCGCCTGTTCCAGGAACAGTCCACCTCGTTCAACCTGCCCGCCGGCAATGTGTCGCTGCGCCTGAAACTGCTGCCGGGCCAATCACCAGGTTGCTTGCCGGGCCTGCTCGCGCCGCCGGCGCAGAACATCACGCTCAAGGCCGGTGACGTACGCAAGTTGCGCATTGCCCAGGGCCCGGAAGGCATGTACCTCAAACCCGCCGCACTGGAATACTGAAGACGCTTGACCTTCCCCACAGGTCAAGGTTGATCCTGGGGGCAACTTCTCTGGAGGACTGCCCCATGAATGGATCCACCACCTTTGACCTGCCCATCGGCGGCATGACCTGCGCCAGTTGCGCCGGGCGTGTCGAGCGCGCGCTGGGCAAAGTGCCGGGGGTGCAAAGCGTCAGCGTCAACCTGGCCAACGAGCGCGCCCACGTCGAAGTGCAGGGCCAGATCGACCCGGCCGTGCTGATCGCCGCCGTCGACAAAGCCGGCTACACCGCCAGCCTGCCGCAAAGCGAAACCAGGACAGAGGCCGATCAGGCCCAACGCCTGCACCGCGAGCGCTGGTCGCTGCTGCTGGCGATTGTGCTGGCATTGCCCCTGGTGCTGCCGATGCTGGTGCAGCCCTTCGGCCTGCACTGGATGCTGCCGGCCTGGGTGCAGTTCCTCCTGGCGACCCCGGTGCAATTCATCTTCGGTGCACGCTTCTATATCGCAGCCTGGAAGGCCGTACGGGCCGGCGCCGGCAATATGGACCTGCTGGTGGCCATCGGCACCAGCGCCGGTTACGGCCTGAGCCTCTATGAATGGCTGACCGCGCCCGCGGGCACCATGCCCCATCTGTACTTCGAAGCGTCGGCCGTGGTGATCGCCCTGGTGCTGCTCGGTAAATACCTGGAGAGCCGCGCCAAACGCCAGACCGCCAGCGCCATCCGCGCCCTGGAAGCCCTGCGCCCTGAACGCGCGATACGTGTACAGGCTGGCCGCGAGGAGGATGTGGCCATCAGTGCGCTCAAGCTCGATGACCTGGTGCTGGTCAAACCCGGCGAGCGCTTCCCGGTGGACGGTGAAGTGGTAGAAGGCCAGAGCCATGCCGATGAGGCACTGATCAGCGGCGAAAGCCTGCCGGTGCCGAAGCAACCTGGCGACGCCGTGACCGGCGGTGCCATCAATGGCGAAGGCCGCCTGCTGGTGCGCACCACCGCGCTTGGTGCCGAAAGCGTACTGGCGCGCATCATCCGCCTGGTGGAAGACGCCCAGGCCGCCAAGGCACCGATCCAGAAGCTGGTGGATAAGGTCAGCCAGGTATTCGTGCCGACCGTGCTGGTCCTGGCGTTGATCACGCTGGTGGGCTGGTGGCTGTACGGTGCGCCGCTGGAGACCGCGATCATCAACGCCGTGGCGGTGCTGGTGATCGCCTGCCCGTGCGCACTCGGGCTGGCCACACCGACCGCCATCATGGCCGGCACCGGCGTCGCCGCACGCTACGGCATCCTGATCAAGGACGCCGAAGCGCTGGAGCGCGCCCATGAAGTGAGCACCGTGGTGTTCGACAAAACCGGCACTCTAACTTCCGGCACCCCGAAAATTGCCCATTTGGCGGCAGTGGATGGCGATGAAGCCACATTGCTGCAACAGGCCGGTGCGCTGCAACGCGGCAGCGAACACCCGTTGGCCAAGGCGGTGCTGGATGCGTGCAGCGAGCAAGGCCTGACGGTGGCGGACGTAAGCACCAGCCAATCCCTGACCGGACGTGGCATTGCCGGTACCCTCGACGGGCGCCAACTGGCATTGGGGAATCGTCGCCTGCTGGAAGAGAGCGGCCTGGCCGCGGGTGGGCTGGCCGACTCTGCCACCGCCTGGGAGGCCGAGGGCCGTACCTTGTCCTGGCTGATCGAGCAAGGCGCGCAACCCCGTGTGCTCGGGCTGTTTGCCTTTGGTGACACGCTCAAGCCTGGCGCTCTGGAAGCGGTGGCACAACTCAAGGCCCGGCACATCGGCAGCCACTTGCTCACCGGCGATAATCGCGGCAGCGCCCGCGTAGTCGCCGAAGCGCTGGGCATCGATGACGTACACGCCGAAGTCCTGCCCGCCGATAAAGCCGCCACCGTCGCCGAACTGAAAAAAACCGGCGTGGTGGCCATGGTCGGCGACGGCATCAACGACGCCCCGGCCCTGGCTGCCGCCGACATCGGTATCGCCATGGGCGGTGGCACCGACGTGGCCATGCATGCCGCCGGTATCACCCTGATGCGCGGCGACCCACGCCTGGTCCCGGCCGCCCTGGAGATCAGCCGCAAGACCTACGCCAAAATCCGCCAGAACCTGTTCTGGGCCTTTGTGTATAACTTGATCGGCATTCCCCTGGCCGCATTCGGCCTGCTCAATCCGGTGCTTGCAGGTGCGGCCATGGCCTTGTCCAGCGTCAGTGTCGTGAGCAATGCCTTGCTGTTGAAAACTTGGAAACCCAAGGAATTGGAGGATCAACGCCCATGAACATCGGCCAAGCCGCCCGGCAAAGCGGGCTGAGCGCGAAGATGATTCGCTACTACGAATCCATCGGCCTGCTCAAGGCGGCCCATCGCACCGACAGCGGCTACCGCATCTACGGCACCGACGACCTGCACACCCTGGCGTTTATCAAACGCTCGCGGGACCTGGGGTTTTCATTGGAAGAGGTGGGCAAACTGCTGCCCCTGTGGCAGGACCGGCAACGGGCCAGCGCCGATGTGAAAGCCCTGGCGCGCCAACATATCGATGAGCTGAACCAGAAGATCCTGGAGTTGGGGCAACTGCGCGATACGTTGCAGGACCTGGTGGAACACTGCCACGGGGATGACCGGCCGGATTGTCCGATTCTCAAGGAGTTGGCGTCGGGAAGCTGCTGCGCGTGAGGCTCTAACTGACTAACTACAAAACCAATGTGGGAGGGGGCTTGCCCCCTCCCACATTTTGATCCTCATCCAGCCACGGATCACTGCATCCAGGGCGGCGGCGGCGGTTCTTCCGACGCTTTGCTCGGTGGCGCATCATCCGCCGCCCGAATGGCCTGGCGCCGTTCTTCATCCAGCCGCGCCGCTTCGATCTCGCGGATCACACCGCCCACGTCCGCCAGCTCTTCCGGCTCGTCGAACTCGCCGGTCAATACGCTGGCCGGGTGCAAGGTGCCGGCTTCATAGAGCGCCCACATTTCCTTGGCGTACTTGGTCTTCTTCAACTCCGGGGCAAAACGCCCGAAGTAGGAAGCCATGTTGCCCACATCCCGCTCCAGCATGTTGAACGCGTGGTTGTTGCCCGCCGCATCCACTGCCTGGGGCAGGTCGATAATGACCGGGCCGGTCGGCGTGAGCAGTACGTTGAACTCGGACAGGTCACCGTGCACCAGGCCGGTACACAGCATCAGCACGATCTGGGAAATCAGGAAGGCGTGGTATTCACGCGCCTGGTCCGGCTCCAAGGTCACGTCATTCAGGCGTGGCGCGGCATCGCCGTACTCGTCGGCCACCAGTTCCATCAACAGCACGCCTTCGAGGAAGTCGTATGGCTTGGGCACGCGAACGCCCGCACCGGCCAGGCGGAACAACGCCGCTACTTCGGCGTTCTGCCAGGCATCTTCGGTTTCTTTCTTGCCGAATTTCGAGCCCTTGGCCATGGCCCGGGCCTGCCGGCTGTTACGGACCTTACGGCCTTCCTGGTATTCGGACGCTTGACGAAAACTTCGTTTGTTCGCCTCCTTGTAAACCTTGGCGCAACGCAATTCATTGCCGCAGCGCACCACATAAACAGCTGCTTCTTTACCACTCATGAGTGGGCGCAGCACTTCGTCGACCAGACCGTCTTCGATCAGGGGTTCAATGCGTTTAGGAGTCTTCATCAGCTTTTATTGTGGGTCCTTTATTACCAAATACGCGTATGGCACTCGTTATACGGCAATCGGCTCGCCGGTGGGAGGGGCTACCGACCTCTGACCACTCAAGAATGCATCCAATATGCCAATTTCGGCGAATTCACCGTTCGATGATCGCCGTCACGCCCTGGCCGCCGGCGGCGCAGATCGAAATCAGCCCGCGCCCCTTGCCCGCCGCGTCGAGCAACTTGGCCAGGTTGGCGACAATGCGCCCACCGGTGGCGGCAAACGGATGCCCGGCCGCCAGAGAACTGCCCTTGACGTTCAGGCGGCTGCGATCGATGGCCCCTAACGGTGCGTCCAGCCCGAGGCGCGTCTTGCAGTAATCCGCATCCTCCCAGGCCTTGAGCGTGCACAACACCTGGGCCGCGAAGGCTTCGTGGATCTCGTAGTAATCAAAGTCCTGCAGCGTCAGGCCGTTGCGCGCCAGCAAGCGGGGCACCGCATACACCGGCGCCATCAGCAGGCCTTCGGCGCCGTTGACGAAATCCACCGCCGCCGCTTCGCCATCGCGCAGGTACGCCAGGATCGGCAAACCACGCGCCTGGGCCCACGCCTCGCTGCCCAACAGCACCAGGGATGCACCGTCGGTGAGCGGTGTGGAATTGCCGGCCGTGAGCGTGCCTTTTTCGCTGCGTTCGAACGCGGGCTTGAGCGCGGCGAGTTTCTCCAGGCTCAGGTCGGGACGCAGGTTGTTGTCGCGGGTCAGGTCCAGAAACCGCGTGAGCAGATCGTTATGCCAGCCTTCGGCATAGGCAGCGGCCATTTTATGGTGGCTCTCAAGGGCGAGTTGGTCCTGCTCGGCACGGGGAATCTGCCAGGTCTGTGCCATCAATTCGCAATGCTGGCCCATGGACAAACCGGTGCGCGGCTCGCCGTTACGCGGCAGCTCAGGCCTGAGGTGCTGGGGACGAAGTTGTAACAGGACTTTTAATTTATCCGCCATGGACTTGCTGCGATTGGCTTGCAGCAGGATCTTGCGCAGCCCTTCATTCACGCCGATAGGCGCGTCGGAGGTGGTATCCACCCCCCCGGCAATCCCGCATTCGATCTGGCCCAGGGCGATCTTGTTGGCCACCAGCAACGCCGCCTCGAGCCCCGTGCCGCACGCCTGCTGAATGTCATAGGCCGGGGTTTGCGGCGACAGGCGTGAACCCAGCACGCATTCACGGGTGAGGTTGAAGTCGCGGGAATGCTTGAGCACCGCGCCGGCGGCCACCTCACCCATGCGCAGGCCGTGCAGGTTGTAGCGTTCGATCAGGCCCTCCAGGGCCGCGGTCAGCATCGCCTGATTGCTCGCCGTGGCGTAAGGGCCATTGGAGCGGGCGAAAGGAATGCGGTTACCGCCAATGATCGCTACACGGCGCAATTGAGTCATGGAAAGCTCCCTGTCGGTTGTGGTCTGGATAACTGAGCCTAGTCGAACGACTGCTACCCTGGGATGGTCAACCCTTTGAACCCCAGCCTTCGGAGAGCGTTCCATGTCTGACCGTTATATCGACTTCGCCAACTCAAGCCTCGGCCATCGCCTGGTCGCCGCCCTTGGCCTGCCGTCACCGGTACGCCTGGAACGCTGGCAAGCCGGGCGCCTGCGCCCGGTGGAAGGTGCGCTGTTACTGGGTGGTGGCGCGCTGGCAACGAACGTGAAAGCATTTGCCAACCGGCTCACCGACGCCATTTACACGTACGGCGCCGACACTTCGACCTGGATTCCCGGCCACGGCCCCAAGCTCAAGGCCGTGGTGTTCGATGCCAGCGACCTGCAACACACCGACCAGCTCAAGCAACTGCGTGAGTTTTTCCAACCGTTGCTGAAAAACCTGGATCACAGTGCACACCTGGTGATCCTCGGCCGCGCGCCGGAAAGCCTCAGCGACCCGTTCGCCGCCAGCGCCCAGCGCGCCCTCGAAGGTTTCAGCCGTTCTCTGGCCAAGGAACTGCGCAACGGCGGCGTGCTGCAATTGCTCTACGTCGGCGACGGTGCCGAAGACCAACTGGAAGGCGCGCTGCGCTTCTTCCTCTCACCGAAAAGCGCCTATATCTCCGGCCAGGTGATTCGCCTGAAGGCCTGTGCCACGCCCGTCGAAGACTGGACTCGCCCCCTCGCCGGGCGCAAGGCATTGGTCACCGGCGCAGCCCGTGGCATTGGCGCGTCCATCGCCGAAACCCTGGCCCGCGACGGCGCCGAAGTCATCCTGCTCGACGTGCCCCAGGCCAAGGCCGACCTCGAGGCCCTGGCCGCACGCCTGGGTGCGCGCACCGTGGTGCTGGATATCTGCGCCGAAGACGCCGCCGGCCAGTTGATCGAACACCTGCCCGACGGCCTCGACATCCTGGTGCACAACGCCGGGATCACCCGTGACAAGACCCTGGCCAACATGACCCCGGAATACTGGGACGCGGTGCTGGCGGTCAACCTCAATGCCCCGCAAGTGCTGACCAAGGCACTGCTGGACAGCGGTACCCTGCGCGACAATGCCCGTGTGGTGGTGCTGGCCTCCATCAGCGGCATCGCCGGCAACCGTGGGCAGACCAACTATGCCGCGAGCAAGGCCGGCTTGATCGGCCTGGTACAGGCATGGGCGCCGTTATTGGAAGAACGCGGGATCAGTATCAACGCCGTAGCCCCAGGCTTTATCGAAACCCAGATGACCGCGCATATTCCATTTGCACTGCGTGAAGCCGGGCGGCGCATGAGTTCCCTGGGCCAGGGCGGTTTGCCGCAGGACGTCGCCGAAGCCGTGGCCTGGCTGAGCCAGCCGGGTTCCGGTGCGGTCAGCGGGCAAGCGCTGCGGGTGTGTGGACAAAGTCTATTGGGAGCGTAAGCATGGATTGGCAAACCTTAGGCAGTACGCCGTTTCTGCCACCGTTGTATTGGCGGGCAGCGCTCAAGCGCAAGATCACCGGCAACACGCTGCCCGAACAAGGCCTGCGCTGTCGGGTAAGCGTCGACCCCAAGCAGGTGGCGGCGTACCGCCAGGTCTGCGGGTTTACCGAGAGCCCCATGCTGCCGGCGACCTATCCGCACATCCTGGCATTCGGTCTTCAGATGCAGTTGCTCACCGATAAGAAGTTTCCCTTCCCTCTGCTGGGATTGATTCACCTGAGTAACCGTATCCGCATCCATCGCCCACTGGGCGGAGTCAGCGAATTGTCCATCGGCGTGCACACGCAGAACCTCAGGCCCCACCCCAAGGGCGCAACCTTTGAAGTAGTCACCACGGTCGAAGATTCCCTCGGCCTGCTCTGGGAAGCCGAGAGCCGCATGCTGTGCCGGGGTGTAAAACTGCAAGGCGAAACGACGGACAATGCGCCACAGAGTCCCACCCAGGTCAACGACCTGACCCGCTGGAAAGCCCCCGCCGACATCGGTCGCCGCTACGCACGGGTGTCAGGAGACTACAACCCGATCCACCTCAGTGCGCTGACCGCCAAACTGTTCGGTTTCCCCCAGGCCATCGCCCACGGGCTATGGAACAAGGCGCACACCCTCGCCGCCTTGGGCGAGCACCTGCCTGCCGCCAATATAGAAATAGACGTGGAGTTCAGGAAGCCCGTGCGCCTGCCCAGTGACGTCAGGCTACTGGCCAGCGCCGCCGGTTCCAGCGGCGAATTCTTATTGAAAGGCGCGGGTGACATCGAGCATATGCTGGGCAAATGGCAGCCCATTGCATAAAAGCGACTGATAAATTGTATATATACACCCTAAGTGATAGCGGGCCTTTTCAGGCTCGCTTTTTATATGCAGGTTTTTGATTTTAAACATATATACAGCCAGAAACATCATGCCCTATACCTTTGGCATTAGTCGCTTAAACGGTACAACCCAGCCGTATATAAATCATTAATACCAAGTTGAGCATTGAGAGAAAGAGCGCCCGGGCCTGTTATAGCCACACGGACAAACGCATCGCTATCCGCAGAAATAGCCAGCGTTTGAGACAACTCAGGTTGTACAGGTGCAAGGAACTCAATCATGAAGACTCAAGTGATGTTCTGGAAAGCAAGTACCACGCTGGCACTGGCAATCGCACTCACACTCGGCGGTTGCAGCAGCGGTGGCGGCGGACATCACAGTGGGGGCTCTGCTTCCTCGGATACTGCCGCTGGCGGTGGCGGCAGCGGTGGCGGCGGTACAGACGGTGGCGGTACCGGCACAACCAGCACCCTGGTAACGGCCAGCGTGGCCGACACCCTGGGCGATACCGTGACCGACCTCGGCGGCACCGTCAGCAGCCTGGGCACTACCCTGGGCAGCCTGCCTATCGTGGGTGCAACTACGCGCAGCCTGGTGCGTGCCACCGGCAACGCCGTCAGCAGCATCGGCGACGGCCTGTCGGATGGCCTCGGTTCACTGGGTACCGACAGCAATGCACTGGGCAACACCGTCGCGGGCGTGGCCGACGGCGTCTCCGACCTCGGTGCAGGCGTGACCGCCACCGGCCAGAACGTCGCCACCTTGCTGGGGCACGTGCCGGTGGTCAGCGGCGCGGCACCGGTGGCAGGCAACGTCGTCGGCAAGCTCGGCAATGCCGTGACCATGCTCGGCGACACCCTCAGCACCGCCAGCACCACCGGCCCGCTGGGTTCGGCCACCCATACGCTTGGCGCAAAGGTATTGGTCCCGGTGGTGTCGCTGGTGGAAAGCACCACCGGTAAAATCGGCAGCACGACCGGCCTGGACAGCCCCGTGGGCGGCCTGCTGCAAAAGCTCGGCGATACCGTCGATAGCCTGGGCAATCAAGTCGCCGACACCGGTGGCAGCGGCAACCCGGCGACCGGCGCCGTGGGCGGCGTGCTCAATGGCGTGGGTACCGTGGTCGGCAAGGCCAGCGGCTATGTCGACGCCACGGGTAACGGTGGCGGCAGCAACCGCAGACCGGGCCTGGCGGAACTCATCGGCGGCGTGATAGCGGGTGCCGGCAGCGGCCTCAATGCCGGCAGTAGCAGCGGCCTGGTCAGCGCCACCGGCGTCACCGGCGTGAAGGCGGGCACTACCGTGGCATCCCTGGGCACCCTTCTGGGCGGCAGTGGCGTCCCCAACACCGCCGCAGGTGCCCCCATTGCCACGTTGACCAGCCAGGTCGGCGGCGCGTTGAACCCCGTCACCAGTGGCGTCACCCGCCTCACTCAAAACGTCGGCAATGTCACCGGCCTGGGCACTCCAATCAACGGCCTGGCCACCAACGCCGGCGGCGCCGTCAGCAGGCTGGGCAGCCAAATCACCGGCACCAACGCCAACCCGGTCATCAACGCCTTGGGTGGTACCGTCAACGCAGTGGGTGGCACCGTGGCCTCGGTCGGAGGATTGGTCAGCGGCGGCCCCAACACCGGTGGTGGTTTGCTCGGCGGCGGCCTGGCGGTGACGAGCTCCGCGGGTGCCAGCACCAGCACGAATGGCGGTGCCCTGGGCGGGCTGCTGGGTGGCCTGACCGGCAGAAAATGATTGCACCTGGCCGATTAGACGGCCTCACCTACAGCGCCTACGCTTGGTTGAGACGAGAGACCAGCTAAGTCTCTCGTCTTTTTTTCATGGGTCAATGATCGCCCCCTGAAAAAACCCAGACCGCGCTCCTCGAGCCCGACGGGAACCTGCAAAACGCTGCAGCAGTTTTGACCATGGAGTGTCCTATGCGCGCTTTGACACCATTGTTACTGCTCACCCTCAGTGCTTCCGTCCACGCCGGCCCCCTGCCCAGTTTCCTGAATAGCAACGACACCGTCCGCAACCTGCCCGTGCCTAACCTGCCCGCCGACGCCTATCGACCGGCGCCCCCGCAGACCCGACTGCCCGCCCCTGCTGCCAGCGCGGAGCAGCCGTTGCTGATGGACACCAAGGTGACCATTCGAAAGCTGCAGATCGACGGCGGCACGGTCTACCCGCTCAAGGACGTCGCCCAGGCATTCGAACCGCTGATCGGCCATGAGACCAACCTGGCGCAATTGATCGAAGCCACCCGCAGCATCACCCGCCGCTACCAGGAAGATGGCTACCTGCTGTCCTACGCGTTCCTGCCGGAACAGCGCTTCGACGGCGGTCTGGTGCATGTGGTGCTGGTCGAAGGCTATATCCGCGATTACCAGCTGCAAGGCGACATCGGCCCGGTTTCGTCCTACGTCGACAAACTCGCCGAAAAACTCAAGGCCGAACGTCCACTCACCCGTAAGACGTTCGAGCGTTACACGACACTGATGAGCGCCATCCCGGGCGTAACCTTGCAGGCCCAGGTACCGCCGCCCGCCACCACCGACGGCGGCACGCCGATGCACATCACCGCCAGCCGCAAACCCTTCACCACCAGCATGAGCCTCAACGAGGCCAGCCGAGGCGGCACGCAGGCGCTGCTCACCGGCACCGGCAACTCATGGACCTCCATGGGCGAACAACTGAGCCTCAGCGGCCTGTTCCCGCCCGGCGACGACAAAGAACATTACTACCGCGCAGCCTACAGCCAATTCATCAATGCCGAGGGCACCCAGCTCACGCTGGCGGGTGAACGCTACCGCGCCGATCCACGCACCAGCCTGCAACTGGGCGAAGGCCTGGAGCTCAAGCCACACCAGGAAATCGACCGCTACGCCATCGGCTTCAGCCACCCGCTGATCGCGTCGCCCAACGAGTCATTGAACCTGGGCGCGCGCTACTATGCCGTCGACCAGACTACGCGCTACAAGCTCGAAGGTTTCCCGCAACGCCTGGCGCTGCAAACAGACCTGCGCGCACTGGCGTTCGAAGGCGATTGGCGCAAGGCCGACACGACCCAGTTGCGCATCCTCAGCGCCGGTGTGTACCAAGGCATCAACGGCATGGGCGCCAAGACCCGCACAGACTTCGGCGGGCTCAAGCCGGACCTCGACTTCTTCCGCCTGCGCCTCTCCGGCGTGCAGAGCAACAGGCTCTTCGATAACTGGCAAGGTGTACTCTCCGGCGCACTCTACTGGAGCCACCACGACCTGCCCGACAGCGAGCGTGCCACCTTCGGCGGGCAGAATTTCGGCCGTGGCTACCCCGATGACCAGGGCTCCGGCGACAAAGGCTGGGGCGTGGCGTATGAGATCAACTACAGCTACAACCGTGCTGGCGAGTGGGTGCGGATCCTGCAGCCCTATATGGTGCTCGACCGCGCCAGGGCCTGGTTCAACGACCTGCCGGTCAAGGGCAGCGATATGTCATCGGCGGCCCTGGGCCTGCGTTTTGGCGACGCCAGGTACTACAACATTTCCGTGGAAGCGGCCAAGCCGATGGCAGATGTGGCGCGGGATAACTTCGACCGACGGCCGCGGTATACGCTGAGCTTCACTTATCAGCTGTGAATGAGCGCTTAATACCTGGAGTGAGAGAGAGGAAACAGGTTGTTGAGCGTATCGATCAGGCGCACCAGATAGATCGGCTTGCGGAACAGGTCCAGCACCTGCAGGCGCAGCATGTCGCTGACGTCATCCATCTCGGCATGGCCGGACATCACGATCACCGGCAGGTGCGAGCGCGAGGTGTGTTCGCGCAGGCGCTTGATCAAGGAAATGCCGCTTTCCTCAGGCATGCGCAGGTCGGTAATGACCAGGGCGATATCCGGATGCAGTGTCAATTCTTGCAAGGCGAAGGTCACGGAGGTGGCGGTAAAACAGACAAAGCCCTCGTGTTCGAGGGATTCGGCCAGCTCAACCAGAGCATCCTCTTCGTCGTCCACCAATAGTATTTGTTGGCGAGACAAAGAAGATGTGCTCATGGCCGTACCTGGAAGAATGGGGTAATTGAAGAATAGCTGCTGCAACTTGGCAGTCAGGTCGCCGTTGGCAGCTTGGTAGCGATCGACGTGAAAATTCCACTTATCTTGGTGCCCAGGCCGGTTCCGGCACCCACAATGACAAGGGCCACCAGCGCCACGATAATGGCGTATTCAATACCTGAAGCAGCCTCTTTGCGTTTGAAGAACAGTTGTGTTTGAACATATAACTTCAACATCAGGTCAAGGAACATACGACTTCTCCCTAATACGCCACTAAAAGCCAGTACGGCTCTAGCACGATGTTTGCGACGTGCAATTAGAGCATTGCCAACAAACCTCAGCCTCACAACTGTAAGAACTCATTAATCACAAAGTATTAGTCGTCGGCCCATGCCTGACTACCCGGCTGCAAATAGCGTTCAAATAAAATTTTATCCGTGACAAATGGCGTTTCGTCCTGGCTGAGCTACCTTCAAATAGCCAAATCGTTAGATGTTCATCACAGCCAGGTTGCGAATTAGTTCGTTTGGATTGACGAACAGGTAGTGCAACGGGAAAGGGAGAGCCGTCATGAACAGTCGCATCAGCATGGCCCTGGCCGCTGTGCTGCTAATCGGGGCATTGATTGCAGGGTACTGGGGGCTGGTGTTGAGCCGCCAACCGGAGCCCGTCGCAACACCTGTCATTTCTGCCGAAAAGCCCACTGCTGTCGTCGAAGACCAGACCCGCCAACCAGTGGTCGTACTCGCGCATGACGTCCCTGCCTTCGTTGCACTTACCGCTGCCGACCTGGTCGTGGAAAAACTCCGCACGGTGCCGGCCGGCAGCCTGACGCGGCTGGACCAGGCCATCGGCCGCCAACCACTGCGCGCACTGGGAGCAGGTACCTGGCTCAGCGAAGAAAGCTTCAGCGCCGGCGGCCCGCTTGCCCGCATGATTCGTCCCGATGAGCGCGCATTGGCCGTGGCCGTCGACGAGGTGATCGGCGCGGCAGGCCAACTGAGCCCCGGCGACTATGTGGATGTGCTGCTGTTCCTGCGCCAGGATGCTGGCAACGCGGAGCAGTCGGCACAAATCGTCCTTCCGGCCCTGCGCCTGCTCAGCGTCGGTGACCAATTGGGCCTGGCCAACGATGGCTTGCCGGCCGTGCCGCCCGCCACCACGCCCGAGGAGCGCGCCCAGGCTGCCCAGCGTCGCGCTGCTGCACGCACCGTGGTGCTAGCCGTGCCGGAGCCTCTATTGAGCCGCCTGATGCTGGCGTCGCAAGCCGGTACCTTGCGCCTGGCCGTGCGCAGTGCCGAGGAGCAACTGCTCAGCCAGTACTGGGCCGGGGAAAACGACGCTTCGGACAAACTGGCCAATGCCAATCGTGACCTCTACCAATTCACCCAGCTTGCCCTTGTGGGACCGCCCAAAAGCGTCGCGCAAATCAGCGGCGCACCTGCTGTACGCCGGGGCGTCGAGGTGATTCGCGGCGCGCAGGCCACTGAACAAACCCCGTGATTGAGCAAGGATGCCTTGAATGAGCCATCGCTACGCCCTCATGTTCACGCCAATTGCCTGGGCCTTGATGCTGACAAGCCTGCCAGCCGCCATGACCCTGGCGGCACCCGGCAATTGCAGCGCCATGGGCCAGTTGCCTGCCGTGGTCGAGGTGGGCGAAGGCTTGCAACAGGAGCTGCAATCGCCGGTGCCAATCACCCGCCTGGCGATTGGCGACCCGAAGATCGCGGATGTGCGCGTCAATGGCGACCGTCAATTCCTGCTGACCGGCGTCGCCAGCGGCGCTACCAGCCTGATGGTGTGGACTGCCTGTACCAAGGCGCCGCGCCAGAGCATGGTGTTCGTCAAGGGCAAGGCCACGTCGGCACTGACCAGTTTGTCGCGGCCACCCTCCGAAGACCCATTGCTGCCCAGCCAGGTGCAGACGGATATACGCTTTGTCGAAGTCAGCCGCACCAAGCTCAAGGAAGCCAGCACCCAGTTCCTGGGGCTGGGCAACAATTTTTTCCTCGGCAGCCCCAACCTTCTCTCCCCGGCAGAAGGCGTGTTCAAACTGCCGGTGAGTGCCGAGTCTTTCAATGTCGGTTTTGGCGGCGGTCGGGTCAAAGCGATGATCAACGCCCTCGAGAGCAGCGGTTTTGCCTACACCCTGGCGCGTCCCAGCCTGGTAGCGCTGAGCGGCCAGAGCGCGACCTTCCTGGCCGGCGGTGAAGTACCTATACCCGTACCCAGCGCCGGCAGTGACACCATCTCCATCGAATACAAGGAATTCGGCATTCGCCTGACCCTCACGCCGACGGTGATTGATCGCAACCGCATCACCCTCAAGGTAGCGCCGGAGGTCAGCGAGCTGGACTACAGCAACGCCGTACAGATCCAGGGCATCCAGGTGCCGGCCCTGACCGTACGCCGCACCGACACCAGCGTGTCCCTGGCCGATGGCGAAAGTTTTGTGATCAGCGGCCTGATCAGCACCAATAACCGCTCCAGCATCAGCAAGTTTCCAGGGTTGGGCGATATCCCGGTCCTGGGTGCGTTTTTCCGCGACACCAATATCCGCCGTGAAGAAAAGGAGCTGCTGATGATCGTCACGCCGCACCTGGTGCAACCGCTGGCGGCCAACGCTCAGCTGCCTTCCTTGCCCGGCGAAAAACTGCGCAACTATGACCCCAACTGGTACCGCCTGTTTTTCCTCGAAAACGGTAATTTCGACCGCCGCAGTGGACTTTCCCAATGAGCGATAGCTTGAGCCAGACGTTCCTCGCCATCACTCGCAACACCATCGACCTGGAGTGGCTGCAGGGTGCCCTGGCCCCCCTTGGCCAAGTCGTGAGCGCTGGCACCGGCAGCCTGGACGAGCTGCTGGCGCTGGTCGACGTGACCTTTGCCAACCTGGTGTTCATCGGCCTGGACCGTGAAAACCTGGTGGCCCAGAGTGCGCTGATCGAAGGCGCCCTGGAGGCCAAGCCGATGCTCGCCGTGGTCGCCCTGGGCGACGGCATGGACAACCAGTTGGTACTCAACGCCATGCGGGCCGGCGCCCGGGATTTCGTCGCCTACGGCTCACGCTCCAGCGAAGTGGCCGGCCTGGTGCGCCGCTTGAGCAAGCGCCTGCCGACCGTCATCCCCAGTGCGCATTTGGGTGGCCTGACCGTTCTGTTTGGCACCCAAAGCAACGCCGACGGCGCGATGCTGGCGACCCACCTGGCCCTGGTGGTGCAAAAAAGCGGCCAGCAGACCCTGCTGCTGGATCTGGGCCTGCCACGCAGCGACAGCCTGGCGCTGCTGGGGCTGGAGAGCACCTTCAACTTCGGTGACGCGTTGCGGCATTTGCGCCGCCTCGATACCACGCTGATCAACAGCGCCTTTACCACAACCGTGGATGGCCTGCGCATCCTGGCGTATGCCACCGGCGACGAACCGCTGAAACTGACCAGCGCCGCCGAGCTGTACATGCTGCTCAGTGCATTGCGCCAGCACTTCCAGCACATCGTCGTGAACCTTACCGGGCAACCGGACAGCGACGCACTGCGCACCTTTGTCGGCCACTGCGACAAACTGCTGTGGTGCACCGACCAGAACGTACTGGACTGTCGCCGCAACCTCGCGGTGCTCAACCGCTGGCGCGACAAAGGCATGAAACTCGACCACGCCAGGCTGGTGGTCGACCGTTATATCAAGTCCTGCGTACCAGACACCGACACCCTGGAAAAAAGCTACGGCCTTGAGTGCATCGCCGTGCTGCCGCTGAGCGCCGAACTGCGCCTGAACGTAAAGAACCAGGGCCAGACCCTGTTTGCCCTGGCCCCACGTGAAGCGTTGAGCCTGGCCGTGCGCACCTTGGGCGAACGCCTGGCGAAACGCTCCGAGGGCTTGGAAAAACCATCAATGCGTTGGTTCGAACGCATCCTGGGGACAGTGCGATGAACGGCGAGAAACTCTTCGGCGGCCCGGCCCGCAGCGGCGGCAACACGGATCACGATGGCTTGAAGCTGGTGTTGCATCGCTACATCATCGACGCTATCGAGGAGTCGGGTAAGAACCTGCTTGAAGACACGCGCCAATCCCTGGCGCAATTTGTCGTCGACAAGGTGTCCGAGTACATCACGCGCATGCGCCTGGCGATCTCGCGCTATGAGATGGAACGCCTGGCCGAAGAGATCGTCGATGAACTTACCGGTTTCGGCCCGCTGGAGGTGCTGCTACGCGACCCATCGGTCACCGAAATCCTGGTCAATGGGCCGCACCGGGTGTTTATCGAACGTGAGGGCCTGCTGCATCAGAGTGACCTGCGTTTTATCGACGACCACCACGTGGAGCGCGTGATGCAACGCATCCTCGCGCCATTGGGCCGGCGCCTGGACGAGTCCTCGCCGATGGTCGATGCACGCTTGCCTGACGGTAGCCGGGTCAACGCGATCATCCCGCCGATTGCCCTGGATGGGCCATGCCTGTCAATCCGCAAGTTCCGCAAGGACATGCTCAAGAGCAGCGACCTGGTTGCCATGCAGACCATCGACCAGAGTATCTTCGAGTTTTTCCAGGAAGCCGTCGGCAGGCGCTGCAATATCCTCATCAGCGGCGGCACCGGCACCGGCAAGACCACGTTGCTCAATATCCTCAGCCAGTTGATCAATCCCCACGAGCGTCTGGTGACCATCGAAGACGTTGCCGAATTGCAACTGGGGCATCCCCATGTGGTGCGCCTGGAAACCCGCCCGCCCAATGCCGAGGGCCACGGTGAGGTCAGGTCCAGCGACCTGATTCGCAACGCCCTGCGGATGCGCCCGGACCGTATCATCCTGGGGGAAATCCGTGGCGTGGAAGTGCTCGACGTAATGACGGCCATGAACACCGGCCACGACGGTTCCATGAGCACCGTGCACGCCAACAATGCCCAGGATGCGTTGCTGCGCCTGGAAACCCTGGTGGGCCTGACCGGCCGCGTGATCGCGGAAAAAACCCTGCGCCAGATGATCTGCGCCGCGCTGGATGTGGTGATCCAGCTGACGCGCATGCCCGATGGCCGTCGTTGCGTGAGCGAGGTGGTGGAAGTGGTCGGTGTGCGCGATGATGTGTATGTCACCAATACCCTGTTCCGGCTGGACCGGCGCACCGGCGTCGGTTTCCTGCGCGAAGCCATCAACCCGGCCGGCGATAAGTTGCGCCGCGCCACAGTCATGCCGCTGTAGGGAGCGCCTGATGACCGGACCTGTATTGCTGCTGGTTTGCCTGTTGCTGATCGGTCTGTCGTTCTGGCTGTTTCAGCATGGCCTGCGCAAGGCCCGGACCATTCGCGTGCTGGAGCGCCTCGGCGATGGCCAACCCGAGGCCCAGGAGCAGCCCGGCACCTGGACCGGCCTTGAGCGCATGTTTCTGCGCGCCGGGCTGGGCAAACCCAAGGAACGCCTCGGCCTGTGGCTGAGCGCGTGGGTGGTCGGCGCCCTGCTGGGCTACTGGGTCGCCGACTGGCTGGGCCTGGTGTTGATGGCCCTGGGCCCGCCCCTGGCATTGCGTGCGTATATCGCCTGGCGTTACCAGCAACGGGTGCAACGCATGGTCGAGCAACTGCCGCAGCTGTTGGACCATAGCGTACGCAGCCTCAAATCCGGCCGCACCCTGGCCGACGCGGTATTGGGCGGTATCGAGAGCGTGGAAAACCCGCTCAAGCACGCCATGGGCCGCATGCAGCGCAACGTGCGCCTGGGGGTGAGCCTGCCGGATTCGGCCAGCGACTTCGCTGAATTCTACGAACAGGACGAGTTCCGCCTGTTCGCCCTTGGCCTGAAGGTCAACCACCGCTACGGCGGCAACGCCAGCGAACTGCTGGAAAACCTGATCAAGATGATCCGCGAGCGGGACCAGGGCGCCCGGCAACTCAAGGCGATGACGGGCGAGACCCGCATGACGGCCTACGTGCTGGGCGGTTTGCCGATCCTGATCGTGGGCTACTTCATCCTGGTCAACCCTGGCTACTTGATGACCATGTGGAACGACGACACGGGGCGCTCCCTGCTGTTCGGCGCACTGGCGATGGACCTGGCGGGCACCTTTGCCATGTGGCGCATGCTGAGGAGTGTGTGAGATGGCCCTGATGGTCAGCCTGTTGCTGGCGCTCGCCGCCATGGTACTGGTGGGCGGGCAATGGCTCGAACATCGCCGTCGTGATCGCCGGGTCGTTGAGCGCTTGCAAGGGCGCAGCGCCAGCGATGACAAACTTGGCACGTTCATGCGCCAACTGGGCGCAAGCACGCTGGCCCAGCGCTCAGTCAGCCTGGATAACGAGACCCAGGTCCTGCTCAACCGGGTCGGTTGGCGCAAGGCCAGCCAGCGCTCGCTGTTTGCCGCTTTCCAGATCGGCGTGCCTGTCGCGGCGATGGGCCTGACCCTGCTCGGCCAGCAACTACTTTTCCCTCACGCCAGTCCCGCCTGGATTGCCCCGGCGGTCGCCCTGGGCATCGGCTACCTGCTGCCAAAACGCGTGCTCGCCGCTGCCGCCAAATTCCGCCAGCAGCGCATCGCCAAGGAAATCTCAACCTTCATTCCGCTGCTGCGCATCCTGTTCGAGTCGGGCATGGCGATTGAACAATCCTTGCGCGTGATGGCCAACGAAGCCCAGCGCTTGCTTCCAGACCTGACCCACGAATTGCGCCTGATCCTGGCGCGAGTCGACTCCGGCCTGGAACTGAGCGAAGAACTGGGCAAGACCGCGCGCATATTGGAGGTGGATGAGTTCACCGACACCTGCATCATCCTCCAGCAATTGATCCAGCAGGGGGGTGGCGCGATGAAATCCCTGCTGACGCTCAAGCAATTGCTCGACGACCGGCGCCTGACCCGCATGCAGGAATACATCTCGAAAATGTCGGCCAAAATGTCGGTGGTGATGATGGTGTTCCTGTTTCCCGCCTTGCTGATCGTGCTCGGCGGCCCCGCCTTTATCGGCATCGCCCGCGCCTTGAGCCAATTCTGAGGACCACCTTGATGAAACCACTGATTGCCGGCCTGACCCTGCTGATGCTCGGCGGATGCGCCACCGACGGCCACACCCCATGGGCCGCTCTGACCTCGCCGGGCAGTTGCGCCAAACCCAGTGCGGAGCAGGAACTGACGCTGAACCTGTCCGATGACCTGGCCAACGAGGGCAAGCTGCACGCCAGCCTGGCCAACCTGCAGAACCTGCCCGACAGCTTGCCCCAGGTGCGCCAGCGCCAGGCCCGTAACTTTCGCTTGCTGGGCCGCAGTGAGGCCGAACCCTTGTATCGCAGCCTGCTGGGTACTTGCATGACCGCCGAAGGCGAACATGGGCTGGGGCAACTGGCAGCGGCCAAGGGCGACCACCCACAGGCGATGGCTCACCTGCAAAGGGCCGCGCGCCTGGCGCCCACCGATGAAAAAATCCGCAATGACCTGGGCGTGGTGTACCTCAACCAATTGCGCCTGGAAGACGCACGCTTTGAGTTCATGACGGCTATCGAGCTCAAACAGGGCGACACGTTGGCTGCGGTCAACCTGGTGACCTTGCTGATTTATCAGGATGACTGGGGGCAAGCGGCCAGAGTGGTCAGCCAGCTGGGTTTGAACCCCGGCCAGGTCACCGAGGCACAGGCCCGCGCGGCCCGGCTCAAGCACTCAGCGAGGACCGCGCGCAACGTCGCGACGACCGCCGATGCCCTGCCGGTGAGTATCAAGTAAGGAGTCGATGATGAAAGCCCATTACGTTGTGTGTCTGGCGCTGCTGCCATTGAGCGCCTCGGCTATTCCACCGGGGCCTTCGTCCCCGCAGCAGGCCGAAACGGAAAACTGGATGGCGTTGCAGGTCGATGGGCGGGCAGCCTCGCCGACACCGCAGAGCACCACCCCGGCGGAAAAGGAGCAGGCCTTGCAGCGTTGGCTGGACAGTCACAAGCACCCGATTCCGGAGTTCTTTGAAACCAAGTCGGAGGCGGGCGGCAAGAGCCAATGAACCCCGTGCGTCAGTGCGCACTCATCTGCTGGCGCATCGGCGAGTGGCTTGGCGACAACGCCAGCGCCAGCTGGGTGCGGTTGTGCATATGGGTCAGGCGCAACACCTGGGACACATACAGCTTGACGGTGTTTTCGGTGATGCCCAATTCGCAGGCGATCTGGTAATTGGTCTGGCCCTTGCCTACCAGCCACGCAACCTCCATCTGACGCGGTGACAACTGGTTGAAGATGGATGGAATCTGCGCCGGCCCGGCGTCTTGCCCGCCCTCGGCGTCAGCGTCCTGCAGCGGGCCGCGCCGTACCTTGTCGAGGTCCTGGTACAAGTCATTGATGGATTCGGAAAGGTACTGCAGTTTCTGGTTCAAGTGCCCCAGTTGCAGCTCCTTTTGCCGCTCTTCCAGCGCCGCTTCCTGGCGCTGCAGGCCCTCGAGCAACTCATCGAGGTTGATCGGCTTCTGGTAGTAATCCGAGATGCCCGCGCGCAGGGCCTTGATCACGTCCTGTTTGTCGGCACGCCCGGTGAGCATGATGGCCTCGAACGCACGCCGCTTGCCGGCGATCTTCTGCATCGACTGCACCAACTCGATCCCATCCATGTCCGGCATGTGCAGGTCACACAACACCAGGCCGACCTCGGCGTCCTCGCTGAAACGCTGCAAGGCCTGGCGGCTGGATTCGCACGGGACGCAGTGGTAGCCACTGCTTTCGAGAAATTCGCAGAGTTCCTCCACGATCAGCGGTTGGTCATCGACCACTAGCACTTTTACAGCCGATTTCAGCTTGTTCACACGCGACTCCATGCCTGGCAAGCCAAAAGACTGACCTATCCGTTTGGACGAAGAATCCTATACATCCGTTCCATAAACGTAGACCTACTTTCCGACTCTGTACATAGCAATAGAGGCATTGTGCGACTAAAGGGTCCACACCCCATACAGCACAAAACCCGCGAATAAAAACGCGGCGAAAGGCTGCTTGGCAGGCGGGCCTTGTACCCGATCAGCAGCGCGCGGACCGAGCTGTTGACGAACGACCAACCAGCCGACCAGGGTGATGGCGGCACCGATCAGCGACCACAACACATGATCCACCGTGGTGGCCAGGCCCAGCGCCGCGAGCAGCTTCACGTCGCCCGCACCGAAGCGGTCCAGCGCATAGCCCGGCAGGGTCAACAGCAGTGCCAGGGCAAACGCCAAGAGACCGGCGCTCGCTGGCGCGCCCAGCCAGGTGGCACCTGTGCACAACAGGTATAACAGCGCCAGCAACGCCACGCCCAGGGTCAAGCCATTGGCGATCTGTCGCCGGCGAATATCCTGCACCGCACAGACTCCCAGCCAGATCACTATCACTACGCCATGAATCACGTAAAAAACGTTCCTTTTCGCTGAATGATTCTATGCTGATATCGAGTCGTAGACGTCAGGGTAGACGCAGTCATGAAAACAGGCCTGCCGGCAAAGCAAAAAGGGGCTGCGGCGATCGAATTCGCCTTGGTCTTCGGGATCTTTTTTGCGGTGTTCTATGGCTTGATCAGCTTCAGCCTGCCGCTGCTGTTGATGCAGTCGTTCAACCAGGCAGCGGCCGAGGCCGTGCGCCAGGCCATGGCGGTAGACCCGGTTGCGGCAGGATCGGCCTACCCCAACCTTGTCACCCAGCGTGCGAAAGATGCGGTAGCGGCGCAATTGAGCTGGATCCCCGCCAACTTCCAGTTCCAGCCGTCCTTCATCAGCGCCACCTACACCGGCACCACGCTGACTGTCACGATCAAATACCCCTCCTCCAACCTCTACTCCGTATTCCCGGCGCTGGTGGTGCCAGGCATTGGCACTGTGCCGAACCTGCCGACCAACCTTTCGGCCAGCTCGAGTCTTCAGTTTTGACTGCGGGGAATAATTTCTTCGAGCGCCTGCGGGGCCGTGTCGGCACCCAGGCCTTCGAGGCACCCACTGTCCCTGCAGCAGGGCTGCGCGTGTTATTGGATCATCAAGGCCATGTGGTGGACATCCGCGGCACACTGCGTTCGCAACTCGCCATGCCCGTCGGGGGTGAAGCACGGCCGCTGCTGCGGGAGTTGCTGTGCGCCAGCAGCGCCTTGAGTATCGAAGGCAGCCCTGCCGACTGGCAACGCCATACCCTGGACCTGGACTTCAAGGGCTCTGCCGGCCAGGTCCTGCCCACCCGCGGCTGGGTCGAGCCGGAGGGCGACCGCTGGGTGCTGCACCTGCTGGACATCAGCGACTTGCTCGCCGGCCGCCACCTGGCTGAACAGCGCGAGCAGAACCACCAACTCGCCTGCAGGATGAGCGAACAGTTGCGAGTGTGCAGCCTGAGTCGCCTGCCCGAGACGTTCAACGAGCAACTGCGCAGCCTGGCCCAACGCTGGCGTATCCCCTGTGTGGCCCTGGCATTGCTCGATGAAACCAACCAGGGTTGGCGGATCTACAGCCAATACACCGCTCACGACGCCCCGGGCTTGTGGCAAACCGGCCAACATCTGGGGGCCAGCCTGGACAGTGTCAACGGCAACGCGCTCCTGAGCCTGGCCCACGGGCGCATTGACAACCCCCGCCTGCAGAGCATTTTCGGCGATATCGACGGTTTTCTGGTGCCCTACCGTGACAGCCAGGGCGTGGCGGCCTGGCTGCTCTGCGGTTTCTACGGCGGCGAACCGCACACCCGCGAACGTGACTGGCTGGACCTCACCGCCGCACTCGCCGCCCCGCTGCTGAGCCGCCTGCGCGAACAACGCAGCCATCAGCAACTGGAGCGCATGGAGGCCCTGCAAGAACTGCTCGGCACCGGCTGGTGGGAACTGCTGCCCGCCACCCAGGAGATCCAGCTCGCTCCCCAGTTGTTGCATAGCCTGGGCCAGGAACACGGCGCCACGCGCCAGGCACTGGCCCTGTGGCTGGAGCTGATCCACCCCGCTGATCGCCAGGAACTGCTCAGCCACCTGCAAGACCTGCAGGCACTGGACAAACCCCTGCTGACCAACGTGCGCCTGCCAGGCAGTGACGCGGACCACACGCCCATCTGGTATCGCGTGCAGGGCCAGGTACTGGGCGTGGGCGACAACCGGCGCTGGGTCGGTTTCATGCTCAACATCAGCGACATCAAGAACCAGCAACTGCAAGCCGCCGCCGCCCATGCACGCCTGGATAACCTGATCGCCAGTTCACCGGCGGTGATCTACGTGCAGCGCTACGTCGGCGGCGCGCTGCACCCGGCGTTTTTCAGCGACAGCCTGTTGCCGCTGCTGGGCTGGAGCCTGGCCGATTGCAGCCACGACGGCCTGGCCTCGTTGATCCATCCCGAAGACCGTGAGTTGTACTTCCAACGCACCCGTCAATTACTACGCGAAGGGAATGTACGCAGCCGCTACCGGGTGCGCGACACCCGCGGCGACTACCATTGGCTGCTCGACGAGGCCAAGCTGCTGCGCGATGACCTGGGCCTGCCGGTGGAGGCCGTGGGGCTATGGCTCGATGTGACCGACGCGACCCTGGCCGCCGAACAGGTCAGGCAGAGCGAAGAGCGCTACCGCATCCTGGTGGAAGACTCGCCGGCAATGATCTGCCGTTATCGCCCGGACCTGACCCTGACGTTTGGCAACACGCCGCTGGCCAACTACCTGGAGTGCTTGCCCGCGCAACTGCCGGGGCGGCAATTGGACGCGTGGTTGTCGGATGAACAGCGCCAGGCATTTATCCAACGCATCCGCCGACTGACCCCCGAGTTTCCGGTGAGCACCGCCGAAATCAGCCTGCAGCTGCCCGGGCGCGAACATGCCTGGTGGGTATGGTCCGACCGTGGTGTGTTTGATGAACAAGGTCAACTGGTGGAAGTGCAGGCCGTGGGCCGCGACAACACCGAAGTGCGTCGCTCCCAGCAGCAACTGACCCAGAGCGCCAAGATGGCGACCCTCGGCGAAATGGCCACGGGCCTGGCCCATGAGATCAACCAGCCGCTGAACGTGATGCGCATGGCGATCGTCAATGTGCTCAAGCGCCTGGCCAACGGCGACGCGCAGATCGACTACCTCACCGAAAAACTCAAGCGCATCGACACCCAAGTGCAACGCGCGGCGAGGGTGGTGGACCATATGCGCGTATTTGGCCGCCGTTCGGAAATCGAACAGCAACCGTTCGACCCAGTGCAAGCCGTGGAAGGGACCTTGTCGCTGCTGAGTGAAGGCCTGCGCGGCAAAGGCGTGGACCTGCGCATCACACCTGCGGACTTCAGGGTGCAGGTCAAAGGTCATGTCGACCAGCTTGAGCAGGTGTTGATCAACCTGATGGTCAACGCCCGCGATGCGCTATTGAGCCAGCGCGAAACAGCCGCGCAATCGCGCCCCTGGATTGCGCTGCACTGCGAGCACGACAGCCGGCATGTGCGCATCTGGGTCGAGGACAACGGGGGCGGCATCGACCCACGATTATTGGAGAGGATTTTCGAGCCGTTTTTTACCACCAAGCCGATTGGGGTGGGGACCGGCCTGGGGCTGTCGGTAAGCTACGGGATCGTGGAAAACATGGGTGGGCGCTTGAGCGTGATCAATGGCGAGGACGGCGCACGGTTTTGTGTGGAACTGCCGGTGGTTCAGATCACCAGGTAGGCGCGGCCCATCTGACACGTCAGGTTGGCGCCGACTTCGGCGTTGCCCAGGTTGATGCCCAGGGCCGAGAGCAGCGTGTTGACAATGGGGTCGAGCAGCGGTGACAGGACGTCCTGGACAAGGGTGACCACCGCGCTGGTGATGGTAGCCAGGGCCGTCGTAACCGTGCCGTTCGCCGCACCGGGCGTGCTGCCGCTGGGCGGTACGTAGGTAGCCTGCAGGCCGCTCAGGGTTGCTCCCAGGCTATTGACGATATTGGCGGTGCCGGGTGGACTTTTGTAGGTCGGCACGGCATTCATATCGGCTACCGGTAAGAACAGCAACGAGCTGGTCTGCGCCGCCACGGTAGACAACGCCTTCACATTCAAACCACCGCCTACACCCGCTGTACGCGTGCCACATATCTGCGACAGCACAATGCAGTAGCGCTGGCCAAAATCGATCAGCCTGACCGGCTGCACGGTGACTGGCGCCGATGACGAAAACGCGGTGGCAGGGTCGACATAGCCCAAGCCCAGGGTGGCCATGGCGGTGGTGGCCTGCACCGTTAGCGACTTTGTGGCCGGCGTGGCACAGCTGTAGTCCGTGACTTGACTCTGCGCACTGGCCGCTTCGATGTAGATGGACAGTGATTGTGTGATATCCACGTCGGTGACGTTACACGCCACCAGGCACAACACGCCGCCCACCACTGCCGGGATATTCAGGTTCAACAGGCCGCCGACCACCTTCGACACCGGTGTCGCCAACCCGGTCAGGATTGATGAAACCCCCGACACCAGCTTGATGATCGGCGCATCCACCGTAACCAATGTGCGCACTTGCGCGGTTCGGACAACAATCTGATCCGTCTGCGGGTTATTCAGAAGCCCCGCCTTGGCCTTCGCCGGATTACCGATGGCCGACAATTGCGGCGGCTCGATGACTTTGGTCTGGATCGAGACATTGCCCACCAGGGGAATATTCACCTGAGCGGCCGCACTCACCGCACCCTTGCTATTGGACAGCTGCGCCACGGCCTCCAGCAATTGAAACAACTGCACGTTGGTATTCAGCGCCGCGGCCGGTGTTCCGCTGGCAACCTTCAGCAGGTCTGCGACTTTCAGCAGCTGGGTATTGGGCGCGATGGCTTTCAATGAAATCACATCGTTGATGACCGCCGTCGCCACCGCTCCGTTTTTTTGCAGCACCTTTACCGCGGCATCGATCAGCTGGTTGGCGGATACGGCGGTGTTGAGCAGCGCATCGTAGTCACCCGCCGTCACGTTCAGCTCAATCGCCAACTGGTCCAGGTAGCCGAGCAGGTTGAGGTTCGTCGCCAGCAAGCCATTCCAGCCCGCCGCCGTCAGCGACAGGCTGCCGCCCAACAGGTTGCCAATGACCATGTTCAATAGCGGGGACTTCGCCGAATCCACCGTCGCCAGGCTGCTGCGAATCGTCAGTTGCGCCACTGGCGGCGCGTACGCGGCCACGGCGCTGGCAGCCAGGGTCATCTGGGTGGACGCCGGCGTACCGCTGAACATATTCCAGATACCCGTGGCGACGCTGGTTACTACGCTGCGCGTCGCCACTACCCGAATGGCCTCGTTTTTGCTGGCGTCGGCGCTGAATACGCGGATGTTGCCGGCATTGGTCGTCAATGTGCCGCAGGTCACGGCCAGGCCACGACTGCTGTCGCCGGCAACCACGGTGAAGCCATTGCGCGCGGCGTTCTGCACGGCATAGTCGTTGGCGCTGGTGGTCGGGCTGCACAGGCCACCACGCCCGGCGGCCTCCAGGGCGGCGGTGTCGGCAATGGACTGCAGCTTGCGCTTTTCCAGGTAGAGGCGGCCGCTGTCCACCGCCAGCAGCAGGAACACCAGCGCTAACGCCAGGGTGCCCGCTGCCATCAAGCCAATCGCACCACGCTGCCTGCAACCGAGTCGGGGAGACATCAGGCACTCCTTAGCGCTTACTCTCCGTGTTGCCGTGGAGTGTAGACAAGGCTTGGCAGGTGCGCCGGCCGGTCGCTACAAACGGTCAGTGCGGTGGGTAGCTGGAGAGGATCCGGGTCACCGTCGTGCGAATCGCGTTATTACGATCCTGGGGGTTGGGCGTGCTGCTCATCATCTGTTCATCACTGCCGCGCCACACCAGCTTGCCGTCCTTGCCGTCGAGCAGGTCGATCTGGATGGTCGCCACCTTGTAGGTGATGTTGCGTGTTTCGTTGTACATCGGCCCGCCCCAATAGCCGTTCCACGGGCCACCCCAGGCGCCGCCATAGTTGGTGGTGACTTGTTGCTGGCGGTCTTCGACGATCAGGTAGGCCTGCACGTTCAGGTCAGCCCGGGTGCCTGCGGCTGCCGGGCGCAGGCCGCGCTGGTCAAGCTGTTCACCCACGGCCTGGCGGATGCGTTGTTCGGTGAGGTCGCTCTTGATCCGCGGATCATCGGGGCGGTATTGCAGCGCCGGGTCTTTCCAGGCCCAGTTGCGGTAGGCGCCGAAGTCGCGGCTGGCATCAAAATCGTGGTTGACCTGGCTGGTCTGGCAACCGCCCAGCAGCACAACAAAAGCTAGCGTAGCGATACGACGAAACATGGTTGATCTCCAACAAGGGACCGGGCTTTAGATGAGAATAGCGGTTAACTCGGAGGATAGGCGGTCATCGCCTTTTGCACGGCCTGGCGCAACGCATCCGCGCGCTCGCTGAGGCTGCCCTGGCTGCCGGTTTCCGCGCTGGCACTCCACACCGGCTGGCCGCTGCGGGCGTCGAACAGATTAACCCGCACCACCACCACTTGAACTTCATAGGTGCGCACGATCGGCACCGAGTTGTACATGCCGTAGCCCGGGCCGTAGCGGTTATAGCCGCCGTATCCGTAGCCGTAATCGTCCTGGACCTGCTTGAGACGCTTCTCCAGGCGTACATCGGCGCTCACCAGCAGGTCCGCCGGGCGGTTGTCGTGCAAGGGCCGCAGGCCGCGCTGGTCGAGGGCACCGCTGACCGCTTCGGCGACCTGCGCCGAGTCCGCCCAGGCCGTGCCGGCCGGGAGCTGGCCGTTGCGCCAGGCCCAATTGCGGTAGGCGCCATAGTCGCGCACCGGTGCCGGGTAGGCGCTGGCGTCGAAGGTCGTGGCCGCCTGCGCGGGCGCCGGTGGCATGGGCGCAGAAGCCGCCACATAAGGGTTGGGGCTGGAGCAGGCGCCCAGCCCGAGGGATAACAGGATCAAACAGAGACGACGCATTTCGACCTCCGCAGACTGGGCCGCTTATACCGGACGGCAGATCCAGTGCAAATAACGCCCAAGTCCGGCAAAGCTTGGGTGACGACGGTGAGCGAGCTCCATCTCTACAAGGTCCTTCAAGTCGGCGCGGGCCTGGAATTCCACCGGCATATAGTCGTGGAATACCCGCACGCCACTTTGGCTTTCGACCTGCCAAAGCCCTTCGAGTTGCGCCGCCAGCTCGCGCGGGTCGAGGGGCTGTTGCGGGGTCAGGCTCTGCTTTTCGCCGGCCATGTCATTCTTGCGCATCTTGCGGAAATGGCCTTTGAGCAGGTTGCGATAAATCAGCGCATCGCGGTTGTAGAACGCCAGCGACAGCCAGCCACCGGGCAGCGTCAGCTGATGCAGCACCGGCAGGATCCCGTGGGGTTCGGCCAGCCATTCCAGCACGGCGTGGCAAAGCACCAGGTCGTAGGGCTCGGTGAGCTGGCCGAGCAAGTCTTGCCACGGCGCGTGGATAAAGGTGGCGTCCTGCCCGGCCTCGGCGAAGCGTTGGCGCGCGCCCTCGAGCATCGGCTCGGCGGGTTCGGCCAGGGTCACCTGATGGCCGCGTTCGGCCAGCCACAGCGACATATGCCCCAGGCCCGCGCCGATATCCAGCACGCGTAACGGGCGCTCCGGCAGGGCCTCAGCCAGGTCGGCCTGGAGCACTGCCAGGCGAATCGCGCCTTTTGCGCCGCCGTAGATTTTCTCGGCGAAGCGCGTGGCCAACTGGTCGAAATGCCGGTCACTCATGGGCAAACCGCCGCTCGCTGTCGGCCAGTTTGGCGCGCACCACCTCGTTCATGTCCAGGCCCAGCTCGCTGCACAGCAACAGCAGGTACAGCACGATATCGCCCACTTCCTGGCCGGCGTGGGCAAGTTTGTCGGCGGGTAACTGGCGGGACTGGTCTTCGGTGAGCCACTGGAAGATTTCCACCAGTTCGGCCATTTCCACGCTGGCGGCCATGGCCAGGTTCTTCGGGCTGTGGAATGGCTTCCAGTCGTTGGTATCGCGGATGCGGTGCAGGCGTTCGGTGAGGTGTTCGAGGTTCATGGGGGGCTCCTGAATGGGTATAGCTTCAGGGGGATGGAGAGTGAAGGCAAGTGAATAGCGGTGGTGCGACGATTCGACTTGCCCCTGATGAGGCCCTAATCCACCACGCTGAATTCGAGCCGGGCGGTCTGGCCGGCTTCGTCGAGGACGCTGAGTTGGTAGCGGCCCAAGCGCTCGAAACTGGCATTGATGCTGTCCTGGTTGGCGCTGTCGCCCAGGGGGGCGCCGTTGAGAAACCACCAGCGCCGGCCGCTGCCGCCCAGGGCGGAAAGCTTGAGGCGCAGGGTTTGCTGGCTGGCGGCGGGCAGGCGCAGTTGGTCGCCTTCGCGCACGCCGACAATCGACAGCGGCGAAGACGCCGCCAGCGCCGGTGGCGGGCAATCGGGGTCGGCGGCGGGAATCCGCGCTTCACGGCGCTCGATCCTGGGCAACCATGGCTCCAGCGGTGCGGGCCACAGGGCGATACTTTTAGACACCGCGCCAGGGCAATGGGCATCCACCCTCAAGCCCTTGGCGTTGACCCAGACGCTTTCCATCAAGCCCACACTCAACGGCTGATCCAGCGCCTGCAAGGTCGGCGGCGTGGTGTTGTCCAGGGTCCAGGCAAAGCGCTGGCGGCGGCAATTCGGATCGCCGCGGTTCATGGGCTGGCCCAGCGGCCAACAGATCGCCGCCACGCCGACATTGGTCGGCACCGCCACCACCTGCGCGCTGATGCCGCGCTGGCTGTCGCGATTGGTCAGCACGTCATGCACCTGCAACATCAGCGGCGCCGCCGAGGCCAAACCGAACTGCCCTGGTACCGGCGTGCCGTCCGGGCGACCGATCCACACACCGATCAAATAGCGCGGCCCCACGCCAATCGCCCAGGCATCGCGAAAACCGTAGCTGGTCCCGGTTTTCCAGGCCAGGACCGGGCGCTGCACCAGTTCGGCACGCGGGTCGCGATCAGGCCGCGCCTGGCCACTGAGGATGCGCCGAACAATCCAGGCGGACCCTGGCGACAGCAAGGGCCGTTCTCTCAGCGTATCGTCCGGCTGCAATCGAAGGGTGGCGCTCCTGCCGTTGCGGGCGAAGGCGCTGTAGCCGCTGACCAGATCCTCCAGGCGGCTGCCCGCGCCGCCGAGGATCAGCGCCAGGTTGGGCTCGGCCAACGCCGGCAGGGCCAATGGCACGCCGCCGATGCGCATCTGCGCGGCAAACCGCTTGGGCCCGTACGCTTCCAGCAACTGCACCGCCGGCAGGTTCAGCGAACTGGACAGCGCCGTGCTCGCCGGCACTGCGCCGGTAAAGCCCATGGAAAAGTTGCCCGGGCGATAATCACCATAACGCCGGGGCACATCCTGCAGCAGCGATTCGGAGTGAATCAGGCCCTCGTCCAGGGCCATGCCATACAGGAACGGCTTCAAGGTAGAGCCCGGCGAACGCAGCGCGCTGATCATGTCCACATGGCCAAAGCGCTTAGCGTCGTTGATGTCCACTGACCCCAGGTAAGCGCGCACGGCCATGTTTTCTTCTTCCACCACCAGGATCGCGGCCGAGGTGTATTCCGGCAACCGCGCACGCCAGCCCAGCAACAGGTCTTCAAGACGGCGCTGCAGGGCGGCATCCAGCGTGGTGCGAATCAGCGGCGGGCTGTCCGGACGGTTAAGGCGGCGGGCAAGCAGCGGCGCCAGGCTCGGCTCCAGGCGCGGGGCGAGCAGCAACGGCTCCTCCAGCGCTTCGTCGACGGCGGCTTGTGGCCACACCTGGAACTCGGCGAGGCGGCGCAGTACTTTGTCGCGGGCCTCCTGGGCGCGCTGCGGGTGGCGATCCGGGCGCAGGCGGCTCGGCGCCTGGGGCAATACCGCGAGCAAAGCGGCTTCGGCGTGGGTCAGTTGCGCCGGGGATTTACCCAGGTACGCCCAACTGGCGGCCGCCACGCCCTGCAACGTGCCGCCGAACGGTGCGCGGTTCAGGTACAGGTTGAGAATCTGTTCCTTGGACAGGTGCCACTCCAACTGCGCCGTGCGCCACAGTTGGCGCAACTTGCCGTGGAAGGTCCGCGAGTGAGGATCCAGCAGGCGCGCCACCTGCATCGACAACGTACTGCCACCCGACACCACCCGCGCGCCCGTCAGGTTCTGCCACGTCGCCCGCACCAGCGCCAACGGGTTAACACCGGGATGCTGATAAAACCAGCGGTCTTCGTAGGTGAGCAGTGCATCGAGGTAATACGGCGACACTTCGCTGGTTTGCACCGGATAACGCCACACACCGTTGGCATCGGCAAACCGCCATAACGGCGTGCCATCCTCGGCCAGCACCACCCGCGCCAGGTCGTCCCTGGGCAACGGCAACGGCCAGATACGATCGGCCAGCCACAGCAGGGCAATCATCAAGACCAGGCTCGCCAGGGTCCAGCGGACAAGTAAACGCAAATTCAAGCGGGCAAACCTCTATGCTTGTAGGGAACTAGCCTGTTGCAATAACAACCAAAGGCACAGATACGCCCACCTTCTTATCAGGACACACATATGCAGGTAGAAAGCTTTTTCGAATGGTTGGGCCAGGCGCTCGGTTCCGTCATCCGCTTTATCGTCGACGGGCTCAGCGGATTGTTCGGAGCCTTGACCCACGCCGGCGGCAACTTTGTCGAAGGCCTGTCACGCACATTGGGCATGGACACCTCGATCATCAGCATCCTCACCCTGATCGTCGGCCTGCTGTTTCTGTACTCAGCCGTACGCGCCTTCATGCGCGCTTCGATTATCTTCGGGGTGATCTGGCTGATACTTGGCCTGTGGCTGCTCAGTTGGGTCGTGCACTAAACCCAAGAACACCCAGCCACTGTAGGAGCGAGCTCGCTCGCGGGCAAGCCCGCTCCTACAGTGATCAACCGTCAAATTTCAGCGTCCCTTGATCACCAGGTCCGCCGGCGTCTCCCCCACTGCCTGCCAGTTCGGCCGGTACATCGACTCCACCTGCGGCGGCGGCACGCGGTAAGTGCCCGGTGTCACGGCACGGGCCAGGTACAGCAAGTGCGTGGTGCCATCGCCGTCAAGGTTGATGGCCGCCACGTAACGGTCATCACGAAACTCCTGATGCTTGAGCGCCGCGTTCTGCATCGACCCGCGCCATTCCTTCACCTGGCTGCTGGCGTTTTCCAGGCTGGCGGCACTTTGGGCCAGGTTCTGGTTTTCCAGCTCCAGGCCCGCCGGCAACAGGTCGACCACCAAGGCATCCGGCACGCGCTGCCTGGCGCTCACCGCCAGGTGCACCAGCACCAGGTCGCCGCTATTGAGGTTGCGCAGGTTCAGCGGTTGGCCATTCATGCCTAGGTATTCCCGGCGGATGCTCAGGTTGTCGCCACCCGGTGCCGGTGGCACCTGGGGATAACCCGAGATCGTCAGTTGCTGGTAGACCGGCACATCGCCCTGATTGGTCAGGTTCAGATCGCCAGAAAGCAGCTTGCCTTCCAGGTCCAGCGTCGACTGTTGATTGTTCAGCTCATGTTCCCCACCGCTGCCATTGAGCAGGACCTTCCAGGCCGACTCGGGCTGGGCAAACCCCAGGCGCCCGGCCAGGAACAGCGAGTTGCGCTCCTGGGTCGACAGGTACGGGCTGGCCGCCAATTGGTCCGACAGGCTAAACAAACGCTCCTCACGCTTGCCCTTGGCCAAGTCGTTTTCTTCCAGCAACGCCAGGATCATCGCCTGATCGCGCAGCGGGCTGCCGTAGTCACCCAGCCATTCCTTGGCGCTGCGTTGCGCCGCCAGGCCGGCCAGCAAGGCTTGATCCGCACGGGGCTGGTCACCCATCTTCTGTAATGCGATGGACAACTGCACCAACGGCAACCCGGAACGCGCGTCGCTGCGCCGCTCGAAGATACTGCGCAATGCGCCCAACGGCGCCTGCTGACTGCGCGCCAGTACCATGCCGGCGTAGGCCTGCACGGCAAAGCGCGTGTGGTCGGCGTTGTCGCTGTAGTCGACTTCGATCAGGTTACGCTCCTGCACATAACGCAGCAGGCGCTCGCTGGCTTTCTTCAGCGCTTCGGGCGGTACCGCAAAGCCCTGGTCACGGGCACGCAACAGGAAGTCGGTGACAAAAGCCGTCAGCCAATATTCCTCTTCGCCATCGGCGCCCCACAAACCGAAGCTGCCGTTATAGCGCTGCATGCCCAGCAGGCGCTCGATGCCCAGCTCGATCTTGCGTTTGCGCTCAGCATCCGGCTCGCCCTTGATGCTCAAGCGTTTGAGCAGCGCGTCGTCGGCGTACAGCGACGGGTACAGACCACTGGCGGTCTGCTCCAGGCACCCATAAGGATAGGCCTTGAGCGCCGAGATCTGCGCGCCCAGGTTCAGCGGCGGCCGGCTTGACAGGCTCAGCAGCGCCTCACGCCCAGAAGCATCGAATTGATCCAATGCGCCGGCGGGCAGGCTCCACGGCTCGCCCTTGAGCACCGCGCGGTAATGCTTGAGCAACGCCGGGTAGGCCGGGCGCACACCCAGGGTCCATTCGCGGCTGAACGGCGGCAGGTTCTCACCGGGCAGGTCCAGGCCATTGACCGTGACCTTCACCTTGCCTTGACCCAAGCCACCCCAGGCTTTCACCGGGATACGCAGGGTGGTGCGCTGGCCTTGCTTGAGCTCGACGCTCTGCGCGCCGCTGTTGACCAGCTCCAACTGCCCTTCGGCACTCAGTTGCACATCGAGTTTCTGCGCCTTGCCCGACAGGTTGGACAGGTCCAGGGCCAACGTTGTCTGGTCACCGCCGGCGAGGAAGCGCGGGGCCGACAGCTCGGCGATCAGCGGCGCGGCGATCACGGTCTTGCCTTCGGCCATGCCGTAGCGGTCATCGCTCCAGGCCTGGGCCATCAGGCGCAGTTCACCGTTGAAGTCGGGGATGTTGACGCTGACTTCACCCTCGCCCTGCTCATTCAAGGTCACCGGCGCGCTTTGCAGGGCAACGATGGTCACACTGGTGTCCGGACGCTTGCCGCCCTTGGCCAGCGCGGCGTCACCGCCAAAGGCCAGGCTGGCCAGGCGGCCCTGCCCGGCTTCGATCAACTGGCCGTAGATATCGAATTGGTCCACGCCATAGGCCTTGCGGCCGAACAGGCTGGAGTACGGGTCCGGCGTCGGGTATTCGGTGATATTGAGGATGCCCACGTCCACCGCAGCCACCAGCACGTGCACCTGTTTCGGCACGCTGCCATCGGCGTTTTTGGCGGCGATCTTCACCGTCAGCGGTTGTTTGGGGCGCATTTTTTCCGGCGCGGTCAGGGTCACGCCCAGCTTGCGCTGGGTGCGATGCAGCGGCAGATGCAGCAGGCCTACCGCGCGTTTGGGGGTGATATTGGCTTTGCGCTCGCCGGGACGAATCACCAGGGCGCTGACGTACAGGTCATGGCGCGACCATTTCGGATCAAGCTTCACGGCAAAGCTTTTACCTTCGGCCGGCACGTCGATTTCCTGCCACCACAGCGGCCCTTCGGCGGACTCCACCAACAGGTAGCCTTTACCGGCCGCCGGCGGCGTGACCGTGACGTTGGCGGTATCGCCGTCGCCATAGGCGGGTTTATCCAGCGCCAGCTTGACCTGATCGGGGCGTACGGCGCCGCCTTCGGTGTTGTCCTGGGCCTGGTAGCCGGCCCAGAAGCGCAGGCTGCTGACCATGCCGGTCTGCGGGTCTTCGACCTCGACGCGGTACGGGCCCCACTCCACCTGGAAGCTGACCTTGGCGGTATCGCCGGCCTTGATGTTCAGGGTCTGTTCGTCGAGGTTGAGGAATTTTTCGTTGTAGTGATAGCTCCAGCCATCGCTGTCGGAGTAGTTCCAGTAGTAGTCACGGCGCTCGCGTACCAGGCGGACCTTGAGGTCTTGCGCGGCGAGTTTCTGCCCGTCCTGGTTGGCCAGCAGCACTTCGAATTCCGCCGGGCCGTCGCCATTGGTTTCCTTGCCGTCAAACAGGCCACGCAGGCCCGGCAGTTGCTCGGCGGGCCAGATCGGCTGCACCAGGCGCCGGGTGATCGGCCGCCCGCCCGACTCGTGCAGGCTGGCCTGCACGATCAGTTGCAGGGGAGATTTGGCCTCCGCCCATTTGCTTTCCAGGGTCAAGTCTTCCTGGCCCTTGGCGTCGAGCACGCTTTCGTCGAGCTCGAAGTCCTGGCTCAGTTCCTCTTCGGTGACGGAGCCGAATTGATAGCCCGGCAGCGACTTGACCGCTTCGCGCAGGGGGCGCACATAGACTTGCCCGCTGACGCGATTGCCCGACGCGGGAGCACCGTAGAGGTAGCGACCGTTGACCTTGATCACCGGGTTATCCGCCGGGCTCAATGCCGTGTCGCTGCCCTTGAGTTCCAGCGCCAGGCGCTCGGGCAGGAAGTCTTCGACGAGGAATTCATACAGCTGCGGCTTGCCATCACCCAGGTCGAACACTAACTGCCAGCGACCGGTCGGTGCTTCGCCGGCCAGTTGCAGTTGATATTGGTAGAGGCCCGAGGCATCGGCATCCCAGACGAACTTGCGGCTCACCTGTTCATCCGGGCGACGCACTTCGACGCTCACCGGCTGCGGCTTGACCGCGTTGCCGTCCTTGTCGCGCAGCAGGGCGTTGAGCAGCACGGTTTCGCCGGGGCGATACAGGTCGCGCGGGCCGAACACAAAGAACTGCAACGGATGGGAAGGTTGGCCGCCGATATCGAACTCGGCCAGATCCAGCGCAGCACTGTCCAGGCGCAGCAGACTGGTCTGCTCGCCCTGTTTGGCCAGCAGCACCTGGGCCTTTTTCGGCAACGGCAACTCAGCGTGACCGCCCTTTTCGGTCTTGCCCTGGCCCAGCACACGGCCGTCGGCGTCGAGCACTTCGAGGTCGACGCCATCCAACGCCTTGCCGCCTTCCAGCGCCTGGGTAAACACATCCAGGCGATTGGCGTAGCGGTGCACCGACAGGCCGATATCGCTCAAGGTAAACAGCGTGGCCGGTTGCGAATAGTTGTAGGTGCCCGAAGCACGCATCACCGCCAGGTACACGCCCGGCTGCTGCAATTGCTTGAGGCCGGCAATCGGCAGCAGCAGGGTTTCACGGGTATTGCGCGCCGGGTTCAGGTCGAAACGACCGCCGTAGACCAGGTCGGCCAGCGGCAGCAGTTCGCGGGATTCATAACTTTGCAGGCTGGTATTGCGCCCCCACTGTGCCAGGAACGACGGCAGGGATTCGGGCTTGATCCGGAAGAATTCAACGTCGATCTTGTCGACGTTCAACGCGATCACCGGCAGGCCTTCGGCCAGGCGCGTCGGCAACAATGTGCCACGGCTGGCGAAGCCGACGGTGGCTTGCAGGTCACGGGTTTCCAGGCGCGCGATGTACTCGGCGGCGAGCGTGTTGGCGTTGACCGCCTTCACCCCGGCATCCACCGTCAGCACCAGTTTGCGCTGGGGCTCCAGGTGACGCAGGCGCAGTTCCATGAGGTTATCGGACAGCTCCCAGGCGCCATCGACCTTGCCGGACTTGCTGTCGACCAGATGGAGTTTGTCGGCAAACTTCTGCTCCGGATCCAACGGAATGGAAAAACTCACCGACAAGGTGCTGGCGCCGTCCAACTGCACCTCGGACACGTCCACCACACTCAACTCACGCCCGACATAACGCTGCTTGAGCGCCGCCACATCCACCGCGGCCTTGGCCGGTTTCGGCGCCGTCGCCACGGTGGGCGCAGGCGGTGCTGCCGGTTTATCGGAAGAATCGCAGGCGCTCAGCAGGGCCAGCGCGCAGGCCAGGAACAATCCTTTGTTAAGCATGGGGCACTCGTAGTCAGAGGGAACCGAGGGGTGAACTATATATCAGCGCCGGCCAAGCCGATGTGGCGCTGGTCACATTGACCGACGGAGGGTGAGTTGGTTCTCAACGGTCTCAAGTCCCAGCCAAATCCCACAGGCATAGGGCTCCATTCCACATTGGCCCTGTTGCGCTGCCAATGGACGGTTACAATGCCGCTCCCCCAAGGAGCCTGCATGTCCACCTTACTGACCGACTGGCGCGACCGCCCTACCCATCGCCGCGTATGGGCTTTGGCCGCGCCGATGATTCTTTCGAACATCTCCGTGCCGATGGTGGCACTGGTCGACAGCATGGTCATCGGCCACCTGCCCCACGCTCACCAGCTGGGCGCCGTGGCCGTCGGTGCCAGCTTGTATACCTTCCTCGCCTGGGCCATGGGTTTTCTGCGCATGGGTTCCACCGGTTTCGCCGCCCAGGCCGCCGGGCGCAAGGATGGTGCGGCACTGCGACAGATCCTGCTGCAAGGTTTGCTGCTGGCGCTGGGGTTGGCGATGTTGCTGGGGACCGTCGGCATTCCGCTGAGCCATCTGGCCCTGGAATGGATGCAACCGTCCCCCGAACTCAACCAATTGACCCGCGAGTTCTTCCACACCCGCCTGTTCGGCCTGCCCGCCGCCCTGGCCAGCTACGCGCTGGTGGGTTGGTTTCTCGGCACGCAAAACGCCCGGGCGCCATTGGCAATCCTGTTGACCACCAACCTGGTGAACATCGCCCTGAACCTGTGGTTCGTATTGGGCCTGGACTGGGGCGTGGTCGGCTCGGCCCGCGCATCGGTGATCGCCGAATGGACCGGCGCCCTCCTCGGCCTGGCCCTCACGCAAAAAGCCCTGCGCGCCTACCCCGGGCATATCGCCTGGGCTGCGTTGAAACGGTGGCAAAGCTGGCGCCCGTTGCTGGCGGTGAACCGCGACATCTTTATCCGCAGCCTGGCGCTGCAGTCGGTGTTTTTCATGATCACGGTACAAGGCGCACGCCTGGGCGATGCCACCGTGGCGGCCAACGCGCTGTTGCTCAACGGCCTGCTGCTGACCGCTCATGCGCTGGACGGCTTGGCCCACGCCGTCGAGGCGCTGTGCGGACACGCCATTGGCGCCCGTGACCGCCCGGCCCTGCGCCGTTCGCTGGTGGTTGCCGGCGGTTGGTCGCTGATCGCCAGTCTGGGGTTTGCCCTACTGTTCACCCTCGCCGGCCACCTGTTTATTGCCATGCAGACCGATATCCCCAGCGTGCGCGAAACCGCCGATCTCTACCTGCCGTACCTGGCGGTACTGCCGTTGATTGCGGTGTGGAGTTATCTGTTGGATGGGTTGTTTATCGGCGCTACGCGCGCCAAGGAAATGCGCAATGGCATGTTGCTGACGGTGCTGATGGTGTTGCCCTTTGCCTGGGCACTGCAAGGCCTGGGCAACCACGGGCTGTGGATGACATTCCTGCTGTTCATGGCCTTGCGCAGCCTGACCCTGGGGGTCATTGCCTGGCGGCTCAAGCAGCGGGGAGAGTGGTTCGGTGCCCGTGCCGACTGAACCTACCTGTTAGTTCTGACAGGTTACAGACCGACATTCCGGGCGTTGAATGGCCATGGGTAAAACCCATCCCATAGATTCAAGGAGAGTCGGATATGAACATCACGAAAGCACTGTGGATCGCTACGGCTTGCACACTGGCGAGCATCGCGGGATGCAGCAATGGGCAAGGGCCGAACACTACCGAGGACAGACTGCGAGTTACAAACAGTAGCCAGTCCAATCTGACACTCATCCAGGGAACCGAGCGACACGCCCTCGCTCCAGGTGCAAATATTGAACTGCCCTTTAACAGCCAAAATGTCACGGTGGCGCCCACCACCACCGGTGCCGACAAACTTGACCGGGTTGTCTTTCAGTTCAACCCAGGCCAATGCTCGGTCAAGCTCTGCCTGGTCACGTACTGAACCACCCACCGATACGACGCGCGGGTATCCCCGCGCATCGTTCAACCCAGCATCAGGACGACAGGTAGGACGAACGCGTCAGGCCCAGACGCAAGGCGTCGAGGAACTGCGTACGCTCACTGGCACTGATCTTCGCGCTGGCGCACTTGTCACGGTAGTGAGTCATCAACTCCTCCGGCGACAAGTGCACGTAGCGCAGCATGTCTTCGATGGTGTCGTGGGTCTCGATGCCGGCGCTGTACACCGAACCGTCTTCACGCTGGTAGATGTTCACCGAGTCGGTGTCACCGAACAGGTTGTGCATGTCGCCAAGGATTTCCTGGTAGGCGCCCACCAGAAAGATGCCCAGCAGGTAGTCTTCGCCTTCATTCAAGGCGTGCACCGGCAGGCTGGTCTCGATGCTCTGCTCGTCGACGTACTGCTTGATCTTGCCGTCGGAGTCGCAGGTCAGGTCTTGCAGCACAGCACGGCGCAGCGGCTCTTCGTCGAGACGGTGCAGCGGCAGGATCGGCAGGACCTGGCCGATGGCCCAGGTGTCCGGCAGGCTCTGGAACACCGAGAAGTTGCAGATGTACTTGTCGGCCAGCTTGTCGTTGAGTTCGTCCAGCACCTGGCGATGCGAGCGCTGGCGGGCTTTGAGCGAGTTGTGCAGGCGGCGGCACACGGCGAAATAGCACTGTTCGGCAAGGGCTTTCTCGGCCAGGGTCAGTTTGCCGTCGGCGTACTGGGTGGCCACATCGCTCATGTAGTGGGTGGCGCGCCAGTAGGTTTCGGTGACCATTTCGATATCGGTCGGGCCGAGCAGGTCCACCAGCCATTGCACGGTCTCGGGCAGGCTTTCCTTGTTTTCGATGACCGGGATTTCGTCGTTATGCTTCTCGACGTCGGTGACCTGCACCACCAGCATGGCGTGGTGGGCGGTCAGGGAGCGGCCGCTTTCGGAGAAGATATTCGGGTGCGGCAGGCTCTGGGCGTCGCAGAATTCCTTGAGCATGCCCACGACCACACCGGCGTAGTCGTCCATGTCGTAGTTGATCGAGCTGGCGTTACGCGAGTGGGTACCGTCGTAGTCCACGCCCAGGCCGCCGCCCACGTCGATGTGGTCCACCGGCAGGCCGAGGTTGCGCAGTTCGCCGTAGTAACGAATGGCTTCCTTGAACCCATGCTGGTAGTCGGCCAGGTTGGCGATCTGCGAACCCATGTGGAAGTGCAGCAGGCGGATGCCCTGGTCCAGGCCCGCCGCGCGGAAGCGCTCGACCACCGACAGCAGCTGCGCCGCCGACAACCCGAACTTGGACTTCTCGCCACCGGTGTCCGCCCACTTGCTTGACGCCAGGGACGACAGGCGCACGCGCAGGCCCACCTGTGGCTTGACCTTGAGGCTGGCGGCCTCTTCGATCACCAGTTCAACCTCGGATTCTTTCTCGATCACGATAAATACGTTGTGGCCGAGCTTCTGGCCCATCAGTGCCAGGCGGATGAACTCGCGGTCCTTGTAACCGTTGCAGACGATGGTGCCGCCCTTCGGCGCCAGGGCCAGCACGGCCAGCAGCTCAGGCTTGGAGCCGGCTTCGAGGCCGATGGAAACGTTCTGGGTGGCGATGATGTTCTCGATCACCGCCTCCTGCTGGTTCACCTTGATCGGGTACAGCGCGGTGTACTTGCTCTGGTACTCCAGGCGCTCGATGTTGGCATCGAAAGCGCCGGTCAGCTGGCGTACACGGTCTTGCAGGATGTCGGGAAAACGCACCAGCAGCGGCAGGGAAAGGCCGCTCTTGCGCAGCTCGTCCACTTGCTCGTAGAGGTCGACGGGTGTGCTGTTCGGGCCGTTCGGACGGACTTCAACGCGACCGGCATCATTGATCGCGAAATACCCGGCCCCCCAATGGCGAATCCCGTAAACACTGCGGCTGTCCGCAACTGTCCATTGGCTGCCATCGTCTTTGCGTGTGCGTCGTACGGACATCGAAGTCCCCTATAAATGAAGGCGAAGGCGCCGCCTCGCGTTCGAGGCTGGCGCAGTCTAAAGAATGAAAATGACGATTTGCCTGTAAGCAAGGTAGACCCCACTCGCAGGACAGAGTTTAGACACAGGTTGGGAAGAGGCTCTCAGCCGCCGGACTTCTTGGCCTTGTAACCCAGCCTGATCAGCTCGGCCAACAGCAGTTCGACGTGATCGCCCTGGATCTCGATGACACCGTCTTTCAACGCGCCACCGGTGCCACAGCGCTTTTTCAGCGTGGTGGCCAGTGCCTTGAGCGGCTCTTCGGCCAACGGCACGCCGGTGATGGTGGTCACCGTCTTGCCGCCACGGCCTTTGCTTTCGCGGCGCACGCGGGCAATACCGTCGCCTTCGGGGATCAGGGTCTGTTTGCAGGTACACGAATCCACGGGCTGACGACAGTCCGGGCAGTGTCGACCTGCGTCGGTGGAAAATACCAGGCCGCCGAGGGCGGCGAAGGATGCGGCTTTTTTGGCCACCGGCAATCCTCTCGGGAGGACAAAGACTGATCGGCCTCCGCTAATGGACGACCGACCGCGAAGCCCCACTCAGGCAGGGGCAGCGCTACCGACCCGCCAAGGCGGTTCGGGTGAAAAGTCGCGCAGTGTAACGGCAAAAAGCCCACTTGCTAAGAGCCAAATGGCGCCAATTTATGCAGCTTTAGCGACGTGAGGCCAGATAGCGCCGCAAGCCCTCCTGGGCGTCCGGGCAGTAAGGCTTGTGCTCGGCTTCCTGCAGGACCGTTTCCACGGGCAAAAAGCGCGCTTCCATGACTTCTTCAGGCTGCAGGCGCAATGGCCCATCCCAGGTCGCCGAGTAGGATTTGCACCAGAGCCGGCTGTTGCCATCCTCAAAGTAGAAATGGTCATGCTCGGTCAGTTCCACCCCGCCGACACCCAGTTCCTCTTCCAGCTCGCGGGCCGCCGATAACGCGTAGGACTCGCCCGCCGCGACCATCCCGCCCGCCGCCGTGTCCCAGAAACCCGGGTACAGGGCCTTGCTCAGGGTGCGCCGATGCACGCACAGCTCACCCTTGGAATTGAACAGGAAGATAAAGGTGCAACGGCCGATCAGGCCGCGCTGGCGCAAATCGGACCTGACGAGGTGGCCGAGCAGGTTGTCCCGCTCGTCGACCCAGCAGATCAGTTCGGCATCAGAGGCCGCACGGTGCGCGGCCTCGTTTTGAGCTGTGTCCATCATCAACCCTGGTTGAGCAGTTGACGCAAATCGATCACCGCCGCGTTGGCCCGGGAAATGTAGTTGGCCATGACCAGCGAATGGTTAGCCAACACGCCGAAACCGCTGCCGTTGAGGATCATCGGGCTCCAGACCGGCTCTTGCGAAGCCTCCAGCTCACGAATGATCTGGCGCACGCTGACGGTGGCGTTTTTCTTGGCCAGCACGTCGGCAAAGTCGACTTCGATGGCACGCAACAGGTGGGACAGCGCCCAGGCCTGGCCACGGGCCTCGTAGAACACGTTATCGATCTGCATCCATGGGGTTTCCACCACTTCTTCGTCGACCTGCGGCACTTCACCTGGCGCCAGGGCCTCGGTTTTCAGTGCGGTGTTCAATTTGACCCGTCCCACGCTGGCCGACAGGCGTTGCGACAGCGAGCCCAGGCGGGTGGCCACATCGCCCAGCCAGTTGTTCAGGTTGTCGGCACGGGCATAGAACAAGGCGCCACGCTGGTTCGGGTCGGACAGGCGCGCTTCATAGCGGTTCAGGGAGTTGATGCCTTCCTGGTACTCCGACTCACTGGACGGCAGCACCCAGCTCTTGTTGTCGAAGTTGAAACGCGGCTCGGCCTTGGCCAGATCGGCGTCTTCGGCCGACTGCGACTGGGAGCGGGCGAAGTCTTTACGCAAGGCGCGGGTCAGGTCGCGCACCTGCACCAGCACGCCGTATTCCCAGCTGGGCATGTTGTCCATCCACAGGCCCGGCGGGAAACGGTCGTTGGAAATATAGCCACCGGGCTTGTTCAGCAACGTGCCGACTACGGTCTTGAGGGTTTCGACGGTGGTATAGCCCACCACCATCTGCTTGCCTTCCTTCTCGGCGGCAAGCTGCGCATTCTGCTGGACCGGGAACAGCGCCGGCTCTTCGCTCCAGTACCAGCCCAGGGCGCCGGTGACCAACAGATACAGGCCGAGCACGCTGAGCACGGCTCGGCTCATCAGCAGGGTATGAAAATAGCTGCGGTTGGCCGACTTGGGCTCAGGGGCAGGGCCTTTGGCACTGCCCGCACGGTTTTTCCAGTCCAGCATGGCGATATCCTTTCAATCACTTGAGTTCATGCACTTGAATTGAGGGCGTGCGTTCAAACACTCCGACCACAACCCTACCCCATCGTGCCCGCCCATGCGGGGCTTTTCACCAAACGTGCATACGGCAGGCATTCGACTATAAAGGATGCACGCTTTTTAAGCTGCGCGACCGTCAGGTCACCAACTGAATATCAGGGACACGCAGTTAATTGACATATGACACTCATCCCATTGGAAAGAGGTGCTAGCATAGAGCCATCAGTTCGACCTCAGCATGCACCCTCACTAGTAGTCAGGATATGACCGAGCCAGAAGACCCCAGCCGTGAGCGTCTCAAGCAGCATTTTGCCCAGCGGGTAATTCATCAGGCACGTCAAATTCTTGAGATCTGGCAGCGCCTGCAACGCAGCGAATGGTCAGGCGCCGACCTCTCCGAACTCAGCGAGGCCAACCTGCGCCTGCAGCGCTTTGCCGAGCGCTTCGAACAACCCGAACACGGCCAACTGGCCCGGCACATCGGCGAATCGCTCAAGGCCGTCGACGAAAACCGCGGGCGCCTGAGCAGCCACCTGATCACCGAACTCAACCGCTTGATGCAGCGCCTGTCCCGCACCGGCCTGCGCCAGGGCGACCAGCTGGAACAAACCTTCCTGCCGCCGATGCGCAAGCCGATCTACGTGATGCTGGCCGATCACGACCGCGCCGAGCGCCTGGCCAAGCAGCTGGAATTCTTTGGCATGAGCGCCCAATCCCTGGACAGCGTCGCGGCGTTTCGCGCGTCCCTGGCCGAGCGCCTGCCGTCAGCGATCGTGATGGACGTGGATTTCTGCGGCACCGGCCTGGGCCTCAAGCTCGCCGCCGAAGCCCAGGAAGGCCTGGAGCATAAGCTGCCGCTGTTGTTTTTCAGCCTGCACGAAACCGACACCCCCACTCGCCTCGCCGCCGTGCGCGCCGGCGGCCAGGAATTCCTCACCGGCACGCTGGAAGCCTCCAGCCTGCTGGAAAAGATCGAAGTGCTGACCTGCGTCGCCCAGTACGAACCGTACAAAGTGCTGATCATCGATGACTCGCGGGCCCAGGCGCTGCACACCGAGCGTCTGCTCAACAGTGCCGGCATCGTCACCCGTACCTTGATCGAACCGATCCAGGCCATGGCCGAACTGGCAGACTTCCAGCCCGACCTGATCATCCTCGACATGTACATGCCGGCCTGTACCGGCACCGAACTGGCCAAGGTCATTCGCCACAATGACCGTTACGTCAGTGTGCCGATCATCTACCTGTCGGCCGAAGACGACCTGGACAAGCAGCTGGACGCCATGAGCGAAGGCGGCGACGACTTCCTCACCAAACCGATCAAGCCGCGCCACCTGATCACCACGGTGCGCAACCGCGCCGCCCGTGCGCGCAACCTCAAGGCGCGGATGGTGCGCGACAGCCTGACCGGGTTGTACAACCACACCCATATCCTGCAATTGCTTGAAGACTGCAGTTTCCGCGCGCGCCGCGAGAACAAACCGTTGAGCTTTGCCATGCTCGACATCGATCACTTCAAGCGGGTCAATGACAGCCATGGCCACCCCATGGGCGACCGCGTGATCAAGAGCCTGGCGCTGTTTCTCAAGCAACGCCTGCGCAAGACCGATTACATCGGCCGCTACGGCGGTGAAGAATTCGCCATCGTGATGCCCGACACCGACCTGGACTCGGCCTGCAAGGTACTGGATGAAATTCGTGGGCGCTTTGCCGAGATTCACTACCCGGCGCAGCCGCAGGATTTGTGGTGCACCTTCAGCGCCGGGGTGGTGGAGCTGTGTGACGGCTCCGACAGCCTGATGATGGCCGCCCAGGCCGACGAGGCGCTGTACCGCGCCAAGGACGCCGGGCGTAACCGCGTGCAAGCGGCACGCACGTCAAAGCAAAGTGCCACCTTTTCACCAGAATCCACTGATTCCGTCATAACCCTGTAATGAAAACGCAATAACTTCAGGCACTTACCTTTTGCTGTCGGTTGATACCCCGCATGCGCCTGAAGCTGCTGACCAATCTCAATACCCTCCTGCTGGTGGCCGTGTGCCTGGCACTTGGAGCGACGCTGTGGTGGTCGCAACGAGCGCTGGAACGGCCTTATTTGCTGATGGAACGCTACCTCGGTCTGTCACAGGCCTTCCAGAACCAGGCCGCGCGCAATATCGACGACTACCTGGGCAGCGGTGATGCATTGCGCTTGAGCAGCGCCAGCCAGAGCCTGGAAAGCCTGTTGCAGCACCTGGATGAACTGCCCGCCGACCTCGCACAGAACCTGCGCCCCAGCCTTGTGGACCTGGACACCTTCAGCAAGACCGACCTGCTGGCGGCCGGTAAGTTGGCCGGCGACCCGCAAGCCTTGTTGCTGCAAGCCGAGCGGGAGCTGGGCGCCAACCTGGAGCAGTTGAGCCAATACGCCATGGGCGTCAACAGCGCCGAAGCCGCGCGCTACCTGCCACCGCTGCTGGCGGCCTCACTGCACCTGGACAAGCTGTCCCTGGCCCGCGACAAACTGGTGAGCAGCGGCCGCGCGGAACTGGCGGACGATGTGGAACGCGAAGTCGGCAATATGCGCAGCCAGGCCGACCTGCTGGAGCAACTGCCATTACTCGGGGTAAAGGCCAGCGCAGAATCCAACACCGATGACTTTTCGGCCTTGATGGGCCTGGAAAACAGCGCAAAAGCCGAAGCCCAGGACACCGGCGTCGACCTCAAGCGCGAACTCAACGGCCTGCTGGCCCGCTACCCCGCCGAACTCCAGCGCACCCGCACGCAGATCCAGCAGCGTGCCGACCTGGCCGCCGCCACCCACTTGAAAATCGCCGCCGTTCAGCAGGCCATCGCCGGCCTCGAGCCGGTGGTACGTGCGCAACATGGCAAGATCCAGGGCGAAGTGCGCCTGATGCAAGGCGTGATGATCGGCCTGATTCTGCTGATCGCCCTGCTGATCGACACCCTGCAGCGGCGCCTGGCGCGGGTGCTGACCAACCTGGCCCCGGCCTTGTCGATCTGGGGCGAGGGCAACTTCAGCCAACCGATCACCTTGGGCAAGACCAACCGCGAACTGCGCGACATCGAAGCGTCCCTCAACCGTTTACGCGCCTACCTGGTGGATCTGGTGGGTACCATCCGTGGCAATGCCGAAGAAGTGGCCGGCAGCAGCCGCGCCCTGGCCGAGCTGAGCAGTGGCCTGCACGACGGCGCCGAACGCCAGGCCGGGGATACTGCGCAGATTCGTGATTCCCTGGGCGAACTGGAAGCCACCATCCAGCAAGTCGCCGGTGATGCCAGCCAGGCGGCCGGCGCCAGTCGCAGCGCGGGCCAGGCGGTCGAGCAAGGCCAGCGCGTGATCGGCCTGAGCCTGACCGGCCTGCACGCGCTGGTGGGTGAAGTGCAGCAAAATGCGCAGATGATCGAGAAACTTGCCGAGGAGTCCGCCACCATTGGCGGCGTATTGACCGTGATTCGCTCGATTGCCGACCAGACCAACCTGCTGGCGCTCAACGCCGCCATCGAAGCCGCACGCGCCGGTGAAGCCGGACGCGGTTTTGCCGTGGTCGCCGACGAAGTGCGCACCCTGGCCCAACGCACCGCTGGCGCCACCGCCGAAATCCAGGGCCTGATCACCGGCCTGCAAACCGCTGCGCACCAATCGGTGCAGGGCATGCGCGCCCAGGTTGAACACGCCGAGGCTACCGCCCAGCAAGCCCAGGCGGCGGATGGCGCGCTGGATGAAATCGTCGGCGCGATCCAGACCATTTCCGACACCGCCGTGCGGATTGCCGATGTAACGGCGCAGCAAAGTGGCGCCGTGAGTGAGATTCGCGACAACAGCGAGCGGATTCATCAGTTGGGTGAGGATAATTTGCTGCGCATCGGCCAGGGCCGCAGCCAGGGTGAGCATTTGCTGGTGCTGGGTGGGCAGCTCAATACGGCTGTGCAGGCGTTCCGTGTCTGACCCGCCCCATGAAGATCCAAAATCAAATGAAGATCAAAATGTGGGAGGGGGCTTGCCCCCGATAGCGGTGGATCAGTTACAGATGTCGATACTGACACACTGCAATCGGGAGCAAGCCCCCTCCCACATTTGATCTCCACAGTATTCAAGGGCGTATTACCAATGACCGGATCCCAGCCACCAGTCACAAATTTTGCGCAATCCTCGCTAATCGTGCCGCCTACTGCATAGAACTGGACAGTCACAAAGGCTTTGCGGCATAGTCGCCGGGTTCTGCCTTGCCCACATCAATAACAAGGAACAGCCGATGGCGACCTTACTGGTTCTTCACGGACCCAACCTGAACCTGCTCGGCACCCGTGAACCGGGCGTCTACGGGGCAGTGACCCTCGATCAGATCAACCTTGACCTGGAACGACGGGCACGTGAAGCCGGCCACCATTTGCTCTACCTGCAAAGCAATGCCGAGTATGAATTGATTGATCGCATCCATGCTGCCCGTGGCGAAGGCGTGGACTTTATCCTGATCAATCCCGCCGCTTTTACGCACACAAGTGTTGCATTACGTGACGCGCTGCTGGCGGTGAGCATCCCATTCATCGAAGTGCATTTATCGAACGTGCACAAACGCGAACCTTTCCGCCATCACTCCTACTTCTCCGACGTTGCGGTAGGAGTGATCTGCGGCCTTGGCGCCAGCGGTTACCGACTGGCCCTGGAGGCCGCCCTGGAACAGCTTGAAGAACAGGCCAAGCGCCCCTGACCGACCCTTGGGAGTTGATGATTCATGGATATCCGTAAAGTTAAGAAACTGATCGAACTGCTGGAAGAATCCGGTATCGACGAGCTGGAAATCAAGGAAGGCGAAGAGTCCGTACGGATCAGCCGCCACAGCAAGACCCCGGCCCAACAGTTCTACGCACCACAGATGCAGGCACCGGCACCGGCTGCTGCTCCGGCCGCCGCGCCTGCTGCTGCCGCCGCACCTGCCGCACCGGCAGCCCCTGCGCTGAACGGTTTCGTGGTCAAGTCGCCAATGGTCGGTACGTTCTACCGCACCCCGGCACCGACCTCGCCAGCCTTCGTTGAAGTGGGCAAGACCGTGAAAGTGGGCGACACCATCTGCATCGTTGAAGCGATGAAGATGATGAACCACATCACGGCCGAAAAAGCCGGCGTCATCGAATCCATCCTGGTAGAAAACGGTCAGCCGGTTGAGTACGACCAGCCGCTGTTCACCATCGTTTGAACCGCGGAGCGCCTTCGATGTTGAAACCTGCGAAGAAACTGCAAAAAGTCCTGATCGCCAACCGCGGCGAGATCGCGCTGCGTATCCTGCGCGCCTGTAAGGAAGAGGGCATCAAGACCGTCGCTGTTTACTCGACGGCCGATACCGAATTGATGCACGTGAAACTGGCGGACGAGAGCATCTGCATCGGCCCGCCACTGGCCACGAACTCGTACCTGAAAGTCTCGAACATCATCGCCGCCGCTGAAGTGACCGGCGCTGATGGCATCCACCCGGGCTACGGCTTCCTCGCGGAAAACGCCGATTTCGCCGAACAGGTGGAAAAATCCGGGTTTGCCTTCATCGGCCCGAAAGCCGAAACCATTCGCCTGATGGGCGACAAGGTCTCGGCCAAGGACGCCATGATCGCGGCCGGCGTGCCAACCGTTCCGGGCTCCGACGGCCCACTGCCTGAAGACGAGGAAACCGCACTGCGCATTGGTCGCGAAGTCGGCTACCCGGTGATCATCAAGGCCGCCGGTGGCGGTGGTGGTCGCGGCATGCGCGTGGTGCACAAGGAAGAAGAACTGATCGAAGCGGCCAAGCAGACTCGCTCCGAAGCGGCTGCCTGGTTCGGCAACCCGATGGTCTACCTGGAGAAGTACCTGACCAACCCACGTCACGTGGAAGTGCAGGTACTGTCCGACGGCCAGGGCCACGCCATCCACCTGGGCGACCGCGATTGCTCGCTGCAACGTCGTCACCAGAAGGTGTTGGAAGAAGCCCCGGCACCGGGCCTGGATGAAAAAGCGCGTCAGGAAGTCCTGGCTCGCTGCGTCAAGGCGTGCATCGACATCAACTACCGTGGCGCCGGTACCTTTGAGTTCCTCTACGAGAACGGCCGTTTCTACTTCATCGAGATGAACACTCGTGTGCAGGTAGAGCACCCGGTGTCGGAGATGGTCACCGGTATCGACATCGTCAAGGAGATGCTCAGCATCGCCGCCGGCAACGTGCTGTCCTTCACCCAGGACGACGTGAAGATCCACGGTCACTCCCTGGAGTGCCGGATCAACGCCGAAGACCCGAAGACCTTTATCCCAAGCCCTGGCCTGGTCAAGCATTTCCACGCGCCCGGCGGCAACGGCGTACGTGTGGATTCGCACCTGTACAGCGGTTACAAGGTTCCGTCCAACTACGACTCGCTGATCGGCAAGCTGATCACCTGGGGCGCGACCCGCGACGAGGCCATGGCCCGTATGCGCAATGCCCTGGACGAAATCGTGGTCGACGGCATCAAGACCAACATCCCGCTGCACCGGGACCTGGTTCGCGATGAAGGCTTCTGCGAGGGTGGTGTGAACATTCACTACCTGGAACACAAGCTGGCCAACCAGTAAGTGCTCCACCCAACAAAGCCGCCTTCGGGCGGCTTTGTTGTTTGTGGGCCCTCTACTTTTTTGAAGATGTACACCGTCAAAATGTGGGAGGGGGCTTGCCCCCGATGGCGGTGGATCAGTTACAGATGCTGAGACTGACACACTGCAATCGGGGGCAAGCCCCCTCCCACATTTGACCGGCGTGCAGTCAGTAGTGTCGTCTTCTGCCCGCCGCTCGCGTAAACTTGCGCGCTTTCGCAGCCTACCCCGCTGCACACTCATTTTTTTCAAAGGTGCCCGCCATGCCTTGGCTGCAAGTCCGTCTCGCCATCAGCCCAGAACAAGCCGAAACCTACGAAGACGCGTTCCTCGAAGTGGGCGCCGTCTCGGTGACCTTCATGGACGCCGAAGACCAGCCGATCTTCGAACCCGAGCTGAATACCACCCCGCTGTGGTCCCACACCCATCTGCTGGCCCTGTTCGAAGACGGCACCGACGCCGCCGCCGTACTGGCCCATATGGAATTGCTCACCGGCAGCCCGTTGCCCGAGCATCACAGCGAAATCATCGAAGACCAGGACTGGGAACGCAGCTGGATGGACAACTTCCAGCCGATGCGCTTCGGCCAGCGCCTGTGGATCGTGCCGAGCTGGCATGCCGCCCCGGAGCCGAACGCGGTCAACCTGCTGCTGGATCCGGGCCTGGCATTCGGCACCGGCACCCACCCCACCACCGCGTTGTGCCTGGAGTGGCTGGACGGCCAGGACCTGACGGACAGCCACGTGCTGGATTTCGGCTGCGGCTCGGGGATCCTGGCGATTGCCGCCCTGTTGCTGGGCGCCAAGGAAGCCGTGGGCACCGACATCGACGTGCAGGCCCTGGAAGCGTCCCGGGATAACGCCGGGCGCAACAACATTCCTGAAGGCAAATTCCCGCTCTACCTGCCGCAGGATTTGCCCCAGGTGCAGGCCGACGTGCTGGTCGCCAATATCCTCGCCGGCCCGCTGGTGTCCCTGGCGCCGCAACTGTCGAGCCTGGTCAAGCCGGGCGGGCGCCTGGCGCTGTCGGGCATCCTCGCCGAGCAGGGCGAAGATGTCGCCGCCGCCTACGCCAAGGATTTCGAGTTGGATCCGATCGCTAACCGTGATGGCTGGGTACGCATCAGCGGACGTCGGCGCTAGAATGAGCGCTTGCCTGAATCGGATGGCCGCATGACCGACAGTTTCGTCACCCAGTGCCCGCATTGCCAAACCCGCTTTCGCGTCAACCACGCCCAATTGAGCGTGGCTCGCGGCGTGGTTCGCTGCGGCTCGTGCCTGCAAGTCTTCAACGCTGCCCGCCAGCTGCTGGAGCAGCGCGCCCAGGCGCCTGCGCCGGAGCAGCCGACCACGATCGAGCCCGTGCGCGAAGCCGCGCCTGAGCCACAGCGGGCAATCAGCCAGAAGCAATGGAGCGCCGAAGAGCTGGACCTGGACAACCTGGACCTGGACCAGGAACTGGCCAAGCTGGAACGCCGCGAGATTCAGCACACACTGCCCGTGGGCGCGGAACGCCGCCAGCCCGGTGCCGACCGTCGGCAGAAAGAAGACGCCCTCAGCGCCAGCCGCGAAACCGTCAAGGCCGAAGAAGAAAAATGGGCCGCCAGCCTGTTCAGCGAACCGCCTGAAGAACGCGCCTCCGCCGCCGAAGACGAACCTGAACCGACCAAAGCCACTGCGACCCGGCAGCGCACCGAGCCCTCCATGTCGTTGCACCTCGACGATGAGCCCGCGCTGCGCTCAACCCCGGAAGATGAACACATCGACCCTCCGTTCACGCCCCTGACAGCGGCAGCGGATGAAGCGGAGCCCGAAGAGCGCGCGCAACCCCGTCGCAAGCGCCCACGCCCCGAGGCCGGCGTCCATGACGACCTGCTCCAGGACCTGGAAGACGACCCTCTGCACCTGTACGCGCAAAAACGCCCGCAGGGCCTGGGCCGTCGCCTGATCTGGATGCTGCTGGTACTGATCGCCGCCGCCGGCCTGGCCGCGCAGTACATTGCCTATCAGTTCGACGATCTGGCCCGCCAGGACGCTTACCGCCCGTGGTTCCAGCAACTGTGCCCGACACTGGGCTGCACGGTGCCGTCGCGGGTCGATATCGCCCATATCAAGAGCAGTAACCTGGTGGTACGCAGCCACCCGGAGTTCGCCGGGGCGCTGGTGGTGGATGCGATCATCTATAACCGCGCGACGTTCTCCCAGCCCTTTCCGCTGCTGGAACTGCGTTTCGCCGACCTCAACGGCAACCTGATTGCCAGTCGTCGCTTCAAGCCCGCCGAATACCTGAGCGGCGAATTGGCCGGGGTGAGCGAAATGCCATCACAGACCCCGATCCATATCTCCCTGGATATCCTCGATCCGGGCAATAAAGCCGTGAATTACAGCCTGAGCTTCCACTCGCCCGAGTGAATCGGCCTACACACCGTCGCTTGACGGTGGAGTATTGACTGGGCCCCGCCCATCCAAACCGGCGGCGATAAAGAAATAACTGTTCAGATTTTATCCAATTCAGCCTTTATCCAGTCATCGAGAGCGGGTATCATGCCAACCCTTTTTCGAACTCTAATGATCCGGCCCCACAACAGGGAAGTCCTATGTCGGCGGTACGCATCGGCCCATATACATTGCAGAATGGCTTGATTCTCGCCCCGATGGCGGGCGTCACCGACCAGCCCTTTCGTCAGCTGTGCAAGCGTTTGGGCGCGGGTCTAGTAGTCTCGGAAATGGTCACCAGCGACATGAGCTTGTGGAACACCCGCAAATCGCGGATGCGCATGATCCACGAAGGTGATCCCGAGCCCCGCTCGGTCCAGATCGCCGGCGGTGATGCGCAGATGCTGGCGGATGCAGCCCGGGCCAACGTGGAGTTGGGCGCACAGATCATCGATATCAACATGGGCTGCCCGGCCAAGAAGGTCTGCAACAAGGCCGCCGGTTCCGCGCTGTTGAAAGATGAGCAGTTGGTTGCCGAGATCCTGCAGGCCGTTGTTGCCGCAGTGGATGTGCCGGTGACCCTGAAGATTCGTACCGGTTGGGACCGGGACAACAAGAACGGCCTGACGGTGGCGAAGATCGCCGAACAGGCAGGCATTACAGCGCTGGCGGTGCATGGTCGCACCCGCGCCGACCTTTACACCGGTGAAGCCGAGTACGACACCATCGCCGCGATCAAGCAGGCGGTGTCGATGCCGGTATTTGCCAATGGCGACATCGACTCGGCCGAAAAAGCCCGGCGCGTGCTGCACGCCACCGGTGCCGATGGTGTGTTGATTGGCCGGGCCGCCCAGGGGCGGCCGTGGATTTTTCGTGAGGTCGAGCATTTCCTGCGTACGGGTGAAGTCCTGCCGGCGCCGGAACTGGTCGAGGTGGAACGTATTCTGCTAGAGCATCTGGCTGCACTTCACACCTTCTATGGAGAGGTGATGGGCGTGCGTATTGCTCGCAAGCATGTGGGTTGGTATCTCGCAACCCTGCCAGGCGCCAGGGAGTTTCGCGCCGGGTTCAATCGTTTGGATGAAACGCAAGCACAGGTCACCGCCGTTCGTGAGTTTTTTGCCGAACGAGACAAGAGCCTGAGAGCAGGGGACGGAGAATGGGTGGCCGCATGACGATGATGACCGAGACTTTAGTGAGTGGAACAACACCCGTGAGCGACAACGTCAATTTGAAACAGCACCTCAACACGCCGAGCGAAGAAGGCCAGACCCTTCGCGGGAGTGTCGAGAAGGCGCTGCATAATTATTTCGCCCACCTTGAGGGCGCTTCCGTCACGGACGTGTACAACCTGGTGCTCTCCGAAGTCGAGGCGCCCCTGCTCGAAAGCGTGATGAACTACGTCAAGGGCAACCAGACCAAAGCCAGTGAGCTGCTGGGCCTCAACCGTGGCACCTTGCGCAAAAAGCTCAAGCAATACGATTTGCTGTAAGCATTCAATCAAACCAGAAAGGCGCCCGCGTAAAACCGGTCGCCTTTTTTGCTGACTCCTTTGCTTTTGATGGAAATTGAAATGACCGACCAGACTACCCGCCTGCCGATCCGCCGCGCCTTGATCAGTGTCTCCGACAAGACCGGGATCCTCGAATTTGCCCGGGAGCTGGAAGCCCTGGGCGTGGAAATCCTCTCCACGGGCGGGACCTTCAAGCTGCTGCGGGACAACGGCGTGGCCGCAGTGGAAGTGGCGGACTACACCGGTTTCGCAGAAATGATGGACGGTCGCGTCAAGACCCTGCACCCGAAAATCCACGGAGGCATCCTCGGCCGTCGCGGCATCGACGACGCCATCATGACCGAGCACGGCATCAAGCCGATCGACCTGGTGGCCGTCAACCTCTACCCGTTCGAAGCCACCATCAACAAGCCGGGCTGCGACCTGCCGACCGCCATCGAAAACATCGATATCGGCGGCCCGACCATGGTTCGCTCGGCGGCCAAGAACCACAAAGACGTGGCCATCGTGGTCAACGCCAGCGACTACGCCCACGTGCTGGAAAGCCTGAAAGCCGGCGGCCTGACCTACGCCCAGCGGTTCGACCTGATGCTCAAGGCGTTCGAACACACCGCCGCCTATGACGGCATGATCGCCAACTACATGGGCACCGTGAACCAGGCCGCCGACACCCTGAGCACAGAAGGCCGCAGCCAGTTCCCGCGCACCTTCAACAGCCAGTTCATCAAGGCCCAGGAAATGCGCTACGGCGAGAACCCGCACCAGAGCGCGGCGTTCTACGTGGAAGCCAAGCCTGCCGAAGTGGGCATCGCCACTGCGACCCAACTGCAAGGCAAAGAACTGTCCTACAACAACGTGGCCGACACCGACGCCGCTCTGGAATGCGTGAAGAGCTTCGTCAAGCCGGCCTGCGTGATCGTCAAGCACGCCAACCCGTGCGGCGTGGCCGTGAGCCCGGACGCTGAAGGTGGCATTCGCCAGGCGTACGAACTGGCCTACGCCACCGACACCGAATCCGCGTTCGGCGGCATCATCGCGTTCAACCGTGAACTGGATGCAGAGACGGCCAAGGCCATCGTCGAGCGTCAGTTCGTCGAAGTGATCATCGCCCCTTCCGTGAGCGAAGAAGCCCGCGCCATCGTGGCGGCCAAAGCCAACGTGCGCCTGCTGGCCTGCGGCGAGTGGTCGGCTGAACGTGCCGCTGCCTGGGACTACAAGCGCGTCAACGGCGGCCTGCTGGTACAGAGCCGCGACATTGGCATGATCGGCAGCGCAGACCTCAAGGTAGTGACCAAGCGCGCCCCGACCGAGCAAGAGATCAACGACCTGATCTTCGCCTGGAAAGTGGCCAAGTACGTTAAATCCAACGCCATCGTCTACGCCAAGAACCGCCAGACCATCGGTGTCGGCGCTGGCCAGATGAGCCGCGTGAACTCGGCGCGTATCGCCGCGATCAAGGCCGAGCACGCCGGTTTGCAGGTGGCCGGCTCGGTGATGGCATCGGATGCATTCTTCCCGTTCCGTGATGGCCTGGACAACGCCGCGAAAGCCGGCGTGACTGCCGTGATCCAACCGGGCGGCTCGATGCGTGATGCCGAGGTGATCGCCGCTGCCGATGAAGCCGGCATTGCCATGGTCTTCACCGGCATGCGCCACTTCCGTCACTGATCCAACTCGAGCGAAATGTGGCAGCCGGTTTTGTGGCGAGGGAGCTTGCTCCCGCTGGGGTGCGAAGCGCCCCCAAAAGCGGGCTCCAGCTGCGCTGTCGAACGGGAGCAAGCGCCCTCGCCACAAGAGTCCGGCTCCACATTAAAGCGCTCGTGCAGCGCCTACAGAATTTGAGGTTTTTGAAATGAATGTTTTGATCATTGGCAGCGGTGGCCGTGAACACGCCCTGGCCTGGAAAGTTGCCCAGGACCCACGGGTCCAGAAAGTCTTCGTCGCCCCCGGCAACGCCGGTACCGCCATCGAAGCCAAGTGCGAAAACGTCGCCATCGACGTACTGGCCCTTGAGCAACTGGCCGACTTCGCCGAGAAAAACGTCTCCCTGACCATCGTCGGTCCGGAAGTGCCATTGGTTGCCGGTGTCGTAGACCTGTTCCGCAGCCGCGGCCTGGATTGCTTCGGCCCAACCGCCGGCGCGGCCCAGCTGGAAGGCTCGAAAGCCTTCACCAAGGATTTCCTGGCGCGCCACAAGATCCCGACGGCCGACTACCAGAACTTCACCGAGATCGAGCCCGCCCTGGCCTACCTGCGTGAAAAAGGTGCGCCGATCGTGATCAAGGCCGACGGCCTGGCCGCCGGTAAAGGCGTGATCGTCGCCATGACCCTGCAGGAAGCCGAAGACGCCGTGCGTGACATGCTCGCCGGTAACGCCTTTGGTGACGCGGGTTCGCGCGTCGTCATCGAGGAATTCCTCGACGGCGAAGAAGCCAGCTTTATCGTGATGGTCGACGGCAAGAACGTGCTGCCGATGGCCACCAGCCAGGACCACAAACGCGTCGGCGACGCCGACACTGGCCCGAACACCGGCGGCATGGGTGCCTACTCCCCTGCCCCGGTGGTGACCGCCGAGGTGCACCAGCGCGTGATGGACCTGGTGATCTGGCCGACCGTGCGTGGCATGGCCGATGAAGGCAATGTGTACACCGGTTTCCTCTACGCCGGCCTGATGATCGACAAAGCCGGCAACCCGAAAGTCATCGAGTTCAACTGCCGCTTCGGCGACCCGGAAACCCAACCGGTGATGCTGCGCCTGCAATCGAGCCTGGTGCTGCTGGTGGAAGCCGCGCTGGCCCAGGCCCTGGACAAGGTTGAAGCGCAGTGGGATCCACGTCCGAGCGTCGGCATTGTGCTGGCCGCCGGTGGTTACCCGGCCGACTACGCCAAGGGCGATGTGATTGAAGGCCTGGACGCGGCTGCTACCCTGGAAGGCAAGGTGTTCCATGCGGGCACCGCGCTCAAGGACGGCAAGGTCGTGACCGCCGGAGGCCGTGTGCTGTGCGCCACCGCCATGGGTGCCAGCGTCGACGCCGCACAGCAACAGGCGTACAAGCTGGCTGCAAAAATCGACTGGAAAGGCTGCTTCTACCGCACGGACATCGGCTACCGCGCCATTGCCCGTGAACGTGGCGAAAGCCTGTAACGCTAGCTATCCGTTCGGTTAGGCAAGGGCTTCTGGCCCTTGCCGTATACAGGCCTCCCCGCGCATAGTTAACCGTGCATCAACCTACGAAGGGATTTCGCCGTGCGCTGGCTCAGGATCGCCATAGGTTTCACTGTCAGTCTGCTGACGCTGCTCTGCCTGTTCCCGGCCCAGGCCGCCGCGCAAGGCAGTGGCTGGGCAGTATTGCTTGATGAACAGGCCGACCTGCAGCTGAGCGACATCCGCTCCTCGCGCTACACCAATCAATTCAGCCCCATCGAACTGGACCGCATTACCGCCGCGGAACCGGACGGTGCGTTGTGGGTACGTTTCAAGCTGCAACCCGGCAAGCACGAGCAGGTGCTGCGGGTATTCGCCCCGGACCTGGCGCACCTGAGCCTCTATGTGCTGGACGGCGACACCCTGATCGAGCAACAAAGCAGCGGTAACCGCCAGCCCCAGGCGGAACGCCCGCTGCCCAGCAACGATTTCATGCTGCCGATGCCCCAGAGCCAACAGACCCTCGACGTCTACCTGCGCCTGGTTTCCGAGCACGAACTGCGCCCCTATATCACCCTGGAACCGGCCGTGCTGGCCGCCGCCGACCAGACCCAGACATTGATCTACGGCCTGCTGTTCGGCTGCCTGCTGATGCTGATCCTGCACAACCTCACGCGCTTCGCTTACCACCGCTCGCGCAGCAGCCTGTGGCTGGCGGCCTGCGAACTGCTGCTGATGCTCAGCCTGGCGCTGCTGCTCAACCTGGTAGGCCCATGGCTGCCGAACTGGCACGCGGTCCAGACCCCGGGCGCCTACCTGGCCCTGCTGCTGACCGCGCCCTGCGGGCTGATGTTTGCCTATCGCTTCTTCATGCCCCTGGGTCCGCACCCGCTGAACAAGCTGTTGATGGCCGACATCCTGTTTATCGTGCTGTGCGGCCTGCTGCTGTTGTTCGTCAGTACCCTGCCGCTGAACATCATCACCTACGCGCTGGTGGCCCTGGCGGGCCTGAGCATGCTGTTTGTCTCGGCGTATCACTGGCAGAAAGGCTATCGCCCGGCGCGCTTGTTCGTGGCGGGCATGGTGGTGTTCAACATTGGTACGCTGATCATTCTCCCGGCGTTGCTGGGGCTGACGATGGTGTCGCCCCAGGGTTTGATCGTCACATTGCTGGCCTTCATCTGCCTGAGCGGCCTGTTGATGAGCCTGGCCCTGGGCGAGCGCCAGCGTGCGATTGTCGAGGCCCGCTTCAGCCTCAGCCGCGACCTGGCCGCCAGCAATGCCGAGATCGCCGCCAAGGCCGAATTCCTGGCCAAGATCAGCCACGAAATCCGCACCCCCATGAACGGCGTGCTGGGCATGACCGAACTGCTGCTGGGCACGCCACTGTCGGTGAAGCAGCGCGACTACGTACAAACCATCCACAGCGCCGGTAACGAGCTGCTGACCTTGATCAACGAGATCCTCGACATCTCCAAGCTCGAATCCGGGCAGATCGAGCTGGATGACGTGCAATTCGACCTCAATGCGCTGATCGAAGACTGCCTGAGCATCTTCCGCGCCAAGGCCGAGCAGCAGAACGTCGAGTTGATCAGCTTCATCCAGCCCCAGGTACCCCGCGTCATCAGCGGCGATCCGACCCGCCTGCGCCAGGCGCTGCTGAGCCTGCTGGAAAACGCCCTGCACAAAACCGACGAAGGCGAAGTGCTGATCGTCGTCGCCCTGGACGACCGCAGCACCAAGCCGCGCCTGCGCATTGCCGTGCAGGACAGCGGCCTGCCAATGGAAGCCGCTGAACGCGAGGCCCTGCTGCACAGCGAGCTGCACAGCAAGAACTTCCTCTCGGCCACCCGCTTGAGCGGCCACCTGGGCCTGGTGATCGCGCGCCAGTTGATCCTGTTGATGAACGGTGAGTTCGGCATCAAGAGCGGCAGCCATCAGGGCAGCACGCTATGGCTGACGCTGCCGCTGGACCCGGAACGCCTGGAACACCCCACCTCCGACCTCGACGGCCCGCTCAAAGGCGCGCGCGTGCTGGTGGTGGACGACAACGATACGTGCCGCAAAGTGCTGGTGCAGCAATGCTCGGCCTGGGGCCTGAATGTCAGCGCCGTGCCGTCGGGTAAAGAGGCCTTGGCGTTGCTGCGGACCAAGGCGCACCTGCGCGATTACTTCGATGTGGTGCTGCTGGACCAGAACATGCCCGGCATGACCGGCATGCAACTGGCGGCGAAGATCAAGGAAGACCCGAGCCTGAACCACGACATCCTGCTGATCATGCTCACCGGCATCAGCAATGCGCCGAGCAAGATCATCGCGCGTAACTGCGGGATCAAGCGCATCCTCGCCAAGCCGGTTGCCGGTTACACCCTCAAGACCACCCTGGCCGACGAGTTGACCCAACGCAGCAAAGGTGGCGTGCAGCCCCGTCCGCCCCTCAGCGTCCCGGCGGCGGTGACCGTGCCCAGCGACTTCAGGATCCTGGTGGCCGAAGACAACAGCATCTCCACCAAAGTGATTCGCGGCATGCTCGGCAAGCTCAACCTCGACCCGGATACCGCCAGCAACGGTGAGGAAGCCCTCGAGGCGATGAAGGCCCAGCGTTATGACCTGGTGTTGATGGACTGTGAGATGCCGGTTCTCGATGGTTTCTCGGCCACCCAGCAACTGCGGGCGTGGGAAGTCAGCCACCAGCGCATTCGTACCCCCGTGGTAGCGCTCACGGCGCATATCCTCTCGGAGCACAAAGAGCGCGCACGCCAGGCGGGGATGGACGGGCACATGGCCAAGCCGGTGGAGTTATCACAATTGCGTGAGTTGGTGGAGTTCTGGGTGGCGCAGCGTCAACAACGGCCTGAACACGCCCCGTCCTGACTTTAAATGCAATTCCAATCTGGGTAGGGGCTTGCTTCAGTCAAGAGCGAACACTGTAACTGACTGGAATTAGGGCGAGCCCCCTCCCACATTTGATCTCTGGCGCCTGATAGACTCTCCACACTTTCCCCGCCCGCGAGCCCCCCCCCATGCTCCACGTGTTATTCAGCGTTTACCTGAAGATGCTGGTGCTCTACAGCCCGTTCTTCGTGCTGTCCTGCTTTATCAGCCTGACCCGTGGTTATTCGAGTAAAGAGCGGCGGCGCCTGGCCTGGAAAGTAGCGCTGGCGACCCTGGTGTCCAGCGTGTTGCTCTACCTGTTCGGCCGGGTGATCTTCAGCGTGTTCGGCATCACCGTGGATGCCTTTCGCATCGGCGCCGGCAGTGTGCTGTTTATCTCCGCCCTGGGCATGGCCCAGGGCAAGTCGGCCGTGCAGACCGACAATGTGCAGCAGGACGTGACCATCGTGCCGCTGACCATTCCCCTCACGGTCGGCCCCGGCACCATCGGTGCGCTGTTGGTCATGGGCGTCAGCCAACCGCACTGGGATGACAAGATCACGGCCATCCTCAGCATCGCCCTGGCCAGCCTCACGGTCGGTGTGGTGCTGTACCTGTCCAACCGTATCGAACGGATTCTCGGTGACCAGGGCTTGCAGATTGTCAGTCGGTTGATGGGATTGTTCGTGTGTGCCCTCGCCGCGCAAATCATCTTTACCGGGGTGCGCGGCTACCTGGTGCCTTAGATCCGGTATTTGGCGATCGCCGACTGCACCTTGTCGCCCGCGCTCTCGCGCATCAGCTGGATGGTTTTTTCGTTGACCATCGAGGTATTCAGCACCAGGCAGGTCTGCCCGCTGAAGGCCTCGAACGAGGAACTGTCCCACTCCAGAAACGGCAGCCCCACCTGTTTGTTCACGCCTTGGGTGCTGTACGTCACCAGCACCATCATCAATTCGCCGTCGGTTTCGGCGCAGGATGCCAGGCCGAAATCACCGCCCTGGTGCACCGTACTGTTGCGCTTGAACAGTTCGAAAGAACTCGGTTGCTGCTTCAGTGCCTCCAGCGCATCGGCTGCCAGTTTCGGCAGCGCCGTAACCAGCGGTCCCGAAACCGACGCCCCCGCCAGTATCGTGGCGATGATATTCAGCGCCGCCAATTGCACGGTCAGGCCCTTGCCCGACTGTGAGACCCGCTTGAAACTGCTGCGCACCGGCAGCCAGCCCAGGCTGATCATCACCTTGATAAATTCGTCGTACCAGGCCTCGGTACCTCGCTGGATCTTCAATACATCGCTGACGTAGCTGCTGGCCAGCAGATAGCTTTTGCGGATGTATTCCCGGTTCAACCCGGACAGCCCCTCGGCAAACGAAATCACGCTGTTGTTGACCACCGCCGCGTTGCAGTCGTCCTCCGTGTCGAGCGGCAATGAGGGCTGCGCACCTCGCGCCCTCGGCAATGTGTAGCGCGCAATCAACTTGCGCCGTTTTGTGTTGTTGATCCTTCTGTGATGTCGCTCCATTTCAGTTCTCCACAAACACCCCGGCTCGGGGCTTGTGTCCACACTAGTCCAGTCAGCGGCGGCTCTTCCATGCCACAAACATCGCTTGCCGGAACGCGGCAAAAAACGCTGCCCAGCAATGACAGGGCGCCCCTCGTGGCCTTCCGGCTTTCGTCACTCAAAAAAGAAAAAGCCCCGAGCAACAGCAGGTGATCACCCATTGTCATTCGGAGCTTTCGTGCAGCCATCCAGGCGTTTTCAGGAGGCGGGTTTTGCACCGTACCAGCGCGGTGTGTACACCCATTCACCGCCACCGGCGCGAGGGAATGTGCAGGTAGTGGATGAGCCGACCAGCACCATGGTGCGCATGTCCACCTGGTCTGGCGTGAGTTGCCCGAGGGTGGTGACGCGCAGGGTCTGGCCGGGGCGACCGATATCGCGACCCAGCACCACCGGGGTCTCAGGCCTGCGGTGTTGCGCGACGATTTCCAGGGCGCGCCCCAGCTGCCAAGGCCGCGAACGCGAGATCGGGTTGTAGAACGCCAGGGCCAGGTCGGCCTGGGACGCGAGGTCCAGGCGCTTTTCGATGATCGACCAGGGCTTGAGGTTGTCCGACAGCGACATCACGCAAAAGTCGTGGCCCAACGGCGCGCCGGCCTGGGCGGCAGTGGCCAGGGAGGCCGAAACCCCCGGCAGGATTTCCAGGTCGACCTGATGCCACGCCGGATCGCCGGACTCGTGCAACGCCTCGATCACCGCCGCCGCCATGGCGAAGACGCCCGGGTCGCCGGACGACACCACCACCACCGAACGCCCCTGGGCGGCCAGCTCGAAGGCGTGGCGGGCGCGCTGCATCTCTTCGCGGTTATCGGTGCAATGCTGTACCTGATCGTCACGGAACGGCCCGGCCATGCGCACGTAGGTTTCATAGCCCAGCACATCGGTGCAGCGCGCCAGTTCGGCCTTGACCGCCGGCACCATCAGCTCGGCGGCGCCAGGGCCCAGGCCGATCACGGCAAGGCGGCCGCGGCGGCGGCCAACCTGGGCCAGCTCCAGCGGTTGGTCAGCCACCTCGATGACAATATCGGCAGCCTGGGTAACGCCGCCAAAGCGCAGCGGGACGCCCAACGCCGACGCGGCTTCGTGCAACGACGGGTCAGCCATCTGCGTATCGCTGGCCAACAGGCACGCCAGGGATTGCACGGCAATACCCGCCTCGTGCAAGGCCGCGCGCACACGCTCGGCCAACTGCGCACCCGGCTTGCAGGTCACGCACACCGTCTTTGGATAGATCAGCAACTCGTTGGCGGCAGGCACACGCTCGGCACTGCCCACGTGAATGGCTAGATGCGCCTGTTGGTCCTGAGGCAAATTCGCCTGGTCCAACCACGGTGCCGCACCTTCGATGCGCACGCTTTCGCCCGCCAGCAGGTCGGACACGAAGCGCTTGCCCAGTTCCAGGTCTGCCAGCTCATAACCCGCAGGCGGGTTGAGCAGGCAGGTGCCGAAACGCAGCTCGCCACTGGTGGTGATCGCCGCAGCGACACCCAGTGCTGCCGCGATGTCCCGCGCCATGACGTTCACACCGCCAAGACCACCGAGCAACGGCACCACGGCGCTGCCATCTTCCGCCACGGCCAGCACGGCGGGTTCTTCGCCTTTCTCCAGCAGCAGCGGCGCCAGGGTGCGGATCACGATGCCGGCCGCACACAGGGCGATCAGCGGCGTGCCCTGCTGGTAGAGCTGACGCAGGGTCGCGCCGAATTCGCCGTAAGGCTGGTCCGCCCCCTCAACCCGCCCGGCCAGGCCGTGGATCAGTGCCCCAGGGTAAACCTGCTGGATCCTGCGCGCGGTGGCCAGGCTGCCCTGGCCCAGAATGACAATCGCCGGGGTCATCAACCTTGCCACCGTTCACCCGGCACGATGATCAGCGAGAAGTACGGCGAAGACATCGGCTCCACCTGGTCCAGCGCCACGATTTTCTGGTTGGCCATGGTCGCGCGCTCCACATACAGTGCGCGCTCGGCCAGGCCGAGTTCTTCGAGTACCTGGCGCACCTTGGGGAAGTTGCGCCCCAGCTTCATGATCACCGCCGCGTCGGCATCCGCCAGGCGGCGCTTGAGGTCTTCGTGGGGCAATACGCCCGACAGCACCGACAGGCTCTGGTTGCGATACACCAACGGCGCGCCCAGCACCGAGGCGCCGCCAAGCATCGAGCACACACCGGGGATAACCTCGGCTTCGTAGCGCTCGGCCAAGCGGTCATGCAAATACATATAGGAGCCGTAGAAGAACGGGTCGCCTTCACAGATCACCGCCACGTCGCGACCGGCGTCCAGGTGCACGGCCACCTCGACACTGGCGGTGTCGTAGAAGTCGCTGATCACTTGTTCATAGGACAACGGCGCCGGCAGCGCTTCGGTGGTCACCGGGTACACCAGCGGCATCAGGGTTTGCTGTGGCACCAGGTGGTCTTCGATGATGCCGAAGGCGTTACCCTTCTTGCCCTTGGCCACGAAATACGCCACCACCGGCGATTCGCGCAGCAGGCGCAGGGCCTTGAGGGTAATCAGTTCCGGGTCGCCGGGGCCGACGCCCAGGCCGATCAAACGTCCGCGTGCCGGCATTATTCGACCTCCGTGGCGAGCGCATTCACCGCCGCGGCGGCCATGGCACTGCCGCCCAGGCGGCCCTGCATGATCACGAACGGTACGCCGCGGCTGTCCGCTGCCAGCATCGCCTTGGATTCGGCCGCGCCGACAAAGCCGACCGGGAAGCCGAGGATCAACGCCGGTTTTGGTGCACCCGCGTCGAGCATTTCCAGCAGGTAGAACAACGCCGTCGGCGCATTGCCGATCACCACCACGCTGCCTTCCAGGTGCGGACGCCACAGCTCCAGGGCCGCAGCGGAACGGGTATTGCCCAGCTCCCGCGCCAACTCCGGCACGCTGTCGTCGCGCAGGGTGCAGATCACCGGGTTGTTGGCCGGCAGGCGCGCACGGGTCACGCCTTCGGAGACCATCCGCGCATCACACAGAATCGGCGCACCAGCGGCCAGCGCATCGCGCCCGGCCTTGCCCGCACCGGTGGAGAACTGCAGGCCATCAATGGCCTCGACCATGCCGCAGGCATGGATCACCCGCACCGCGAGTTTCTCCAGGTCGGCCGGGATACGCTCCAACTTGGCTTCCGCGCGAATAATGGCGAAGGAGTTGCGATAGATCTCCTGACCGTCGCGGATGTAATCAATCATCGGTGTTGCTCCGTGGGTGAGCGCGCAGCAAGGCGCCCGCCGCTTCAATGGAAAGGGTGCGTGCGTGCAGCCGGCCGAAACCGGGGTGGGCTGCATCGCGAAAATACAGGTCGTAGTGGCCGGGGCTCACCGCCAGCAAGGTGACCGGCGCGATATGTGCGGCGGCGCAGGAACGCGAGCAGCCGGACAGGTGCACGTCATGGCCGGGATGCAGCGCGGCCAAGTGCACGGCGTCGGGCTTGGTGTCGGCGAGGGCTTTGGCGCAGCCGCTGGAACCGGTGCAGGCGATCACGCGGGCCAAGGGTTGGTCGACGGTGCAGAGGAAACCCAGTTGCGCCAGGCGTTGGGTCACGGCGTGAGGTTTTTCGACGTTGGGCAGTAACACACCTTGCCAGGGGGTGAAGCGCACGGTGCCGTCGCCATATTCGCTGGCGAGCTGCGCCACGCCTGTGAGCATCGTCGAATCCAGGCGCCCCAAGGGTGCGATGGCCGCGACGTAGAATTGATTGCTTTGAGCCTGTGGATAACTCCCGAGGTGCAGCAAAGCGCCGCTGGGCGGGCGTTTGAAGCCATCGGCCGGCAGCAGCGGCAGGCTGAGGCGGCTCAGCAACTTATCCACAGCCAGGTGGCGCATGCGGGTTTGTTCTGGGGTGGCGAGGTCAAGAAACGCCTCCAGCACCGCCACCACCAACCCATGGCCCTGTGCCAACGGCACGGCGGCCAACGGCGCATCCTGCCCTGGACAACCCGCCAGGCCGAACGCAAGGAGCGTCTCGCCATTGCGTACGAACGCCGACAGCCACAGATCATGATGATGCTCGAGCATCGCCAGGGCCTCGCCGCCATCCAGTTGCACGGCGAACTTGGCCGACAGCTCATGGAAACGCGGACGGTTTTGCAGGCTGGCGAGAATCTGCTCGGCCAGCGGCCGGGTGTCGAACAGCATCTGCGGGTCGATACCGGCGCTGGGGCTGAGCATCAGGTTGCGCACGTCATCGCCAGCGGCGTTACTCGGGCCCAGATCGGCGGCCAGCAGCATGGCGATCAAGGCGTCTTGCTCGGCACCGATCCCACGTATCTGCAAGTTGGCGCGGTTGGTCGCCTCGATCACCCCGCCCGCATAGGCCTGGGCCGCGTCTGCCACGGCACAGGCCTGGGCGGCGCTGATCGAGCCACCGGCCAGTTTGATCCGGCAGATGCCGCCATCCAGCGCCTGGACGATACGCAGCAACCCCGGACAAGCCGAGGGGCGCAAGGTATTCACAGCGGGCGTTGGGTTCACGGGGCTACCGGTTGACGGGTAAAGGCGCGGTATTATGCCTGCTTTGTCCGGCGGCATGAAAAGCCTGCCCGTCGGATGTCGCTCAAGGAATTGATATGTCGCCCTGGCTGACGGTTGTAGGCATCGGTGAAGACGGCTTCAAGGGGCTGGGCAGGAATGCCCGGCATGCCCTGTTGCGCGCTTCGCGGATTATAGGTGGTCAGCGCCAGTTGGACCTGTTGCCGGTGTGTATTCGCGGTGAGCGCCAGGTGTGGCCGAGCCCGTTCTCCCTGGAACCGGTACTGGCGCGGCGTGGCGAGCCTGTGTGCGTGCTGGCCAGTGGTGACCCGATGTTTTATGGCGTGGGGGCCAGCCTGGCGCGACAGGTGGCGGCTGAAGAACTGCTGATTTTGCCGGCGCCGTCGTCGGTGTCGTTGGCGGCGGCGCGGCTGGGCTGGCCGTTGCAGGAGGTGGTGACGCTGTCAGTAGTGGCCCGGCCAGTGGCGGCGATCAATGCGCATCTGGCCACAGGTGTGCGTTTATTGGTACTGAGTAATGACGGCGGCAGTCCCGCGTTGATTGCTTCGTTGTTGGCTGAATCCGGGTTTGGGCCCAGCCGATTGACAGTATTTGAACACCTGGGCAGCGCAAATGAGCGGCGCATCGACGGTTTGGCTGAGGATTGGCAGCACGCCTGTGTCGCCGATTTGAACCTGGTCGCCATCGACTGCGTGGCCTCCAGCGACACACCACGTCTGTCGCGCCTCGCTGGCTTGCCCGATTCCGCCTTCCAGCACGACGGCCAACTGACCAAACGCGATGTGCGCGCCATGACCCTCGCCCGCCTCGCCCCGATGCCCGGCGAACTGCTGTGGGACGTGGGTGCGGGCAGCGGCTCCATCGGTATCGAATGGATGCGCGCCCATCCGAGCTGCCGAGCATTGGCAATTGAAGCAGACGAAGGCCGACAGGGCCTTATTGAACACAATCGCGACGCCCTCGGCGTGCCCGGTTTGCAGTTGATTCGTGGCAAAGCCCCGGAAGCGTTGCACGGCCTTACAGCTCCCGACGCCATCTTCATCGGCGGCGGCGTCACCCGCGACGGCGTGCTCGACACCTGCTGGCAACACCTGCGCCCCGGGGGTCGGTTGGTGGCCAATGCCGTCACCCTGCAAAGCGAAATGACCTTGATGAACTGGCGCGCGGCGCATGGCGGCGAACTGACGCGCATCCACGTCGCTCAGGCCCAGCCACTGGGTGAGTTCGATACGTGGCGCCAGGCGCTTCCAATCACCCTGCTGGAAGTGGTCAAGCCGCGATGAAACGCATCCTGCTGCTGGGCGGTGTGACCGAAGCGCTGGCTATAGCGCGCACCTTGGGGCCGGCGCATATCTACAGCCTGGCGGGTGTGGGGCGTGTGCCTACCGATCTTACCTGCCAGGTGCGTGTCGGCGGTTATGGCGGCGCCGAAGGGTTGGCGCAGTTTGTTCGCGACGAACAGATCAGCCTGATCCTCGACGCGACCCATCCGTATGCGGCGCAGATCAGCCGCAATGCCGCCGAGGCTGCACGGTTGAGCGGTGTGCCGTGTTGGGCATTGCGTCGCCCGGCGTGGCAGCCGCAGGTCGGCGATGACTGGCGGGAGGTCAGTGACTGGGCTGAGTTGATCGACGCCTTGAAACCCTTCAAGCGTCCGCTGTTCACCTTGGGTCGCGAGCCATTGCAGCATCTCGACGAAATCCCCGCCGAGCAGTTCTGGACGTTGCGCGCGCTGGATGTGTATCCGGGGAATGATCGCTGTGAAGTGATCGGCGCGCGCGGACCGTTTCTGATCGAAGATGAACGCGCGTTGTTTGAACGGCGTGGGATCGATGTGCTGATCAGCAAGAACAGTGGCAGCACCGCCACCGAGCCGAAATTGGAAGTGGCGCGGGAACGGGGGGTGCCGGTGTTGGTGTTGAAGCGGCCGGTGTTGGCGGCGGTGGATCGGGAGCTTTTGTCGCCCGCAGAAACAATCGATTCGTTGGCAGATTTCATTCGATAGATCAGGATCATCCGCCACCCTCTATCCAATCTTTTTGTTACCTCAAGGGACGGCGATGAACCCACAACACGAAGTGCTAAACTCCAGGAACAGTTCAAGCCAGGCCCAACGGTATTCAGGAGCTGACATGATAGAAGTTAAAGAAGCCGTACAACTCGCCAAGGCGGTCGCAAACGACTTTCTCGGGCAAGAAACAGCACTACAAGACCTGATGCTTGAGGAAGTAGAGTTAGACCCAGACAATAAAACCTGGGCAATAACACTGGGCTTCAATGTCCCCACCCCTAATAACTATGAAAGGCTAGGCGCATCTTTAGCCGGACAAATGCATGCAAGAAAATACAAAACATTCATCATCGACTCGGAGACTGGCGAGTTCCGCTCCATGAAGATTCGCGAAGTATGATCGAAGCCTACATCAAGCAATACCGAAGAAAAGGAATCATCGTTGATACTAACTTGCTGCTTCTGGCACTGATAGGAGGAACGTCCAGCATCGTGGAGTTCAAGAGAACACGCGGCTACAGCGATGCAGACTATCAACTTTTGCTCAAAGTGATTGACCAGTTCGAAAAACTTGTTTCAACCCCTCACATTCTCGCTGAAGTCAGCAACCTGACAAATGGACTTCATGGAAACAAGCTGCGCGATTTTTATGCAACGTTAAAAAACTCACTATCAACAATAATCGAGGTCCATCATCCAGCCTTGGATATAAGTCGCGATTATGAGCTTTCACCCTACGGCCTTACCGACGTTGGCATTGTTGCCGCAGCAAAAGATAACTATCTGGTTTTGACTGACGATCTCAGAGTCGCTGGGTTTGCTCATCAGCACTGCGTAGATGTCGTCAACTTCAATCATATACGGGAAGCCAGCTGGGAGGTCTAAGACCTGCCACACGATCATTCCCACACATATGCGCAGGAACGATCGCTCATCGAACTTGTTAACTACTCGCGGCGGTTGCCTGCCCTGCTCCTTCGTGCACCCTGTCAGCGAGCAATTGTGCCAGCTCGATCAACTGCGCAACGCCCAGTAATTCCTCGCGTGGTGCGCCTTCCAGGTTAAAGGCAAGGTCGCAACTCAGCGCGTTGGCCGAGGCAAGTGTTTCGCTGAGGTTGACCAACAGGTCTTCGGTGCTGATGCCATCGGCCACGGTGAACAGCCGGACGGGGGGATTGGGGGTGGGTTTGATCATTGTGAAGCTCCTCAGGAATGTGGAGCTGCCACTGATTCGCCGCGACGCGATAGGGTGGCAGCTGTACGCAGGTTCGCGGACCGGTCCCGAGGCAACCCGGCATACCCAAAGGTATCCCGCGCACAGCCGCCATAGCGCCGCACAGTAGACGATAAAAAAGCATCAACTGAAAGCAGACGATAGCGCTTTTGCTCTTAGGAAGTCGGGCCGCGACGCCCGTCCGCGGCATTTGCAGCGGTGTACGAAGACTAGAGATTGAGTTTCCTACCGGCAACCTCAAAGAGTTGTCGGAAGTTTCTGTGGAACGACCTCATATTCGGGCTGCGCGGCGGATCAAGGAGAATTTACCTACATGCGTAACGGAACCCGCTGACTACCTAGAACCGCATACCCTTGGCGATGATCCTCGACGCTTTGTCCTACGGCGTAAACATGAGGTTCACATGACTAACAAACCCCGTACGCAGCACCTGACTCGACCTGCTGAAAGCACAATTATCGAGCACATAATCGCGAACCCAGAGTTCGCGCACGCGCTAAGCCTTGAGGCCGACGAACTAAAATTGGATGAACCCGAAGTCGCAGCTCGATTAAACCAATGGCTGGAAAAAGCCCAATACCTATCTGACAGAAAGACGACGTTCACAGTTTTCGACGCTGCTGACCATCTCCACACACAAGAAGAGATGGATGCTTTCCTTGAAGCCTGTATCGAAGAAGACCCAGGCGATGGCTCATTGATCAAGGTGGCGCGAGCCGACATTGCCCGCGCGACTCGCAGGCTCAACGCGAAGCAATAGCCACACACAATCCAAAATGTGGGAGGGGCGTTGACTTGAAGATCGGCATCCTCTCGATTCCCCGTCTATCCTCAAACCCAGCACTGCGACACCAAACCACACCACCACTTTTTACTTATCCCCCCCGATCAGGCTAAATACCCGCCTGATCGTTTAACCCTACGGATTGTCCGCCATGGCCCGTCAACGCTTTGCAATTGCCTGGATCGCCTGCCTTGCAGTGCTGTTCAACGCCTTTGCCATGCCAATGGCCAGCGCGATGCAACAATCCAAGGACCCCGTGCAGCAATTGCTGTGGGGCAGTTTCTGTTCGTCCAATGGCGCCAGCCTGAAGACCATTGCCCTGGGCAAGCTGGAGATTCCGGCGCCGCAGCCGGACGATCATTCCACCATGCAGCATTGCTGGTGTTGCTCGGGCTCGGCGCCGTTGGTGGCGTTGCCGGGGCATGTGCCGCAGTTGTATCTCACGCGATTCGAGACGGTACAGCGTCAACCACACACCCCATTGCAAACCCCCACCCCGCGCCAGCAATGGCCGAGCCTTAACCCCCGCGCCTCTCCAACGTCCTGATCTTCTTCGCAAGTGAACTGCGTTTAGAACCGTTCTGGAGAACTGCCATGCTTAAATCTTCCCTGCTTCTGGCTGCGTTGCTGCTGCCGGTGTTCAGTGCTGCCAATGCCGAAGACTACAAGGCCGGCGACCTGCTGGTCAGCGATCCCTGGTCCCAGGAATTGCCGCCCAACGCGCCCACCGTCGCCGCGTATTTCGTGATTCATAACACCGGCGCTACCCCGGACCGCCTGCTCAGTGTCGACACACCAGTGGCCGACAAGGCCGAGCTGCATGAGCATGTGATGCAGGGCGACTTGATGAAGATGCAGCAAGTCCCCAGCGTTGCCGTACCGGCCAAGGGTGACCTGACCTTCGCGCCCATGGCGTATCACGTCATGTTGCTGGGCCTCAAGGACCGCAGCCTGCTGGCCGATGGCAAGCAATTCCCGCTGACCCTGACCTTTGAAAAAGCCGGCAAGGTCGAGGTGGAAGTGTCGGTACAGAAAGTACCGCCGATGGCCGGCCACGCGCACAAGCACCCTCAATAGACTGACTCCAGATGGGCGCCCCTCGCGCCAGGCTATCCCCACACCGCCGCGTGAAGCGCGGCAGTTGGATCAGCCTGTTCGCCATGCTGATGATCTTTATCGGTCCGCTGATTTCCCAAGCGATGCCGATGGATCATCACGCCGGTATGTCGATGAACATGTCCATGGACATGCCCGGCGACCACGGCGACGTCCATCACAAGAAAGCCCCTGACGAACACCACGCGCTCTGGTCCAAGTGCGGCTATTGCGACTTGCTCTACAGTTGCCCGGCCCTGCCCGGCAGCGTGTCATTCACGGCCATCGGTACCCCGCCGCCGGCCAATGCCCTTACCCCCGCACCGCGCCTGGGCCATGCCCGGCAGAGCATCTTCCCCGGCGCCCGCAGCCGCGCCCCGCCCATCGCCTCGTAAGCACCTGACACCGTTACTTCACCCCGGCCGACTTTAGACAGACAGCCGCAGGCTGCTGGCCGTGTTGTTTACGATTGATTGATGGAATTTGTCATGTCCAGGTTTACTGCTGACTCCCGTTTGGGAAGCACCTCTGTGCTCGCTGCCCTATGCGGCGCCCTGCTCGTTCCCCACGCCCAGGCCGATGAACACGCCGAGCATGAGCTGACGCCCACGGTGATCACCGCCATTGCGCCCAGCTCGCCGCTGACCGTGGTCACCAACCCCAAAGACCCACGCCAACCGGTGCCCGCCAGCGACGGCGGCGACTACCTCAAGACCATCCCCGGCTTCGCCCTGGTACGCAACGGCGGCACCAATGGCGACCCGGTGCTGCGCGGCATGTTCGGCTCGCGCCTGAACATCCTCACCAACGGCAGCATGATGCTCGGCGCCTGCCCCGGCAGGATGGATGCGCCGACCTCCTACATTTCGCCGGAAACCTACGACAAGCTCACCGTGATCAAAGGCCCGCAGACCGTACTCTGGGGCCCCGGTGCTTCAGCCGGCACCATCCTGTTCGAGCGCGAACCGGAACACTTCGGTGAACTCGGCACGCGGCTCAACGCGAGTGTGCTGGCCGGCTCCAACGGGCGCTTCGACAAGGTCATCGATGCCGCCGCCGGTGGGCCGCTGGGCTATGTGCGGGTGATCGGCAACCAGGCCCATGCCGATGACTACAAGGACGGCAACAACGACACCGTCGCCTCGCGCTACGACAAATGGAATGGCGACGTCGCCGTCGGCTTCACCCCGGATGCCGACACCCTGCTGGAGCTCACCGCCGGCCGTGGCGACGGCGAAGCGCGTTACGCCGGGCGCGGCATGGACGGTTCGCAGTTCCTGCGCGAAAGCCTGGGTCTGCGCTTCGAAAAATCGAATATCGGCGAAGTGCTGGATAAGGTCGAAGCCCAGGTCTACTACAACTACGCCGACCATGTGATGGACAACTACAGCCTGCGCACGCCCTCGGGCACCGGGATGATGGCCGGCCCCATGGCCTCCAACGTCGACCGCCGCACCCTCGGCGCGCGCATCAAGGCCACCTGGCGCTGGGCCGATGTGCAACTGATCAGCGGCCTGGATGCGCAGACCAACGAACACCGCCAACGTAGCAGCATGGGCATCGACACCTACAAGGACTTGCCCAAGGTCAAGGACGCCAACTTCCACAACTACGGCGTATTCGGCGAACTGACGTGGTACGCCGCCGACCGTGACCGCCTGATCACCGGCGCGCGCCTGGACCGCACCTCGGCCAAGGATTTCCGGCAAACCACCGGCTCCGGGATGAGTGCACGCGCCAACCCGACCGCCGACGACACCCGCGCCGATACGTTGCCCTCGGGTTTTATGCGTTATGAGCACGACCTGGCCGACAGCCCGACCACCCTCTATGCCGGCCTGGGCCACTCGGAGCGCTTCCCGGATTACTGGGAGCTGTTCTCGCCCAACACCGGCGCAGTCGGCTCGGTCAACGCCTTCGACGGCGTGAAGCCGGAGAAAACCACCCAGCTCGACGTCGGCGCGCAGTACAAAGCCGACAACCTCGAAGCCTGGGCCTCGGGCTACGTCGGCCAGGTGCGTGACTTCATCCTGTTCGACTACCGGGCGGGGATGATGGGCACCACCTCCCAGGCGCGCAATGTGGACGCGCGCATCATGGGCGGTGAACTCGGCGCGGCCTACAAACTGACGCAGAACTGGAAAGCCGATGCCACCCTCGCCTACGCCTGGGGCAAGAACAGCAGCGACGGCAAGGCCCTGCCGCAAATGCCACCGTTGGATGCACGCTTCGGCCTGACCTACAGCGAAGACGACTGGAGTGCCGGCGCGTTGTGGCGGGTAGTGGCGGCGCAGAACCGCATCGACCAGAACAAGGGCAATGTGGTCGGCAAGGACTACGACAAGAGCGGCGGTTTTGGCGTGTTCTCGGTCAATGGCGCCTATCGCATCAACAAGAATTTCAAGGTCAGCACCGGCGTCGACAACCTGTTCGGCAAAGCCTACGCCGAGCACCTGAACCTGGCCGGCAACGCCGGGTTCGGCTACCCGGCCAACGACCCGCAGGCCATCAAGGAGCCGGGGCGCACCCTGTGGACCAAGGTTGACATGAGCTTCTAAAAGCATCGCGGGCAAGCCCCCTCCCACAGTTGGAATGCATTCCACATGTGGGAGGGGGCTTGCCCCCGATAGCAGTCTGACCAACGACAAAAAATTCAAGCTTTGCGGAGCATCCCTGATGACCACTCAAAAAGTTTCCTTCTACAACCTGGCCTGGCGCTGGCACTTCTACGCCGGCCTCTTCGTCGCCCCTTTCATGGTGCTGCTGGCCCTGACCGGCATCATCTACCTGTTCAAACCCCAGCTCGATCCGCTGATGTACAGCGACCTGCTCAAGGTGCAAAGCGCCGAGCACGCCTTGAGCGCCGACGAACAGTTGCAACGCGCCCAGGCGGCCTTTCCCCAGGGCAAGATCAGCAAGTACCTGCCACCCGCCGACGCCACCAGCAGCGCGCAGTTCGTGATGCACGACGGCGGGCGCGAAGTGACAGTGTTCGTCGACCCCTATCGTGGCACCGTACTCGGTGAGCAGGATGCGAAAAACAACCTGCAAGCCATCGCCCGCGCCCTGCACGGCGAGCTGATGATCGGCACCGTCGGCGATCGCCTGGTGGAGCTCGCCGCCGGTTGGGGCGTGATGCTGGTGGTGTCCGGCCTGTACCTGTGGTGGCCGCGCGGCAAAACGTCGGCCGGGGTGTTATGGCCGCGTTTCACGAGCCGTGGCCGCGTGTTCTGGCGTGACCTGCATGCCGTCGCCGGCTTCTGGGGCGCGGCGTTTCTGCTGGTGATGCTGCTCAGCGGCATGACCTGGACCGGCTTCTGGGGCAAGCAATACGCCGACCTTTGGAACACTTTCCCGGCGGCGATGTGGAACAACGTGCCGCAGTCCGATCAGCAGGCGCGGGTGCTCAATACCGCAACGCAACAGACCGTGCCCTGGGCCATGGAAAACACGCCGATGCCGATGTCCGGCGACCATGCCGAACACATGAACCACGGCGCCATGCACGCTGCTCCCGCCGCGCCCACGGTGCGCCTGCAACAGGTGGTGGACCTGGCCACGGCACGCAAGGTCGAGCCCGGCTACAGCATCACTTTCCCCACCACTGCCGAAGGCGTGTTCACCGTCGCGGTGTTCGCCGACGACCCGCGCAACGACGCCACCCTGCATGTGGACCAGTACACCGGCAAAGTCCTCGCCGATGTGCGCTGGGCGCACTACAACACCGTGGCGCGGGCCACCGAGACCGGCGTGATGCTGCACGAGGGCAAGATGTTCGGCTGGGTGAACCAGCTGATCGTGCTGCTGATCTGCCTGATGATCCTGCTCAGCGCGGTGAGTGGCGTGTTGATCTGGTGGAAGCGTCGGCCCCAGGGCGGCCTGGGAGTTCCGCCGTTGCGTCATGACCTGCCGAAGTGGAAAACCGCGATGGTGATCATGCTCGGGCTGGCGCTCCTGTTCCCGCTGGTGGGCGCCTCGTTGATCGCGGTCTGGGCGCTGGATCGCCTGGTGTTTTCACGGTTGTTCAGCCAACGTGAATCCACCTCAGGTTCGCTATGAAGTAGGCGAGATGCCCTACATAGAGGCGTTAGGTAGTCTTACGCGGGCTTTCGCCAAAGACGCAGGAAGTGTTAACTTATAACACTTACTGCATACCTCAGCTCGCCGCGCCCAGCGGCGAGCACCGCCTCGAAGAAGCGATTTTCCGCCCAATGAACAAGTACCTAGTGTCCGGCCTGTGCCTGCTCGCCCTGCATGACAGCGCCCAGGCCCTGACCCTGCCCGCCAGCCCGGTGACCGCAGCGGCCGTGGATGACCAACACGTCGACCTGAACACACCGACCACCGCAGGCTCGCGCCTGAATCTCAGCGCGCTGCAAACCCCGGGCAGTGTCGAAAGCCAGACCGGCACGCAGATCCGCGCGCGTGGCGACGCCAGCGTGCAGGACGCCATTTCCCGTGCCACCGGCATCAGCCGCACCGGCACACCGGGCGATGGCGGCACCTCGCTGGCGGCCCGTGGCTTTACCGGCCAGGGCTCGGTGATGCAACTGTACGACGGCACCCGCATGTACATGGGCATGGGCACCTCGACCTTCCCGGTGGACACCTGGGCGGTGGAACGCGTAGACGTTTTGCGCGGCCCCGCCTCGGTGCTGTACGGCGAAGGCGCCACCGGTGCGGTGATCAATACCGTGCCGAAAAAACCCTTCGAAGGTGAGATCGAAAACCACCTCCGCCTCGGCTACGGCGCCTACGATCGCCAGCAACAGGCCCTGGACAGCGGCGGCTCGCTGACCGACACCCTGAGCTATCGCCTGAACCTCAACCGCCTGCGCAGCCACGGCTTTATCGACCATGGCGACTCCAGCAGCGACTTCGTCAGCGGCGCCCTGCGCTGGCAGGCGGCGGACAACCTGAGCTTCACCCTGGCCAGCGACTACGGCGACCAGCGCCCGCAGAACTACTTCGGCACGCCGCTGATCAATGGCCAGTTGCACAAGGGCCTGCGCGACAAGAACTACAACGTCAGTAACGACACCCAGCACTACAACGACCAGTGGACGCGCCTGACCAGCGAGTGGCAGATCACTGACAACGTCAGCGCCACCAATGAACTGTTCTACCTGAAGAACCAGCGCCGCTGGCAGAACGCCGAGAACTACAACGTCACCAACGGGCAACTGACCCGCAGCGGCAACTTCGGCATCAAGCACAACCAGGAACAGGTCGGCGATCGCCAGACCTTCACCTTCAAGCACAGCCTGTTCGGCCTCGACAGCCAGACCGTGACGGGCGTGGAATACAACCGCATCCGTTTCCGCCTGGCCAGCAACTCACCGTTCAACGACGCACTGCCCGGCGGCCAGCCGGTGGATATCAACGATCCGGCGCCCGCTCGGTTCGACAGCCAGAACCCGTTCAAACCGCTGTTCGCCACCACCACCAAAACCGTTGCCGGTTTCGCCGAAAACCGCCTGCAACTCACCGACCAACTGGCGCTGGTCACCGGCATCCGCCGCGACTATGCCCACGTCGAGCGCGATGATTTGCGTGACGCCAGCCAAAGCGACAAGACCCTCACCGGTAATAACTGGAAGGCCGGCCTGGTCTACGCAATCACCCCCGACACCTCGGTCTACGGCCAGTACGCCACCAGCACCGACGGGGTCGGCGGCCTGATTTCCCTGAGCCCTGGCCAGCAGCAGTTCGACCTCTCCACCGCCAGGCAAACCGAGATCGGCCTCAAGCAGGCCTTCTGGGATCAACGCGGCGAATGGACAGTGGCGGCCTACCATATCGTCAAGAAGAAACTGCTCACCGACATCCCCGGCAACCCGGACCTCAAGCAGCAAGTCGGCCAGCAATCCTCCAGCGGCCTGGAAGCCAGCCTCGACCTGCAACTGCCGCACGCCTGGGCGCTGCAAGCCAACGCAGCCGTCGTGCGGGCGCAGTACGACGACTTCAAACAGGCTGTCGACGGCGTACAAGTGTCCCGCGACGGCAATCGCCCGGTGGACGTGCCACGCCGCACCGCCAACCTTTGGCTGAGCAAGGCCCTGAGCGACGACATCCGCGCCGGTGCCGGGGTGCGCTATGTCGATGCACGGTATGCCGACATGGCCAACCAGAACGAGCTGCCGAGCTACACCGTGGTCGATGCCACGCTGTCGTGGAAGGCGATGCGCAACACCACCCTGGGCCTGCAACTGAACAACCTGTTCGACCGCACCTACGCGGTCAGCCAGTACAACGACGGCCAGCAATGGATCCTCGGTGAACCGCGCTCGTTCTTCGTCACGGCGGACTACACCTTCTAACTGACCCAAACACCGTTGGATCCCTGCAGGCCTTGAGAGACTTGATGACTTCACTCACCCTCACCCGCATCAACTGGGCCCCAGCGAACCACAGCCAACACCCGTTCCAACTGCGTGACGCAGGCCTTCACGTCGCTGCGGGGGAGTTCGTCGGGCTGATCGGCCCCAATGGCAGCGGCAAGACCAGCCTGTTGCGCTGCGCCTATCGGTTCACCCAGCCGGAGCGCGGCGACGTATTGCTCGCCCACCGGAACCTGTGGAAGCAAGGCGCCAAGTGGTGTGCGCAACGTATCGCCGTGGTGTTGCAGGAGTTCCCGGATGCCTTTGGCCTGCGAGTCGATGAAGTGGTCGCCATGGGCCGCACGCCCCACAAGGGCCTGTTCGACAGCGACACCCTGGAGGATCGGCAGCTGGTGCAACAGGCGCTGGTATCGGTGGGCATGCAGGGCTTTGAAGCGCATGCCTTCGCCACCCTCTCGGGCGGTGAAAAACAGCGCGTCATCCTCGCCCGCGCCCTGGCCCAGCAACCGCAATTACTGATCCTCGACGAGCCGACCAACCACCTCGATCCACGCTACCAGCTTGAGCTGTTGAGGCTGGTCAAGCGCCTGGGTATCGGCACCCTGGCCAGCATCCACGACCTCAACCTGGCCGCCGCTTTTTGTGATCGGCTCTACGTGATCGACCACGGGCGCATCGTCGCCAGCGGCACGCCTCACCAGGTGCTGACCACTGAACTGCTGCGCGATGTGTTCGGCGTCGAGGCGCTGATCGACACTCATCCCCTGGCCGACCATCCCCGCATCACCTGGATAACCCAACCATGATCCTGCGCGCCTTCGCCCTTGTGGCCCTGCTGTTCGGTGCTTCGTCAGCCTTCGCTGAAGCCACCCATTACCCGGTCACCGTCAAAAGCTGCAACCGCGACGTGACCTTCCGGGAGGCGCCGAAGCATGCGGTGAGCCATGACATCAACATGACCCAGATGATGCTCGCCCTGGGCCTCAAACCGCGGATGGCCGGCTACAGCGGCATCACCGGCTGGAAGTCGGTCACCCCGGACATGGCCCGGACTCTCGATGGCCTGCCGGAACTGGCGAGCAAGTACCCGTCAGTGGAAACCCTGCTCAATGCCAATGTGGATTTCTTCTTTGCCGGCTGGGACTACGGCATGCGCGTGGGCGGCGACCTGACGCCGAACACCCTGCAGCCGCTGGGGATCAACGTGTACGAGCTGACCGAGTCGTGCGCCTTCGTGATGAAGCGCCCGGCCGCGACCCTGGACGACACCTATAACGACCTGCGCAACCTGGGCAGGATTTTCGACGTGCAGGACCGCGCCAATGCCTTGATCGCGCAGATGCAGGCACAGGTCGCCGAGGTGCAGACAGACCTGCCCGCCCACAAGCCGCGCGTGTTCCTCTACGACAGCGGTGAAGACCGCGCCATGACCTCCGGCCGCCTCGGCATGCCCCAGGCGCTGATCGACGCGGCCGGCGGGCGCAACATCCTCGATGACGTCGACGCCAGCTGGACCCGCGTCAACTGGGAGATGGTGGTGGAGCGCAATCCACAGGTGATCGTGATCGTCGACTACAGCGAAGTCACCGCCGATCAAAAACAGCAGTTCCTGCTCAACAACCCGGCGCTGCAAGGGGTGGACGCGATCAGGAACCAGCGCTTTATCGTGATCCCGTATGTACAAGCCACGCCGGGCATCGATAACGTGCTGGCGGTGGAAACCCTGGCCAAGGGGTTCCACGGCGAATGATCACCCGTCGTTACCCCCTGTTGCTTGCCGTCCTGGGCGCATTGCTGCTGGTGTCCTGTGTGATATCCCTGGGCTTTGGCCCGGCGCGGGTACCGGCGGACGTGGTGTGGCGCATCCTGCTGTACAAGGTCTTCGGCATCGGCGAAGTGAGTTGGTCGGCCGGGCAGGCACCTATCGTCTGGCTGATCCGCGTGCCGCGCATGCTGCTGGGGGCGTTGGTGGGGGCCGGGCTGGCGTTGATCGGTGCGGTGTTGCAGGCGGTCACGCGTAATCCGCTGGCCGATCCGCACCTGCTGGGTGTCACTTCCGGCGCGACCCTGGGCGCGGTGATCGTGGTGCTGCATGTAGGCGAGATCATCGGTCTGCTGACCTTGCCCATCGCCGCCTTTATCGGCGCCCTGTCGAGCATGATCGTGGTGCTCGCGGTAGCCAGTCGCAATGGCCGGCTGGAGAGTGATCGCCTGTTGCTGTGCGGCGTGGCAGTGTCGTTCGTGATGATGGCGGCGGCCAATCTGCTGCTGTTCATGGGCGACCATCGCGCCGCCTCGGCGGTGATGTTCTGGATGCTCGGCGGCCTCGGCCTGGCACGCTGGGAACTGCTGGCGATTCCGGGCGCCAGCGTAGTGCTCGGGCTGCTGGTGCTGGTGGGCATGGCCCGCCCGTTGAACGCGCTGATGGCCGGCGAACAGACCGCCGTGACCCTTGGCCTGAACGCCCGCAATGTACGGCTGAAGGTGTTCCTGGTCGCCTCGTTGATGACCGGCGTGCTGGTGTCCATCAGCGGCTCCATCGGCTTTGTCGGGCTGATGGTGCCGCACATCGCCCGGCGCCTGGTGGGCGCCGAGCATCGTCGCTTGCTGCCAGTGTGTGCATTGCTGGGCAGCCTGTTCCTGATCTGGGTCGATGTGGCGGCGCGCACCTTGATCGCCCCCGAAGACCTGCCGATCGGCGTGGCCACGGCGGCGATCGGCGGCCTGTTCTTCATCGGCCTGATGCGCAAGCGCTGACGTTTACAGCTCGTCGCGGTCGCGCAGGCTCAGCGGTTCGTCGACCTCGGGCACGGCGACTTCCAGGCCATTGGAGCGCTCCACTTGCCGTTCGGACAGTAGACCCTCGTTCATCCAGAAGTCGTCCTTGTCCAGCACGAACAGCTTGCCGGTCCTGGCCACGCCCTTCAGGAACACGGTGGGATACACGTCGGGACCGCCCACCAGGACCCGGCTTTCCTGCGCCGAATAACTGGGCAGGTACTTCAACAACGCCCCGGCCTGGCTCGACAGATACAGACCCGGCGACGGCCGCGACAGCCCGCGCAACACCCTGATGAAATAACTCAGGAAGGTCGGCGCCACGAAATGACGCGTCAGGGCGATATCTTTCGGCGCCCGGCTGTCGGTGGCCGGCATGCTGTTGTAGAGCAGATGGACACCCGCAACCGCATATGGCTGCGGAAAGTCCGGCAGGGGCGCTGGCGGCACCGCCGGTTGTACAGGGCCCAGCGGCCCGCTGTAGAACAGGCGCAGAATCAGCGACTGGTCGGCCCCGGCCGCTACCGGCAAGGTAGCCAGGAACGACGTGCCCGCCGCATTGGCGAGTATCGCCGAGAGGTACTGTTTGCCCTGATACGGCGAAAGCTGGCGCCGGAGATAGCGCGCGGCATCATCCCCATCGGAAAAAACCGGACCGCAGGCCGCACGCCAAGGCGGCACAAACACCTCATCGACACCGGGTTTCCAGAACGTATCGACACGATTGCGCGTGGTCCAGACCTCGCCTCGGACCAGCGTATCCAGGACCCCTTTGTCGAGCAGGCGATGGACGTAACTGAGCAGGGTCATCCGGCCTGCGCGCAACTGCTGCCGTGTTTCAAGCAGCGAGCCCCACGAATCCAGCTGCGCATCCGTGCCCAGGTATTGATACCTGAGCAGGGCACCATCCGCGCATGACAGGTAAAACGTGAGTTGCTTGCCCCTGATTCCGTGAATCGAGAAGCGGATGCCGATGTCCATGTCCGTGGGCGAAAAAAATGCCTGGTGCAACGGATCCGTGGCCGGCGTGACGCTGTCGCTGCTGGCACACAGGTAGAAGCCTTCCAGCCCATAGCCCTGGGGGAAAAGACCGTCGGGAAAGACTTGCGCAAAGTCACGATAACTCTGGCGCACCAGCGGCATGCTGACCATGTAGTGCCCGTTTTTCTGCGATTTGAACACGTAGCCGAACTGCAGGTGTTCGCCATGCCGACGATGCTGATGGGCATACCGCACCGCGTCCTGCTCCTGGGTGAACAGCGGGCTGAACGCCGGGTCTGCCAGTGCGTTCCGGATCGCCAATGGCGCGGGGCGGTCGCTATTGACGATGAAGGCGCCAAGGATCCGGCGTGGCGTGCCCCACGTCGGGCTGCCCTCCACCACCCGCAAGACACCCGCATTGGCCAGGCGCGTGACAAATTCGCCAGGCGCCAGCGCGGCGTTGCGAATCTGACGTTCGAGCAGGTTTTCCAGGCGATCGCGTCGTGTCTCGTCGAGGGGCAAAAGCTGTTTTCTCAGCGCTTCCTCCAGCGCGGAGTGGCTGCGTGTGTAGCTCACCACACAGCCATCGGAACCCAGCAGGTACTCGCGGTTCAGGCGTGCGTCCTGGCCTGCGAGGGCCGAAGAAATCACGCGGGTGGACAGCATGTTGCGATAGAGGCCGGCCTGCGCCAGTTCGAGTACGAAGGGCAACTCCCGGGCCGGGCTGGAGCGGTAACGTGCAACCACCGTATGGGCCGCCGGGAAGCCACCGGTACTGACCACCTCATCCGGGAAAATCCACTTGGGGTCGAAGTCTTCCTGGGGCACCTTGAGCGGTTCGGTGGCGACAAACAGGCCATCGGGACGCTGCAGAATCAACCCGCCCAGCAGACCATTGCCCTGCAGCAGCGAACGGACGTGCCGGGCCGCATCGTCCTGGGAATGAAAGGCCGGGCCCAGGCGACGGCGGATGAAGTTGGCGTAGGGGCGCCAGGCCACGCCACCCTGGCCTACCGCTCCCCGGCGGTCCCAGCACTGGCTGGTGTAGAGCACCCGCAGGTCCGCAGGCTGGGCGACCTGTGACACATAGCGCTGGACGTCCAGCGTCCCGTTGTGCAGGTTCATCCCGGCGATGATCACGCCCGTGCCGTCGGTGGCCTCCTTGAGCAGGGAGGATGCCGGAGGTTGGTAGCGCAACAAGGCGCCATCGTGTGTCGACACATACACCGGCAGTATCGCAGTGGCTGCCGGGCGCGGCAGATGCCGGGCATCCTGTTCGGCGCGCAGCAGCACCTCGGGGGTGATGAAGAACCGTGCCAGCCAGGCCTCGGGGGTGGGCAATCCCGCCGGCACCCATTGCTGCGAAAACAGCAGGCCGGCCAGCTCGAACCCCTTGGCGAATTCGCCACCGGCCAGATAACCGACGCCCCTGGAGGAGTCACTCAACCAACGCCCGCCGGAGGTGATCGCCAGCAGTTCACTGACCACAAACTCATCGCGCTGCGGATGCTTGAGGATGTACGCCGTGCAGCGTTGCGCATCCAGGTTCCTGCCGTACCAGCGCACATGGGCATTGAGTGCCGCGGCATCGAGACTGTCGAAGATCGCGCCGAACGCCGGTGCCTGCAGATCGACTTCGGCGTAGTCGAAGTTGGGCGTCCAGTCGTTGTAGACCCGGCCGCGCGGCCCCCACAACGCGCTGCGCACCAGCACGCTCAAGGTGCCGGCATCGGCCAGCCGGGCGACGATGTCCACCGGCTTGAGCCGGCCGCTCTCCAACCGCTCGAAATAGCCATGCTGGCCTGCTTCGCGCCGGGTATTGCTCAGTACCAGCAGCTCATTGGCCGAGCCACTGGGGCGATAGCTGATCAGGTTATTCGGCGAACCGCTCAGATAGGCCGGCAGCCGCGACTCGATCACCGAACGGATCTCCACATCGGAGAACAGCGTGGCGTTGACTTCCAGATCGGCCAGCGTCCAGCCAAGACGCCGCTGGCGTTCCAGGTCAGCCACGGATAACGCGGTATGCGAACTGTAGCGCGCATACAGCTGATGGCCCGCAGGCGGCACCAGATAAGCACTGCCGTTGGCAGGGCGCAGCAGGTCGGAGGCGAAGCCGTCGCCGGAAATGGCCACCGGCTCAGTGAATACAAATCGCCCATCGTCCCGCTTGAGGACATACCCGGCATAGGCATTGCTGCGGCGAACGCCGATGCGTTCATGGGCATGCCGCGCGGCGTCGTCCGCGGTCAGGAACATCCCGCTCAAGGGCAGCGCGCCTGAACCGAGCGGCAAGTGCTCGCTGTCATACAACGGCCCGAGGGTGTTCCACAGGCCGCCTTGCTGGACCACCGACAACGCGCCCGCGCGAATCACTCGGCGCACGAAGTCCCGCGGCGACAACGTGCCGTCGAGCAAGGCCGCTTCATTGCCGTTGTCGGTCACGGTTTGGCCGTCGACGACAAACAGCTCGTTGGCAGACGAGGCACTCGGCACCTGCCAGTGCAGCAAAGCGTTATCAGCGGTGCGCAGATACAGCTTGAGACCAAGCTCAGCGAGCTGGATACCGGTGCTGGCGATCGCTTGCCTCATGGCGTCCACCAGCAACGGCGGCGTAGCAAACCGCTTGTACAGCCACGCCTCCTTGGGCGGAAGGCGCTCCGGCGCCTGGGCCGGCTGGGCGTGGTAGAGGCCCACCAGGCGATAATTCGGCACCAGCCTTGGCTCACCGCGGTCCCCCACGGGAAACAGACTGTCCAGGGTCGTCCCCAACGGCGCCGGCAACGTAGCGATGTAATTCGAGGTGGTACGGTGTTTCAGCACCACGCCCACCGCCGCCTGCCCCAGCAAGTCGACGCTGCTCAGGGCGACCAGCACCGCGCTGTGCCCCATCGACAGCAGCGGGGTAAAAAACGGCAGGTCCTGCACCGAGGTGACAGGGCTGCCCAGGGTCCAGCCGTGCAGCACACGCCCCCGCACCCCACCCCAGACCTTGCTGCCCACCACGACCCGCAGGTCCCCGGCCTGCGCCAGGTTCCACACCGCCCCCTCGAACGCGGTGAGAGGCTGCGCCGGCTCGATCCCCGTCAACTGCCGCAACAGGGATTGTTCGGCCTGGGAACCGCTGCTCGTGTACTTGAGCAATGCGCCGTCAGGACCGGACAGATAATGCACCGGGGTGAAATCACGGTGGGACAGGGCAAACACCTGATCGGCATTCGAGAAGAAGCTGCCGGTCAGCGCAACCTGGTCCGGGTTGAAGCCCGGGTTGTAGCGCTCCACCTCGCCAGGCTCGGCCGGATAGGAACGGTAGAAGCCCTGGCATTCATAAGAGGGCGGAGCAATGAACCGGGCGCGATCATCCGTGCCCAGGAGGGTGAGGAAGTCGAACCGCACGCCGGTGCTGACTTGCGGCTCGGTGGCAAAGAAATGCCCGCCAGGCTTTTTCAGGATGACTCCACCGAACTCACGCTCGCGTCGCGTCCCGATACGCCGGTGAGCCCACAGTGCCGCATCATCCGCAGACACAAACGCCGGGCTCAAGGCCGGCAGGGAAGCCACGGCGGTCGCGGCGCTCGGCAGGGACGGCGCAGCGGCAAACGCTCGCCAGTGCCGGTCAATGGCGCCAGGCGGCCCCCATAGCGCATTGCCCAGGACCACCCGCAGGCGACTGACCCCAGCCAACTTGCGCACGCCTTCGGCAGGCGCATAGGTACCGTCCGCCAGGTCTCTGGCAATCAGGCTGCCGCCCGGCGCCGGCGCGAACAATCGCGTGAATGCGGCCTGGTCCGCCCCTTCCGGCTCCAGCACAAGCAGGCTGTCTGCAGCGCCGGAGAGGTAGCCCGGCACGCGCAGTTGATGAATCCTGTGGGCCTCGACGTCAGTAAAGCCCTGGAAGTAGACACTGGCATCGTCGCGGGTCCACTTCGTCTTGAAGTCGGCATCGAGGTTCTCCCATGACAACGCCATGTGCGAGCCGAACCAGGCGTGCAGTTGATAACCACCGGGCAACGCCAACTGTTTGCTGTAAGCGTCCCACGGATAGAACCCCTGGAACCCATAAGGGTTGGTGCCCGCCTGCAGCAATTGCGTCAGTACAAAGTGCTGGTCGGGGTGCTTCAGAATCAGCGCCACATAGGCGCGGTCACGGCGCTCGCCCACCTGCGCATGGGCAAACTGTGCGGCCTTGTCGGCCGACGAAAACGCCTGGCCGAGGCTGGCCTGCTTGAAGGGGAAGCGTGCATAGGGCGTCCAGTTGTTCTCGACCACGCCTTCCACGTCCCACAGCGGGCTGGTCTGTTCGACGCTCAACTCACCGGCTTCGGCCACCTGTTTCACAAACTGGCGCGGGGTCAGGGTTCCCGCCGCGAGGGCCAGGTCAAGGCCGGGCTCATCGGTGGTGAACAATCGCGTTTCCGCCGGTGAGCCGCTGAACCGGTAGCGCAGCAAGGCATTGTCCTTGGTGCGCAGGTACAGCGAGATGCCCAGCACGGAGGGCGCCGTATGCATGTAGCGGCGGGCCTTGGCGATGTAGGCCGCCAGCTCCCGAGGGCTGAAGAACTGCTGGTACAGCCACGGTTCCACCGTCGGAAACTGCGCCGGCACCGGCCGCGACAGATAGAAGAAGCCCTGCAGGTGAAAGCCCTCCGGCAAGGGTGGCCCGCCCGCCAGCAAAGGCAGGTGGTTGTCGGTGGGCAACTGCTCTGCACTGCTGAGTACGAAGGGCTGGGTGGCGGCGAACTCATCGCGCAGCTCATGCTTGAGCAGCAGGGCCATCTGGCTGACATTCGGCATGCGCCGCATGCGCGCCTGCACGGCGTTGAGCGCCTGGGTGACCTCGGGATACACCGCCCCGCAGGCGATGGTGGGCTGGCCGCTGTTCAATGGCAGATAGGGCCGCCAGCGCTGATCGATGACACCGGGCACCCCGCCCCAGTCATCGCTGGCGACCAGCAACGACAGGCGGCCTACCGACGCCACTTTCCTGATAAAGCCTTCGAGCGTGCCATCGTGACCATCGGCGGGCACGGCTGTACTGACGTCGTCGATCCAGTCGACAAACTTGCGCTCGGCCTCGGAAAAACCCGGCTGGTACTTGAGCAATACGCCCTGGGGGCCCGACAAGTAGGCGGTGCCGAACGCACGCCCTTCGTAGTGGTTGAAGACCACATCGCGGGTGGAAAAAAAGCTGTTGAAGATACGCACCTGGCGGTCCCGATAACCGGGATTGAGGGCCTTGAGCTGGGCAAACTGGTCAGGGTGAGAATGCACCCCGCCCACCAGTTTGTAGCCCTCAGGATCGAGGAACTCGTTCTGCGCCCCGCGCTCCAGCAACAGCGAAAAGTCGAACGTCGCCGCCTTGCCGGGAATCGGCTCGGTGGCAAACACTTTGCTATCGGCCAGGCGCTGGAGAATGACACTGCCGTACTCGCGGTCGCGCTTGTCGCCAATGCGCTCGTGCACATAGCGTGCAGCATCGTCGGCACTGATAAACCCAGGGCTGAGGGTATATCGAAGGCCCCTCGCTGCCGCGCGCTCCTCTCTGGATAAATGCTCTTGCATGACACTCCCTTGATCATGTTCGTCGTCGGTGCCCATGGGCACCGGGCTCGCACAACGCTTGCCATGCAGAAGCGTCCTCGCTTGAACCGCCAGCAGGGCGCTGCATAGTTATCGAGGCCACCGGCACTCTTTAGGCGCATCCCCTGCACCGCCAACGCCCGCACGCTCCGCATTGGTGCGCCAACGCCAGGCACCGGGCTCCAGCCCCCGCAAAACCGGGCGTTGCGCCATCGGGCACAGCCCTTGCTAGTACCCCTTCAGCGTTCACATCGGCCTATCAAAAAAAACTAAACGTTTACGGAGACCGCACCATGAAGCGTCGCAGCTTGATCAAGGCTTTCACCCTGTCCGCCTCCATTGTCGCCATGGGCCTGACCTGGACCGTGCAGGCCGCCGAGACCATCAAGGTCGGCATCCTGCACTCGCTGTCCGGGACCATGGCCATCTCCGAAACGTCCCTCAAAGACATGGCGCTGATGACCATCGACGAGATCAACGCCAAGGGCGGGGTGAACGGCAAGATGCTTGAGCCGGTGGTGGTGGACCCGGCGTCGAACTGGCCGCTGTTCGCGGAAAAGGGCCGGCAGCTGCTGACCCAGGACAAGGTCGCCGTGGTGTTCGGCTGCTGGACCTCGGTGTCGCGCAAATCGGTATTGCCGGTGTTCGAAGAGCTCAACGGCCTGCTGTTCTACCCGGTGCAATACGAGGGTGAAGAGATGTCGCCGAACGTGTTCTACACCGGTGCGGCGCCGAACCAGCAGGCGATCCCGGCGGTGGAATACCTGATGAGCGAAGAAGGCGGCAGCGCCAAGCGTTTCTTCCTGCTCGGCACCGACTACGTGTACCCGCGCACCACCAACAAGATCCTGCGTTCGTTCCTGCATTCCAAAGGCGTGGCGGACAAGGACATCGAAGAGGTCTACACCCCGTTCGGCCATGCCGATTACCAGACCATCGTCGCCAACATCAAGAAGTTCTCCGCCGGCGGCAAGACGGCGGTGATTTCCACCGTGAACGGCGACTCCAACGTGCCGTTCTACAAGGAGCTGGCCAACCAGGGCTTGAAAGCGACCGACGTACCGGTGGTGGCCTTCTCCGTGGGTGAAGAAGAGCTGCGCGGCATCGACACCAAGCCGCTGGTGGGCAACCTCGCGGCCTGGAACTACTTCCAGTCAGTGGAGAACCCGGTGAACAAGAAGTTTGTCGCCGACTGGAAAGCCTACGCGAAGAAACACAACCTGCCGGGCGCGGACAAAGCGGTGACCAACGACCCGATGGAAGCCACCTACGTGGGCATCCACATGTGGGCGCAGGCAGCCGAGAAAGCCAAGTCCACCGACGTCGACAAAGTGCGCGAAGCCCTGGCCGGCCAGACCTTTGCCGCGCCATCGGGCTTTACCCTGACCATGGACAAGACCAACCACCACCTGCACAAGCCGGTGATGATCGGCGAGATCCAGTCCGACGGGCAGTTCTCGGTGGTGTGGCAGACCCAGGAGCCGATCCGGGCGCAGCCGTGGAGCCCGTACATTCCTGGCAATGACAAGAAGCCGGACTATGCGGTGAAGAGCAACTAAGTCTCACGACAGATCAAAAATGTGGGAGGGGCGGTGCGACGATTCGACTTGCCCCCGATAGCTGAGTGTCAGGCACTGCATGTGCTGACTGATGCACCGCAATCGGGGGCAAGCCCCCTCCCACAATTGACCGCGTACGATCAGGACAATTTGTATGCCCACTGCCCTGCACCGTTTCATCCTCACGGCCCTGCTATTGCTGCCTTTGGCGGTACATGCCGGCGACGCCGAAGACTTCCTGGCCGCCAACCCGACGCAACAAGCCAAGCTCCTCCAGGACTGGGCCGCCCAGCCCGACCCGGCGCGCATCGAGTTGGTGGACGCCCTGCAACAGGGCCAGCTCACGCTCAACGGCGAGACCAGGACCGTACGCCTGAACAACCGCCTGCGCGGCTTGATCGACAACGTGCAGGCCAGCCAGCAACTGCTCGCCGCCGACCCCAAGGTGCGCCTGGCCGCGGCACGCACCCTGCAAAAAAGCGCGCAACCGGCGCAACTCAAATTCCTCGACCAGCAGGTCGCCGCCGAGACCAACGAGGACGTGCACTCCGCCCTCAGCCTGGCCCTGGCCAACCTGCAACTGGTCGACACCGACCCGGCCGTGCGCCTCGCCGCCGTGCGTCTGCTCGGCAGTACCGGCGACCCGCTGGCCCGCACGCGCCTCGAAGCGCTGCTGGAGCCCGGGGTGGAAACCGACGCCGCCGTGCACACCGCCGCCGAGACCAGCCTGGCCCAGGTCAAACGCAAACTGATGCTGGGTGAGATCCTCGGCCAGGCCTTCAGCGGCATGTCCCTGGGCTCGATCCTGTTGCTGGCGGCCCTGGGCCTGGCGATCACCTTCGGCCTGCTCGGCGTGATCAACATGGCCCACGGCGAGATGCTGATGCTCGGTGCCTACTCCACCTACGTGGTGCAGCTGCTGATGCAGCGCTACGTGCCCCAGGCCATCGAGTTCTACCCGTTGATCGCACTGCCGGTGGCGTTCTTCGTCACCGCCGCCATCGGCATGGCCCTGGAGCGTACGGTGATTCGTCACCTGTATGGACGCCCGCTGGAAACCCTGCTCGCCACCTGGGGCATCAGCCTGATGCTGATCCAACTGGTGCGCCTGGTGTTCGGTGCGCAGAACGTCGAGGTCTCCAACCCTGCGTGGCTGTCCGGCGGGATCCAGGTGCTGCCCAACCTGGTGCTGCCCTACAACCGCATCGTGATCATCGCCTTCGCGCTGTTTGTGGTCGTGCTCACCTGGCTGCTGCTGAACAAGACGCGCCTGGGCCTCAACGTGCGCGCCGTCACCCAGAACCGCAACATGGCCGCCTGCTGCGGCGTGCCCACCGGGCGGGTGGACATGCTCGCGTTTGGCCTGGGCTCCGGTATCGCGGGCTTGGGCGGCGTGGCGCTGAGCCAGATCGGCAACGTCGGCCCTGACCTGGGCCAGAGCTATATCATCGACTCGTTCCTGGTGGTGGTACTCGGCGGCGTCGGCCAGTTGGCCGGCAGCGTGATGGCAGGGTTCGGCCTGGGTATCGCCAACAAGATCCTGGAACCGCAGATCGGTGCCGTGCTCGGCAAGATCCTGATCCTCGCGCTGATCATTCTGTTTATCCAGAAACGCCCGCAGGGACTCTTCGCACTGAAAGGACGGGTGATCGACTGATGAACCAGCCATTGATGCTTACGGCCACGCAAAAGGCCGGCCCCCAGGTGACGATTGCAGTCGGCGCGGTGGTGCTGTTGCTGCTGCTGGCCCTGCCGGTGTGTTCGCTGCTGTCGCCGGAAAACCCGCTGCATGTATCGGCCTACACCCTGACACTGGTGGGCAAGATCCTTTGCTACGCCATTGTCGCCCTCGCCCTGGACCTGGTGTGGGGCTACGCGGGGATGTTGTCCCTGGGCCACGGCCTGTTCTTTGCCCTCGGCGGTTATGCCATGGGCATGTACCTGATGCGCCAGGCCGCAGGCAGTGAGCTGCCGGCGTTCATGACGTTTTTGTCGTGGACCGAATTGCCCTGGTATTGGGTCGGCACCGAGCACTTCCTCTGGGCCCTGTGCCTGGTGGTGCTGGCGCCGGGCGTGCTGGCGCTGGTGTTCGGTTTCTTCGCGTTCCGCTCGCGGATCAAGGGCGTGTATTTCTCGATCATGACCCAGGCGCTGACCTTTGCCGGGATGCTGTTGTTCTTTCGCAACGAGACCGGGTTCGGTGGCAATAACGGCTTCACCAACTTCCGCAGCATCCTCGGTTTCGGCATCACCGAACCGAGCACGCGGGCCGTGCTGTTCGTGGCCACGGTGGTGCTGCTGGTGGCGAGCCTGTACATCGGCTGGCGCCTGGCCCGGAGCAAGTTCGGCCGGGTGCTGACCGCCCTGCGCGATGCCGAGAACCGCCTGATGTTCTGCGGCTACGACCCGCGCGGCTTCAAGCTGTTCGTGTGGGTGCTGAGCGCGGTGCTGTGCGGCCTGGCAGGCGCGTTGTACGTGCCGCAGGTGGGCATCATCAACCCGAGTGAAATGTCGCCGACCAACTCCATCGAAGCCGCCGTGTGGGTGGCCCTGGGCGGACGTGGCACGCTGATCGGGCCGTTGCTCGGCGCCGGCGTGGTCAACGGCATGAAGAGCTGGTTCACCGTGGCCTTCCCGGAGTACTGGCTGTTCTTCCTCGGGGCGCTGTTCATCATCGTCACCCTGTACCTGCCCAAGGGCGTTATCGGGCTGTTGAAGAAATGAGGAACGTCATGCTCGAACCTATTTTCGATGCGGGCAGCGGCCGCGATGCCATCGGCATCGGCCAGGCCGCAGGCACCGGCCTGAACACCCGCCACGGCACCATCCTGACCCTGGAAGATATCAGCGTCAGCTTCGATGGGTTCAAGGCGCTCAACGACTTGAACCTGTACATCGGCGTCGGTGAATTGCGCTGCATCATCGGCCCCAACGGCGCGGGCAAGACCACACTGATGGACGTGATCACCGGCAAGACCCGGCCCAGCCACGGCAAGGCCTGGTTTGGCGAAACCCTCGACTTGACCAGCATGAGCGAAGTGCAGATCGCCCAGGCCGGCATCGGCCGCAAGTTCCAGAAACCCACGGTGTTCGAAGCCCTGAGCGTGTTCGAAAACCTGGAGCTGGCGCAGAAGACCGACAAGTCAGTGTGGGCCAGCCTGCGTGCGCGCCTGAGCGGCGAGCAAAAGGATGGAATCGATGAAGTGCTCGATACCATCCGCCTCACCGCCTCAATGCATCGGCCCGCCGGCTTGCTCTCCCACGGCCAGAAGCAGTTCCTGGAAATCGGCATGCTGCTGATGCAAGACCCGCAACTGTTGCTGCTGGACGAACCGGTGGCGGGCATGACCGACGCCGAGACCGAATTCACCGCCGAACTGTTCAAGCGCCTGGCGGGCAAGCATTCGTTGATGGTGGTGGAACACGACATGGGCTTTGTCGGCTCGATTGCCGACCACGTCACCGTGTTGCACCAGGGCAGCGTGCTGGCCGAAGGGTCGCTGGAACAGGTGCAGGAAAATGAGCGGGTGATCGAGGTCTACCTCGGTCGCTAAGGAGAACTGAACATGCTGCAAGTCGACAAGCTGCACCAGTACTACGGCGGTAGCCACATCCTGCGCGGGCTGTCCTTCGACGTGAGGATCGGCGAAGTCACCTGCCTGCTCGGCCGTAACGGCGTGGGCAAGACCACCCTGCTCAAATGCCTGATGGGGTTGCTGCCGGCCAAGGAAGGCGCGGTGAACTGGGAGGGCAAGGCCATCACCGGCTTCAAGCCGCACCAGCGCGTGCACGCCGGCATCGCCTACGTGCCCCAGGGCCGGGAGATTTTCGGGCGGCTGACGGTGGAAGAAAACCTGTTGATGGGGCTGTCGCGTTTTCCCGGTTCCGAAGCCAAGGAAGTGCCGGCGTTTATCTACGAACTGTTCCCGGTTTTGCTGCAAATGAAGCACCGACGTGGCGGCGATTTGTCCGGCGGCCAGCAGCAACAGTTGGCCATCGGCCGCGCCCTGGCCAGCCGCCCGCGCCTGTTGATCCTCGATGAGCCCACCGAAGGCATCCAGCCCTCGGTGATCAAGGAGATCGGCGCCGTGATCAAGAAGCTCGCGGCGCGCGGCGATATGGCGATCCTGCTGGTGGAGCAGTTCTACGACTTTGCCGCCGAACTGGCCGACCAGTACCTGGTGATGTCGCGCGGTGAAATCGTGCAGCAGGGCCGTGGTGAAAATATGGAGAGTGAGGGTGTGCGCGGTTTGGTTACCATCTAACCTGTAGCGTCCTGACGATAAGCACAAGAAACCATGAACCTGCCCGTTTCCCCTGCCCTGTTCACCCCCAGCTGGCACGCCGAGCTGGACCTCGGCTACGCGCGTTTCGGCGACACCACGCGCCCGGTGATGCGCCGTCACCTTGGCCCGCTGCGGGTGCAAAAGCACCTGTACGCCGAAGGCCCCGAGGTGTGCCAGCACATCATCGTGCACCCGCCCGGCGGGATTGCCGGCGGCGACCGCCTGGACATCCGCGCCCATGTCGCCGAGGGTGCCTGGGCGCAATTGACCAGCCCCGGCGCGGCGAAGTGGTATCGCGCCAGCGGCCCGGCGTATCAGCAACTTGATCTCACGGTGGAGGCCGGCGCGACCCTGGAATGGCTGCCCCAGGAAACCATCGTGTTCAGCGCCGCCCAGGCCGAACTCAGCACCCGCATCGACCTGCACGGCGATGCCCGGCTGTTCTACTGGGACGTGATCGCCCTGGGGCGTCCGGCCAGTGGCGAGCGCTTCGACCTGGGCCACTTTCAATCGCACCTGGATATCCGCCGCGACGGCCAGTTGCTCTGGCACGAGCGCCAGCGCATTGTGGGCGCCGATGGCCTGCTCGACTCGCCCATCGGCCTGGATGGCCAACCGGTGTTCGCCACGCTGCTGGTGACCGGCGATATCGAGCCCGAATTACTCGAACACTGCCGCGCCATGCCCCACGCCGTGCGCGGCGATCTGACCCAACTGCCCGGCTTGCTGGTCGCCCGCTGCCTGGCCAGCGAAGCGCTGCTGGCGCGGGGGTGGTTGATTGATTTATGGAAATTGTTACGCCCGGCGGTGCTAGGACGGGAAGCAGTCTCACCACGAATATGGAGCACATGAAGATCAAAATGTGGGAGGGGGCTTGCCCCCGATGGCGGTGGGTCAGTGAAAGATGTATTGCCTGACACCCCCCATCGGGGGCAAGCCCCCTCCCACACTTGATCTCTGTTGTATTTAAGAATGCATTCTTTGAAGGACCTTGAACCATGGACCTGACCCCACGGGAAAAAGACAAACTGCTGATCTTCACCGCCGGCTTAGTCGCCGAACGGCGCCTGGCGCGCGGTGTGAAGCTCAACTACCCGGAAACCATCGCCTATATCTCCGCCGCCTTGATGGAAGGCGCCCGCGATGGCCGCACCGTGGCCGACCTGATGCACTACGGCACCACCCTGCTCAGCCGTGAACAGGTGATGGAAGGCATCCCGGAAATGATCCCGGATATCCAGGTGGAAGCCACCTTCCCCGATGGCACCAAGCTGGTGACCGTCCACCAACCCATCGCGTGAGGCACGGCCATGATTCGTGATGCAACCGAGCAAGACCTGCCGGCGATCCGCGACATCTACAACGACGCGGTACTCAACACCACGGCAATCTGGAACGAACAACCGGTGGACCTCGGCAACCGCCAGGCCTGGTTCAGTGCACGCCAGGCCCAGGGCTATCCGATCCTGGTCGCAGTGGAGAACGATGAAGTCACCGGCTACGCCTCATTCGGCGACTGGCGCCCGTTCGAAGGCTTTCGCTACAGCGTCGAACACTCGGTGTACGTACGCAACGACCAGCGCGGCAAGGGCCTCGGCCCACGCCTGATGCAAACCCTGATCGAGCGCGCCCGCAGTGGCGGCAAACACGTAATGGTGGCGGCCATCGAAAGCGGCAACCGGGCCTCGATCCGCCTGCATGAACGCCTGGGTTTCGTCACCACCGGGCAAATGCCCCAAGTGGGCATCAAGTTCGGCCGCTGGCTGGACCTGACCTTTATGCAACTGACATTGAATCCGGGCGCGCAACCGCCCAAGGAGTGAGTTCGATGAACGCCGCGCAACTGCGTCGAGTCAATGCTGAAAGTTTTGCCCACTACCGTCGGGGCCTGATCGAGCTGTTGCTGGATGCGGTCAAGCACGGTGCGTCGGTGGGTTTCATGGCCGACTTCGATGAGGCCCAGGCCCGTGCCTATCTGGACGGGGTACAGGCGAGCATTGAAGACGCCAGCCTGTTGCTGTGGGTGGTGGTGCGCGATGAGCAGGTGATCGCCAGCGTACAGTTGGCGCTGTGCCAGAAAGCCAACGGCCTGAACCGCGCCGAAGTGCAAAAGCTGCTGGTGCACAGCAACGCGCGGCGCCACGGCCTGGGCCAACAATTGATGAACACCCTGGAACTCGCCGCGCGTCAGCACAAGCGCGGCCTGCTGTACCTGGACACCGAAGCCGGCTCGCCTGCCGAAGCCTTCTACCAGTCGCTGCGCTACACCAAGATCGGTGAACTGCCCGACTACTGCCAAAGCCCGGACGGGCGCTACAGCCCGACCGCCATCTACTTCAAGACCCTGGGGCAACCTGCATGATTCCTGGCGAATATCAGATCCAGCCTGGCGAGATCGAACTCAACGTCGGCCGACGCACCGTCACCCTCAGCGTGGCCAACAGCGGCGACCGGCCGATCCAGGTGGGTTCGCACTACCATTTTTTCGAGACCAATGACGCGCTGACATTTGACCGCCCATTGAGCCGCGGCATGCGCCTGAATATTCCGGCGGGCACGGCGGTGCGGTTCGAGCCGGGGCAGAGCCGTGAGGTCGAGCTGGTGGATTTGAGCGGCGGGCGGCGGGTGTTCGGGTTTGCCGGGCGGATCATGGGCGACCTTTAGGGCCTCATCGGGGGCAAGCCCCCTCCCACAGGGGAACGCATTCCAAAGGTGGGAGGGGGCTTGCCCCCGATAGCGATTTCACATTCAACACAAATATTTCAGGGCACACACATGAAAATCAGCCGCCAAGCCTACGCCGACATGTACGGCCCCACCGTCGGTGACAAGGTCCGCCTGGCCGACACCGAGCTGTTCGTCGAAGTCGAGCAGGACTTCACCGTCTACGGCGAAGAAGTGAAATTCGGCGGCGGCAAAGTGATCCGCGACGGCCAGGGCCAGAGCCAATTGCTCGCCCATGAAGTCGTCGACACCCTGATCACCAACGCGCTGATCATCGATCACTGGGGCATCGTCAAGGCCGACGTCGGCTTGAAGAACGGCCGCATCCACGCGATCGGCAAGGCCGGTAACCCGGATATCCAGCCCGGCGTGACCATGGCCATCGGCGCCAGCACCGAAGTGATCGCCGGCGAAGGCATGATCCTCACCGCCGGCGGCATCGACTCCCACGTGCATTTCATCTGCCCGCAGCAGATCGAAGAGGCGCTGACCAGCGGCGTCACCACCATGATCGGCGGCGGCACCGGGCCGGCCACCGGCACCAACGCCACCACCTGCACCTCCGGGCCCTGGCACCTGGCGCGCATGCTGCAGGCCAGCGACTCGTTCCCGATGAACATAGGGTTGACCGGCAAGGGCAACGCCAGCTTGCCCGAGCCGTTGATCGAGCAGGTCAAGGCCGGCGCCATCGGCTTGAAGCTGCACGAAGACTGGGGCACCACCCCCGCCAGCATCGACAACTGCCTGAGCGTCGCCGACCAGTACGACGTACAGGTGGCGATCCACAGCGACACCCTCAACGAATCCGGCTTTGTCGAAACCACCCTGGCCGCGCTCAAGGGCCGCACCATCCACACCTACCACACCGAAGGTGCCGGCGGCGGCCACGCGCCGGACATCATCAAGGCCTGCGGCTTTCCCAATGTGCTGCCCAGCTCCACCAACCCGACGCGGCCGTTCACGCGCAACACCATCGACGAGCACCTGGACATGTTGATGGTCTGCCATCACCTGGACCCGAGCATTGCCGAAGACGTGGCCTTCGCCGAAAGCCGCATCCGCCGCGAGACCATCGCCGCCGAAGACATCCTGCACGACCTCGGCGCGTTCTCGATGATCAGCTCCGACAGCCAGGCCATGGGCCGCGTCGGTGAAGTGATCACGCGCACCTGGCAGACCGCCGACAAGATGAAGAAACAGCGCGGCGCCCTGCCCGGCGACGGCCCCGGCAACGACAACTTCCGCGCCAAGCGCTACATCGCCAAGTACACCATCAACCCGGCGATCACCCACGGCATCAGCCATATCGTCGGTTCCATCGAAGTGGGCAAGTGGGCTGACCTGGTGCTGTGGCGCCCGGCGTTCTTCGGCATCAAGCCGACCCTGATCCTCAAGGGCGGCGCGATTGCGTCCAGCCTGATGGGCGATGCCAATGCATCGATCCCCACCCCGCAGCCGGTGCACTATCGCCCGATGTTCGCCAGTTTCGGCAGCTCATTGCATGCCACCAGCCTGACCTTTATCAGCCAGGCAGCCCTGGACGCAGGCTTGCCGCAAGCCCTGGGCCTGAAGAAACAGATTGGGGTGGTGAAAGGGTGTCGCGATGTGCAGAAAACCGACCTGATCCACAACGATTACCTGCCGGACATCGAGGTGGACCCACAGACCTATCAGGTCAAGGCCGACGGGGTGCTGCTGTGGTGTGAGCCGGCGGATGTGTTGCCGATGGCGCAGCGGTATTTCCTGTTCTGACTTGAAACCTGTGGTGAGGGAGCTTGTGCCCTCACCACAAATCCCCTTAGAACTGCTCGCGCGGATTGAACGCGGCTTTTTTTGCCAGCTCCTGCCACAACGCTTTCACGTCGTCATCGCCTGCCGGCGGCATCACCGCCTTGAGCTGCACGTACAGGAAGCCGCGCTGCCCGGCCTTGTTCAGCAAACCATGGCCCTTGGCGCGCATGCGCTGGCCGTTCTGGCTGCCGGCCGGCACCTTGAGGTTGATCTTGCCGGTCAGGGTCGGCACGGCCACTTCCGCGCCCAACGCCAACTCCCACGGCGCCAGCGGCAGGTTGATGATCAGGTTTTCGCCATCCACTTCGAACTTCGGGTGCGGCGCAAACTTGACGATCAGGTACAGGTCACCGTTGGCCCCGCCGCCAACACCCGGTGCGCCCTGGCCCTTGAGGCGAATACGCTCACCGTCGGCCACGCCGGCGGGGATCTTCACGTTCAGGCTCTTGGTGGTGTTGCTGACATGCCGGCCCGAGGCGTCGTATTGCGGCACCTGGAAGCTGATCTGCTTGGACTCGGTGGACAGTGTCTCTTCGAGGAACACCGACAGCTGCATCTCCACGTCCTGGCCTTTACGCCCGGTTGGACGGCGCTGGCCGCCACCGAAGGCATCGCCACGCCCGCCAAAGATCGAGCTGAAGAAGTCGGAAAAATCCTCGGTGCCCTGGCCACCGCCAAACCCGCCACGGCTCTGCCAACCTGGCGGGCCCTGGAACGGCTGGCCATGCTGGCCGTATTTGCGCAGTTCGTCGTATTCGGCGCGCTTGTCGGCGCTTTTAAGCGCTTCATAGGCTTCGGACGCGTCCTTGAACTTGGCTTCGGCGTCTTTTTCCTTGCTCACGTCCGGGTGATATTTGCGCGCGAGCTTGCGATAGGCGGCCTTGATTTCCTTGTCATCGGCGCTCGGCTCGACACCCAGAATCTTGTAGTAGTCTTTGAAATCCATCGGCGGTTCACCATCCTTAATCGAGATCGCACAGCCCGGGGCACAACGTGCGCTGGTTTGCACCTGTTGAGTCTTGTGGCCTGGGGGTGCGTCAAAGTGTTATCGGCGCTTGCCGTATGCACCAGATGTGGGGGCGAATGCTGAACTTTCAAGCACGATTTAACGGATGGTCGGCCTACGCATCCGCCCTCGACTGGCATACACTGCGCGGCCGTTTTTCAACCGGAACCCGATAGACATGAAAAACCCATCCCCAGCCCGTGCCTGCGGTATCGACTTCGGCACGTCCAACTCCACCGTCGGCTGGATCCGCCCCGGCATGGAAACGCTTATCGCGCTGGAGGACGACAAGATCACCCTGCCGTCGGTGGTGTTCTTCAACTTCGAGGAGCGCCGCCCGGTCTACGGTCGCCTGGCCCTGCACGAATACCTGGAGAACTACGAAGGCCGGCTGATGCGCTCGCTCAAGAGCCTGCTGGGTTCCAAGTTGATCAAGCACGACACCAGCGTATTGGGCACGGCGATGCCGTTCACCGACCTGCTGGCGCTGTTTATCGGCCAACTCAAGAGCCGCGCCGAAGCCACCGCCGGCCGCGAATTCGAAGAAGTGGTGCTGGGCCGCCCGGTGTTTTTCGTCGATGACGACCCGATGGCCGACCAGGAAGCCGAAAACACCCTGGTCGACGTAGCGCGCAAGATCGGTTTCAAGGACATCTCGTTCCAGTACGAACCGATTGCCGCTGCGTTCGACTACGAGTCCACCATCGAGAAGGAAGAGCTGGTACTGATCGTCGACATCGGCGGGGGTACGTCCGACTTCTCGCTGGTGCGCCTGTCCCCGGAGCGCCGCCACAACGACAACCGCCAGGACGACATCCTCGCCACCGGCGGCGTGCACATCGGCGGGACCGACTTCGACAAGCAACTGTCCCTGGCCGGCATGATGCCGCTGTTCGGCTATGGCAGCCGCATGAAAAGCGGTGCCTACATGCCCACCAGCCACCACATGAACCTGGCGACCTGGCACACCATCAACTCGGTGTACTCGCAGAAATCCCAGCTGGCCCTGGGCAGCATGCGCTATGACATCGAAGACACCGGCGGCATCGATCGCCTGTTCAAGCTGATCGAACAGCGCGCCGGGCACTGGCTGGCCATGGAAGTGGAAGAGACCAAGATCCAGCTCACCCACGAAGACAGCCGCCACGTGCCGCTGGACCGGGTTGAAGCGGGGTTGAGCGTGGACCTGAGCCGCGCACTGTTCGAGTCGGCCATCGATGGCTTGCTGGAGCGCGTGCGCAACAGCGTGACGCAGTTGCTCACCGACGCTTCCGTGGAGGTGGCCCAGGTGGACACGGTGTTCTTCACCGGCGGTTCCAGCGGCATCCCGGCGCTGCGCCACAGCATCTCGGCCATGCTGCCGAATGCCCGGCATGTGGAGGGGAATATCTTCGGCAGTATCGGCAGTGGTTTGGCGATCGAGGCGAGCAAGCGCTACGGCTGCTGAGTTTTACCTGAAATACCGTGGCGACTTCATCGGGGGCAAGCCCCCGATGGGGCCCGCCCAGGCAACACACGCCTTAAACCATACCACCGAGCTTCAGCTCACTCTTCAGATACGCATAGTAAATCGGCCCCGCCACCACCCCCGGCAAACCAAACGCCGCTTCAAACACCAGCATCGCCAGGAGCAACTCCCACGACTTGGCACTGATCTGCCCGCCGACGATGCGCGCGTTGAGGAAGTACTCGACCTTGTGGATCACGATCAGATACCCCAGCGCCGCCACCGCCACCCAGATCGACAACGACAGCGCGACGATGGTGATCAGGGTGTTGGACATCAGGTTGCCAATCACCGGCAACAGGCCGAGCAGGAAGGTCAGCACGATCAGGGTCTTGGTCAGCGGCAGGTGGATGCCGCACAGCGGAAGCACCACGGCGAGGAACACGGCGGTGAAGGCGGTGTTGAGCGCGGCGATCTTGATCTGCGCGAAGACGATATTGCGAAAGGCCTGGACCAGCAGGTGCAGGCGGTCGAACAGCGCCGCGGCCAGGGGTTTGCGCTTGGTCAGGTCGGGCACCCGCTGCAGGGCGATGATCGCGCCGAGCACCATGCCGATCAGCAGGGTGACGAACATGTGGGCGGCGTCTTTGCCGACCAGTTGCAGTTCGCTCAGGTGCTTGCTCAGCCAGTCGCCGATGGCTACACGGAACTCGGCCGCGCTGGCGGGCAGGTAGGCATCGAGGAACGGCGGCAGTTGGCCGCGCGCGCGGTCGACTACGCCCATGAATTTATCCAGGGAAGCCCCGGGGTTTTCCGCTTCATGAAGCAGGAAGCTGATGGCGCCGGCGAAGATCAGGGCCAGCACGCTGACGATCAGGGTGCCGAGTAAGGCCACCGCCAGCCAGCGCGCGCGGCGCCCTTCGATCAGCCGTTGCAGTTGGGGGGTGAGCATGTTGACCAGTTCATAGACCAACAGGCCGGCCAGCAGGCTGGGCAGCAATTTCAGCGGCAATACCAGCAGCAACCCGCCGAAAATGATGATGTAGCTGGCCAGCAATAACACGTGACGCTGAGAAAACGTTGGCATACAGCCTCAAAACGAACGGCGTTAAAGGATGTGTAGGAGCGAGCTTGCTCGCGAAGGTCGCCAACGATAACGCGTTTATTCTGAATAAACGCGGGGTAATTGCGTTCTTCGCGAGCAAGCTCGCTCCTACAGAGGGGCTGTGTGCGAGTGTCGCAGCCTTCTGGGGCCTGGGGCTATCAATTCTTCAGGCAGGTGCTCATGAACGTCTTGCGGGCATCGCCGGTCAGCGCCTTGGTTTTCGCCGACGCATTGCAATCCTTCATCTTCTGCTGTTGCGGGGTGAGCGTCTTCGCATCATTGGCCGCCGGCGCCGACAGGCAGGTTTTCATGAAAGCCTTGCGCTCGTCGCCCTTGAGCGTCTTGGTAGTGGCTTCGGCATTGCAGGTGGTCATCTTGTTTTGCTGGGCAGTGGCGGCAAAGCCCTGGGAACACAGCAGCAGGCCCATCATCAACAGCGGAATACGCAGCATCTTCATGGAGTTTTCTCCCTGTTACCGTGCCGGGAGGCACGGCCTACCCAGCAGTGTAGCCAAACCTTGTTACATCTTCATCGGCTGCGAATATTCGTCCGCCGGTACTGCTCCGGGGTGCAGCCGGCCTGGCGCTGGAACATCGCGATAAACGCCGAGGCGCTGCTGTAGCCGAGGTCAAACGCCACATTTTGCACACTGCGCTCGCTGTCGAGGGCTTCGATGGCGGCGAGGTAGCGCAGGCGCTGGCGCCATTCGCCGAAGCTCATGCCCAGCTCGCGCACAAATTGTCGCGCCAGGGTGCGCTCGCTCACATGCACCTGGTCGGCCCAGTGCGCCAGGGGGCGATTGTCAGCGGGGTCGGCCTGCATGCCTTCCAACACGCCGAGCAGCCCGGGGTGGCGGGCGTAGGGCAAAAAACCCTCGTGGATCGGCGCCTGCCTGAGCTGATCGACCAGCACCTGGGCCAGGCGAATATCGGCGTCGGTGTGCGGGATATTGACGTCACGCTGGGCGAAGTCGCTGAGGATGGCCTTGAGGATGTCGCTGATCGCCAGGGTGCAGGGCTGCTGGGGTAATTGCTCGCAAAGCTGCGGTGAAAGGCCCACCGAACGGTAGACAATCGCCTGGGCATTGTAGGAACTGTGTTCGGTATTGGGTGGGATCCACACCGCGTACTGCGGTGGCGACATAAAGCGGTTGCCGGCCACTTCCATGCGCATTACGCCACTGGCGGAGTAGTCCAGCGAGCCCCAGACATGCTGGTGCGGGGTGCACTCCGTGTCGGGGGCAAAGTCGGAGTAACGGAAGTACACGGGGCTTGGCAGGCTGCCAAAATCCGCAAGGCGTACGGTGTGTCGGGCCATATTGTCTGGATACAGAGGTCGTTTGTCTGGATCGCAGTATAGGCTTCGATCCAGACAAGGGATAATCCTGGCTCATCAACACATCTGGTTTCTTTCGATGCAATACGCGTATCCCCTGCTGGCCATCTTTATCTGGGCCGGCAATACCGTGGTCAATAAACTGGCCGTGGGTTCGATCTTCCCGGCTGAAATCGGCTTTTATCGCTGGTTGCTGGCGGCCCTGCTCTTTACGCCGTTCATGCTCAAGCCGGTCATCGCCCACTGGCCGCTGATCCGCCCGAACCTGGGCAAGATCGGCATCCTTGGCGTGCTGGGCATGGCGGTGTACCAGAGCCTGGCGTACTACGCTGCCTCGCTGACCAGCGCCACCAATATGGGCATCATCCTGTCGTTGATGCCGTTGATGGCCTTGACGGCGGCCATCATCAGCCTGGGCCAGCGCCTGACCTTGGGCGCACTGACGGGGGCGGTGCTGTCATTCGCAGGGGTAGTGGTGGTGGTGTCGGCCGGCAGCCTCGGCGCGTTGCTGCAGCACGGCGTGAACCTGGGCGATGCGATGATGCTGGTCGCGACCCTGGCGTACGCGGTCTACAGCACCCTGTTGAAAAAATGGCAACTGCGCCTGCCGCCGCTGGTGCTCCTGTATCTGCAGGTGCTGGTGGCGGTGGTGGTGCTGTTTCCGCTGTTTCTGTTCTCGGCAAAAGCCGGCCTGGGCTGGACGAATATTCCGCTGGTGCTCTATGCATGCTTGCTGGCTTCGATGCTGGCGCCACTGGCGTGGATGCACTCGGTGAAGACCCTGGGCCCCAGCCGCACCACGTTGTTTTTCAACCTGCTGCCGTTGATTACCGCATTGATTGCGGCCGTGGTGCTCAGGGAAGAATTGGCGTTGTATCACCTGGTGGGCGGTTTGCTGACCTTGGGCGGGGTGATTTTGTCGGAGCGCTGGACCACGCCGGTGCGCCGCCAGGCTTAAACCCCGGCCGCCTTCAGGCGCTGGGCATGCTCGACGAACAACCGAATCGGCTCGGCGCCCTTGCCGACCAGGCCCATGGATTGGTTGACGATATCGAAGTGGTCCAGGGCGTAGTCATCGCCGATCACCCGCCCCAGGTGCGAGCTGCAGCGCCCGACCATGCCGTCGCACTGGCCCTTCTCGCGCACGAAGCTGCGGGCGAACAATCGGCAGCTGCGATTCGTCCCGTCCAGCAGGTTGCGTCCGCGATCGGTCTTGCCCGGTTGCAAGGTGCCGGACCATGAGTAGTAGCGCACGCCATTGTCCACCTCCGCCCCGTGCCCGCCCCAGGTATGCGGCAACCCTTGGGGATACTTGCGGTTGAACAGCGCCACGCCTGCGCTGGTCAGGGAATGGTGGGACGCCTGCAAGTCCGCCTTGAAACGCGGGCCGCGATAGCCGGTTTCCAGCAGGCTCATCACCGTTGCAACCAGATGAAACAGCGCGCTCATCAGCCGGCCCTTCACGCTGTCGGCCGGATAATGGGCGTGGATATGGTCCGCCAGTTCCGAACCGTGGTTGGGCCCGGCCACCGACGTCACCGACGCCACCCACTCCGGGCGCTTGGCCGCCGCATAACGGGCGGTCAGCGCGCCCTGGCTATGGCCGATCAGGTTGACCTTGTCGGCGCCGGTCTCAAGGCGAATCCGCTCGATCTGCGCCAGCAACTGCTCGCCACGCACCTCGCTGGAGTCCAGCGGCGCCACCTGGATGGGAAACACCTGCGCCCCACCCGCCCGCAGTGCCGGGACAATGCCATACCAGTAGGGGAAGAACCCCAGGCGCACAAACCCGAGCATGCCGGGCACCAGCACCAAGGGATAACGCGTGGCTAACGACTGCGACATGAAGCGAACGTCCTTGATCAAGAGAGGATGATGGCAGGCTAGCCCAATTCCGGCGACGCGCTGATGACACGCCTGGCAAATCCAATAAAACTTTTTGCTGCGCCCGTGACTCACAACTGGGAGCGATCACGCCGACAGAGCGTGGCGTAAAACCGGATTAGCCCCAGGAGATTGAGATGACTGAAGCAAACTTGACTGACGTTGCGACCCTGCGCAGCCGCGCCCGCCAGAACGTCGAAAACGGTGCCGTGACCGAGGGCTATGACGCCGACCGCGAAGAGATCATCCGCCTGCTCAACGGCTCCCTGGCCACTGAACTGGTGTGTGTGCTGCGCTACAAGCGCCACTACTTCATGGCCAGCGGCGTTAAAGCTGCCGTCGCCGCGCAGGAATTCCTCGAACACGCCACCCAGGAAGCCGAGCACGCCGACAAACTCGCCGAACGCATCGTGCAGCTGGGCGGCGAGCCGGAGTTCAACCCGGACCTGCTGTCGAAGAACTCCCATGCCCAATACGTGGCCGGTAACAGCTTGAAGGAAATGGTCTACGAAGACCTGGTGGCCGAGCGGATCGCGGTGGACAGCTACCGCGAAATCATCCAGTACATCGGTGATAAGGATCCGACCACGCGCCGTCTGTTTGAAGAGATCCTGGCTCAGGAAGAAGAGCATGCGGACGATATGGCCGACATCCTCGAAAGTCTCTAAGCAGCGCAATTCAAAACATGTGGGAGGGGGCTTGCCCCCGATGCGTCGTTTCAGCCACTGCATCTGGTGACTGACACTCCGTCATCGGGGGCAAGCCCCCTCCCACATTGGGGTTTGTGTTCTATATGCTAGCCCTTCACCGTCTTCGGCGCCTTGCCTTCCTTCATCTGCTGCAACAACGGTGCACACTGGTTCGGCGCATCGGCGCTCGGTGCCACCAGCGCCAACAGACCCGCTGCCGGGCCGGCGATCACGCCCAGTGCCACCATGCCCGCGCCCCGCAGGGCCAGGGGGATGGCCTTTACACCCGCATTGGGCTTGATGAACGGGCCATTGACGTACAACGGCGAACGCAGGGAAAACAGGCGGAAGCCCTTGGACTCGGGGGTGATGGTCAGGTCGAGCTGTTCGGTGGCCATGTTGGCGGTGCCATCGATATAGATGATCGCGTTCTCGGTATCGAACACAAACAAGCGCGTGGTTGCCAGGCCGGTCTTGATCCCGAAGTCCGCCGCCGCGCAGTTGATCTTCACTTCCTTGTCGCCGAACAGGCGACCCACCACGTAGTTGCCCACGTTGAGCCCGGCAATTTCCATCAGGCCACGGCTGATGGCGCCGTCGTTGATCAGCATCTTCAGGTCACCGTTGGAGGTGCCCAGCAGCGCCGCGACGGAGTTGCCACGCCCGGAAATATCGGCATCGCCGTTGAGTTCACCAAAGCTGGTTTTCATCGGTTCGAAGGTCGGGAACAACTGCTTGAGCTTGAAGTTGCGCGCAGTCAGTTTGGCGCTGCCTTCCATCGGCGTGGTGCGGCCGTTCAAGCGGATCTGCGCATCCAGCTTGCCGCCGGCCACGCCGAATCGCAGAGGTTCCAGGCTCAGTTCGCCGTCGTTGAGCACCAGGTGAGTATACAGGTCGGTGAAGGGCAACTCGGCACTGTGCACGATGCGTTTGCCGGTGAATTCCACATCGGCATCCATGTCGCGCCAGCGCTCGGTGCGGAACTCTTCCACCGGCAGCACTTTGGTCGCCGGCTGTTTGCTCTCACCGCCACGCGCTTTTTGCTTGGCGTTGGAGTCGGCACCGATCAGGGGGGCGAGGTCGCTCATCAGCAATTGGTTGGACACCAACGCACCGCTGAGCTTGGGACGTGGCTGGCTGGCGACATAGGCGAGGTTGCCGTGAATATCGCTGTTGCCGATCTTGCCGTTGAAGTTTTCGTAGCTGAATGACGCGCCGCTGGCCTCGTGCAACTTGGCGATCAAGTGGCCGTCAGTCGAGTAGGCCGGCGAATCCGGCAAGGTGACGCCGGTCAGCGGGTAGAGGTTACCCAGGCTGCTGCCGGACAGTTTCAGGCGCAGGTCCAGGGCGCCGAGGTTCAACGGGTCGGTCAAGGTGCCGGCCAACGCGATGCTGGTATCGGCAATCCTGACCTGGGCTTGCAGCGGAAACGGCCTGGCCGCGTCCTGCAGGGCCAGCAGGCCACCGATCTTGCCGCTGCCGTCGAGTTTCTGGCCGTGGTATTGGCCCCTGACCTTGAGGGCGAACGCATAGTCCTGGGGCGCGGAGCCTTTTTCCAGGGCCTTCCTGGCATCGGCGTCGCCGACGATTTCGCCGAACGGAATCGGCTTGCCCAGGGGGTCGATGATCACGTCCAACTGAGTCTTGAGGGTCTGGTCGTCGAGGGTCACGTGGCCTTTGTCGAAGCCAATGGCGCCGATGTCCACCACCCAGTTGGAAGGTTCGGCGTCGGGGTCCTTGGGGTCGAACGTGAACGTCCAGTTGGCGCGGCCATCGGCCAGGCGCTGCAACTCGGCACTCGGTTCGGTGAGGTCGATACGCGGGATCACCACGCGCTGCACCAGCAACGCCAGCGGCGAAATGCGCAGCTCGACCTTTTTCAGCGTGACCATCTGCGGTTTTTTCGACCAGTCGGGGTTGCCCAGGGTCAGGTCCTCGGCAATCACATGGGGCCACGGCACCCAGGCGCGCCAGCCGCCTTCATCGGGCTCACGCGCCCACACCACCGCCAGGTTACCGTTGATGGCAAACGGGCGATGCAGTTCTTCGGAGACTTTGGCATTGAGGGGCGGTTTGATGCGGTTCCAGTCAAAGAACACCAGGACCAGTACCACCACAGCGATTAACACAACGAAGCTGGCGCAGCTCCACATGACGATTTTACGAGTGCGCGTCATTGCACAGGACTCCTGAATACGACCGGCTGAACCAACACCTGTAGGACAGCTTATAAAACTACGACTGGCAAACCGCTCGTGGGTTTAACCCAATCTCCGATTTACCCTTGAAAACCTGCTTTCCTGACCGTTTCGACAGATTCGATCCTCCACGGCGCACCATTGTTACCCGGATTCGTGTCGAAAATACCCACCTCGGTGCAAAACCGCGTGCTTGAGAGGCCCGATCTAGAGCCTCCCTGAAGAACAATCAATTCTGTTGATTATTACCATTGTGTTTATGAACTTTTATATCGACTTATCGAGAGTAGCATTAGCCCCGTACCCACTTTATCGCCCTCCCAAGGAGCAACCCATCATGAAACGCCAAGTACTTGCTACCGTCCTGTTATCCATCCTGGCTTCCAGCGCCTTTGCCCTGCCAGCCGCCGAACAGGTTACCCCACAAGCCAAGGCCGACGCCGTTCACTTCAACCAGCCCCTGGCCCGCAGCGGTTCGCAAGAAGACGAGAACCGTGACTACGCCAAAGGTGCTGTCGCTGAAAACGGTTCGGAACACGCCAACAAGCGTGCCTACACTGAAGGTGTTGCCGAAGGTGGCCGTGATCGCCTGGAACAGAAAGGCCTGGTTGAAGGTGGTGCGGAACAAGCCAACGAACGTGCCTACACCGAAGGTGTTGCCGAAGGTGGTGCTGATCGCCTGCAAGAACTGCATCAAGCTCAGAGCTGACCCTGTGGTGGCCCAGAAAAAAGCCCGATCTACCGACCGGGCTTTTGACTTTTTGTAGCGCCTGTCACGCAACACTCCCCACCTATTCCCCGCCAAGTTCGACGTCAATGAAGCTGTTTTGCTAGAGTGCGTCGCTGTACTTGCCGACAAAGCCCGCCCGCCCATGCTGCCCCGTGCCGAACAGAAGCAACAGACCCGCCTCGCCCTGATGGACGCTGCCCGCCATCTGATGGAGTGTGGCCGTGGGTTTGGCAGCCTGAGCCTGCGTGAAGTGGCCAAGGCCGCAGGCATTGTCCCCACCGGCTTCTATCGCCACTTTGCCGATATGGACCAGCTTGGACTTGTATTGGTGAGTGAGGTGGGCCAGACCTTTCGCGCCACCATTCGCCTGGTGCGCCACAACGAATTCGTGATGGGCGGCATTATCGATGCCTCAGTGCGGATTTTTCTCGATGTGGTCTCGGCCAACCGCTCGCAATTCCTGTTCCTGGCCCGCGAGCAATACGGCGGTTGCCTGGCGGTGCGCCAAGCCATCGGTGCCCTGCGTGAAGACATCACCCGCGACCTGGCGGCCGACCTGACCCTGATGCCCAAGTTGCAGCACCTGGACGCCGATGGCCTGCATGTAATGGCCGACCTGATCGTCAAGAGCGTGTTCGCCACCCTTCCCGACATCATTGATCCACCGGCCCAGGCCTTGCCTGCCCACCTCACGCCCCAGGCGAAAATCACCCAGCAACTGCGCTTTATCTTTATCGGCCTCAAGCATTGGCAAGGCCTGGGCAGTACGGAGTAAGCCGGCTATCCCGCCGAGTGAAAGCGCTTGGCGGTACTGTAGTTCTTGTTCCAGTAGCGATTGCTCAGTGAGTCGATTCGCACCGTCTTGCCGGCGCGCGGCGAATGAATGAATTTGCCCTCGCCTATATAAAGGCCGACATGGCTGACCTGACTGCGCCCGTTACCTTTGAAGAACACCGCATCCCCAGGTTTGAGCGCGTTACGCTTGATCGTCATGGCGTTGGAACGGTGCATCGCCGCCGTGGTGCGGGGTATACGGATATTGGCTTCGGTCCTGAACAGGTAGACCAGCAAGCTGCTGCAGTCGAAGCCCTGCTCCACGGTGTTCCCGCCCCATTTATACGAGGTGCCCAGCAATTGATGGGCGCGGTCGATCACATTGTCGATGGCTGGGCGCTTTTGCAGCGACTGCAGGGGCGTCGCGATCTCGAGAGGGGCTGCCCCGCGCGGCTGGATATTGGCCGAGGACGAGGGAGTGACCAGGTAAAGACTGAAAATGAATAAACACACAATTGATTTGAACATACTGGAACTCGCCGTGGATGTTTAGCACGGCGCAAATCCTAACGGTCTGGCGCGTAAGCAGATGAACGCCGAATCCTTACATCCAGTAGGACAAATCCGAAAATCCCATATACGAAAAAAACGGAAGGAACTTGATGTGATAAACACCACTCGCCAACAAAAAGAGCACCATTTAAGTGCTGAATAGCCGGCAGCGCACCAACAGTAAGCACTCGCAGCACTCAACCCCGCCCTATTCAGTGGCATCTCCTCGCGCACCGACAGAGAATTCCTACATCAATACCTGATTGGCAAGGCCCTTGCTCTAGCACTTCCATCGCTCATAGCTGGAAGCTTCCTGATGCTGGTGATCCACCGCCGAATCGCCCCCCAAGCCCTCTGGGCCGCTGAGCTGCTGCTGAATTTCGAAGCACGCAGCAAGAGCCGCCTGCGCTGTTTCAGTGCCGACGGTGAAGACGTCGGCCTGTTTCTGGAGCGCGGCCAGCCGCCGCTGCACGATGGCGAATTCCTGCAAGCCGAAGACGGACGTGTCGTACGCGTGTGCGCCCGCCCTGAACACCTGCTACACGTCACCTGCAGCAACGCGTTTGAACTGACCCGCACCGCCTACCACCTCGGCAACCGCCATGTGGCCTTGCAAGTGGGAGACGGCTGGTTGCGCCTGCTCGATGACTACGTGCTCAAGGCCATGCTTGAGCAACTGGGCGCCCACACCGAAACCATCGAGGCGCCGTTCCAACCGGAACACGGCGCCTATGGCGGCGGTCACCACCACTCCCGGCATGGCGATGAAGATTTCAACTACCCGCCCAAGCTGCATCAGTTCGGCGTACGTCTATGAACCCAGCCTGGGCGCTGTTGCGTCTGGCCAGTCCGCAATTGCCGATTGGCGGCTACAGCTATTCCCAGGGCCTGGAAATGGCCGTGGAGAACGGCCGCGTCAACGATGCCGCCAGCGCTCGGCGCTGGATCAGCGACCAATTGCTGCTCAACCTCGCGCGCTTCGAAGCTCCGCTGTTGCTCGCCCATTGCCGCGCCGCTGCAGAGCAGGACTGGCCAGCGTTGGCGCAGCTGTGCGAAGCGCATCAAGCCAGCCGCGAAACCCGGGAGCTGTATCAGGAAAGCCGACAGATGGGTTATTCCCTGCAGCAGTTGCTCAATGGCCTGCCGGAACTGGACAGCGACGCCCGCCGCTTCCTGGAGCAACGCCGCGAACCGCACTTGGCCCTCGGCTGGGCACTGGCCGCGCGCGCCTGGGCGATCAGCGCCGACGACGCCCTCGCCGCCTGGCTCTGGAGCTGGCTGGAAAACCAATTGGCCGTGCTGATGAAAACCCTGCCCCTGGGCCAGCAAGCCGCGCAACGCCTGACCAGCGAGCTGCTGCCCCAGCTGCAACAGGCCCGGCAGGACGCCGCCCGCATCGCCCCCCAGCATTTCGGCAGCGCCGCCTTCGGCCTGTCCCTGGCGAGCATGGCCCACGAGCGCCAGTACAGCCGCCTGTTCCGTTCCTAAGGTTTTTTTGGAGAATCAGACATGAACACACAACCCCTGCGTGTCGGTATCGGTGGCCCGGTCGGCTCCGGCAAGACCGCCCTGACCCTGGCCCTGTGCCTCGCGCTGCGCGATCGCTACAACCTGGCGGTGGTCACCAACGACATCTACACCCGCGAAGACGCCGACTTCCTGGTGCGCAACCAGGCCCTGGCGCCGGAGCGCATCATCGGCGTGGAAACCGGCGGCTGCCCGCACACGGCGATTCGCGAGGACGCCTCGATCAATCTGGAAGCGGTGGACCAACTCAATCGCCGCTTTCCCGGCCTGGACCTGATCCTGGTGGAGTCCGGCGGCGATAACCTGTCGGCCACCTTCAGCCCGGAGCTGTCGGACCTGACCATCTATGTGATCGATGTGTCCGCCGGCGACAAGCTGCCGCGCAAAGGCGGGCCTGGTATTTGCAAATCCGACCTGCTGGTGATCAACAAGATCGACCTGGCGCCGCTGGTGGGCGCGTCGCTGGAGCTGATGAACAGCGACACCCAGCGCATGCGCAACGGCAAACCCTTTGTGTTCAGCAACCAGAAAACCGGGGTAGGCCTGGAAGAAATCGTCGCCTTTATCGAACGCCAAGGCCTGCTGACCGCCGCCTGATCAACCCATAAGGAACCTGTTTATGAACCTCAATAAACTCCTCGCAGCCGCCGCCCTGCTGCTCGCGCCCGCCCTGGCCTTCGCTCACCCTGGCCACGGCGACAACGGCCTGGTAGCCGGTATCAGCCACCCGCTGGGCGGCCTCGACCACCTGCTGGCCATGCTTGCGGTCGGCCTGTGGGCCGCGCAACAAAAGGGTGCCGCGCGCTGGGCCCTGCCGTGCACCTTTGTCGGCACCATGCTGATGGGCGGCGTGCTGGGCTTTGAAGGGCTGCAATTGCCCGCGCTGGAAAGCGGGATCGCCGCCTCGGTGCTGGCCCTGGGCCTGGCGGTGGCACTGGCGGTGCGTCCGCCGTTGTTCATGGCCATGGGTGCGACGGCGTTGTTTGCGTTGTTCCATGGTGTGGCCCATGGCTTGGAGCTGCCGGACATGTCGAGCCCTTGGGCGTATGCCGCCGGTTTTGTCGGCGCGACCGCTGCACTGCACGCGGCCGGGTATGCGCTGGTGCGCTGGCTGCCGGCCGCAGCCGCACCGTTGGTACGGATTGCCGGAGCGGCTTCCGCGGCGACTGGGGTGTGGTTGCTGGCAGGCTAAGATTTGCAGCGCTTATAAGGCCCTTATCGGGGCAAGTTCCCTCACATTCGACCGAGTTCCACCTGTGGAACGCAGTCAAAAGTGGGAGGGGGCTTGCCCCCGATAGCGGTGGCGCAGACACCACAGTTCCCAAGCCTGCTACCATGCGCGCCTACACCCCTGCCGTGACGACGCCAGCCGATGCCCATCGCTCCAAGCTCCGCCCCCCAGCCTTCGTTGAATGCCGTGCTCACGCACTTCCACACCCTGATCGTGCCGCTCTGGCAGGGCCCGGGCTGGAATGCCGAATTGGCGCTGCCCTATGAGGCGCTGGACGCCGATCACCGCCCACTGCCGCCGCAGCGCTACCGCGCCATGGCCTGCGCGCGACAGTTGTACCTGTTCGCCAGCCTGATCGGCGCGCCAGGGGCGGCTTTCGCTGAAGAGCGCGCGGCGGTGCTGTTCCGCTCCCTGCAACGGCATTTCCACGATGCCGAACACGGCGGCTGGTTCTACAGCGTCGACCCCGCCGGCCAGCCGCTGGACAAGCGCAAAGACCTCTACACCCACGCCTTCATCATCTTTGCCTGCGCCCATTACTGGGCCAAGGTGCGTGAACCGCTGGTGGAATCGGTGCTGAACGCCGCCCTCGAAGTCGTCGCCCAGCGCTTCGCCACCGAGGACGGCCTGTACGAGGCGGTGCTGGAACGCAACTGGTCGTCCCTCCAGTCCGGCCCGCTGCAAAACCCGTTGATGCACCTGGCCGAAGGTTTCCTAGCCACCCTCGCGGTGCGCGAGGATGCCCCTGTGCAAGCGGCCCTGCTGGCCTTGGCGACGGCCATGCAGCAGCGTTTCATCAACCGCCGGCACGGCGTGATGATGGAAAAGCCGCTGGGCGCTGTGGATAACTGGTTTGAGCCGGGGCACCAGTTCGAGTGGTTCTTTTTGCTCGAATCGTCGCCCGTGCTGCGCGGCACGCCGCTGCATGCGTCACTGACGCGGGCGTTTGCCTACGCTGAGCAAAAGGGTGTGGACAGCGCGACCGGAGCGGTCAGCGGCATGTTGGCACTCGACGGCAGCGTGCGCGACGGCACCCAGCGTATCTGGGCCCAGGCCGAGTACCTGCGGGCACTGACCTTGCGCCCTGGCAGTGAGGCGGTGCTGCAGCGCCAACTGCTGGCGCTGCAACAGCATTTCCTGCATGAGAAAGGCTGGCATGAATGCCTGGATGCCAACGGCGCGGTGAGCCGACGAGATATGCCTTCAACCACCCCTTATCATTTGGCAACCTGCTACCAGGGGCTGATCCAGCCTCTCGGGTGACCTGCAGGGCCTCGGTCTAACGACCCATCACGCAATCCACTTGCGATCCCCGGTAAAGCTGATCGTCAGCCAGCGCGCCGCATCCGGTGCGCCCAGCCCTGTGGATATCTCTTCACGCAGCCCATCCAGGGTCGCGACGTTATCCACCGGGTAATCCGCCGGCAGCACCACATGGATTTCGATAAACCGCGCCCGACCGTGCTTTTGCACGTAGGACACGTAGTCATCGAACCCATGCCTGGCCTGCGCCGCGTCCATCACCTCGCGCACTTTGTCATCCAGGTGATCCGGCGCGATCCCCAGCACCTCGCGCAACGCCGGGCGCAGGATCTTGAACGCCGGTGCCAGCATGCTCAGGGCCAGCAGGATCAGGATCAATGGGTCGACATACACCGCCCACTCGCCATAGCCCTGGGACTTGAGCAACAGCGCGGCGAGAAAGCTGACCAGCAGGCCCACCGAGAGCATCGCGTCCACCAGCCAACTGATGTTGTCGAACTGGATCAGCGAGGATTTCAGCCTGCGGTTGCGATAGCGCACATAGAAGAAGTAGGCGAACTCGACCACGGTAAACACCGCCGCGTAGATGATCACCAGGCCCAACTCGATCTCGCGCCCGCCATTGATAATGCCGAACACACCGTTCAGGAATGCATAGATGGCGATCAGCAGCAGGAAGCTGCCTTCGATCAGCAGCACCATGGGCTCCAGATGCCAATAGCCGAACTGGAAGCGCTCGTTGCTTTTCTTGGCGATCAGCTTGGCCGTGATCAGCATCAACACCTTGATGGCGGTGGCGATCAGCGAGAAAAAGCCGTCGAACAGAATGGATTGGGCGCCAGATATCACACCCGTGACAATCCCGGCGATCGCTACCGCGAACATCAGGATCGTCGATTGCTTGAGCAGTGACTGCTCACCTCGGTTACTCACATTTCCTCCCGTCAAAACCTTTAAACCGCAGGGTGCGGTGGGGTTTTCAGGGGTGGAGTGTACCTTATGGCCTGTTTTGGCCGATTTGACGCCATCGGGGCGGTGCGACGATTCGCCAAGCCCCCGATGGCAGCAACGCGGTCTAGAGCCTTACTTGGCCCCCCGCTCAATCGCAAACCCCGCCCAGGTCTGGCTCACCGGCATCAGTTCCAGGCGGTTGATGTTGACGTGCGCCGGCGTGTTCAGCACCCAGAAGATGGTGTCGGCAATGTCCTGCGGCTGGATCGGCTCGGCACCGGCGTAGGTCGCGTCGTAGCGCGCCTGGTCACCGCCGAAGCGCACCAGGGAGAACTCGCTTTCGCACAGGCCCGGCTCGATGTTGGTCACACGCACGCCGGTGCCCTGCAGGTCACACCGCAGGTTCAGGGAGAACTGCTTCACGAACGCCTTGGAACCGCCATACACATGGCTGCCCGGGTACGGGTAGCTGCCGGCGATGGAGCCCAGGTTGATGATCCCGGCGCCACGGCCATGGGCGATCAAACGCGGCAGCAGCAGGCTGGTGGTGGTCAGCAGGCCTTTGATGTTGGTGTCGACCATGGTTTCCCAGTCGTCGAGGTTGCACTTGGGCGCCGGGTCGGTGCCCACGGCCAGGCCGGCGTTGTTGATCAGCCCGCGCAGGGTGGCGAACGATGGCGGCAGGTTGGCGATCGCGTCTTCCATGCCTGTGCGATCCCGTACGTCCACCACCAGGCCGTGCACTTCGGTCTGCTTGGAAAGCTCCTCGACCAGCGCATTCAAACGCTCGGCACGACGACCGGTAAGCACCAGTTTCCAGCCGGCCTCGGCAAACCGGCGGGCGCAGGCTTCGCCGAAACCTGAGGTGGCGCCAGTAATAAACAGCGTGTTGGACATGGTGTTCTCCTTGCGGGCATCGGGAAAAAAATCAGCCAGCAGAATGCCCTTACGCCGCGGTTGCGGCAACCGCCATGCACAGAACTTCATGCACGACTGGTCATTTTTTAATCATTCAGAGCAAAGCCTTATGAACCGTGGCTTGCAGCCATATGCGCGCAGGTTATCCACAGCTGCGCCCACAGTCTCTGGGGGCAAGTGCAAAACGCTTCAGGCCGCTGTGTACAAGGCTTCCAGGCGATTTTAGAAAGTTTTTTGCTTGACCTGGACGAAGGCGTATGTAGGCCCAGGGGCGGCGGGACAAATCGAGCGATGGCTCCAGGCCAGTCATTCCGGCCTCTGCGGCCGTCTTTCCAGAGTTTAGTCACAGACTTATCCACAGGCTGGCGGGACATATTTCAGTCATATACCTGTGTCTTTAAACAGGTTGACAAACCCCTCGATCGGCCGCGAAAAAGCCACTGATCAAAAAACAACCACACAGCTGAAAGCCACGGTTTTAAAGGGGTTCAGCCAGCTACTCCCACGTTACCCACAGCCGGTTCCACAGTGGATGGGGACAAGTCAAAAGTGTGACAAAACAGGGATTTGCGGCGGCTATATGTCGCGCTTTGGAGGGGGGCTGGATTTGTTTTCCACAATTTGGGATCGGTCTTGCAGGCGACACAAAACAAATGTGGGAGGGGGCTTGCCCCCTCCCACAGGGGTACTGCGTCGTTATTTGGATCAGTGGCCACCGAGGTAAGCGTTGCGCACTTCCTCGTTCACCAAAAGCTCCTTGCCGGTGCCGGTAAGGCGAATCTCACCGTTGACCATCACATACGCCCGGTCCGACAAACGCAGTGCATGGTTGGCGTTCTGCTCCACCAGGAAGATGGTCATCCCGGTGGAGGCCAGCTCGCGCAGGGTGGAAAAGATCTGCTTCACCACAATCGGCGCCAGGCCCAGGCTCGGTTCGTCCAGCAGCAACAACTTGGGTCGGCTCATCAGCGCGCGGGCGATGGCGAGCATTTGCTGCTCGCCACCGGACATGGTCATGGCGCGCTGGTTACGTCGTTCCTTGAGCCGTGGGAACAGCTCGAACATGCGTTGCATATCGTCCTGGGCGAACTTGTCGCCAATGGGGATGGTGCCCATCAGCAGGTTTTCCTCGACGGTCATGTCGGGGAACACCCGCCGCCCTTCCGGCGACTGTGCAATGCCGTTGGAGGCAATGTAGTGGGACGACTTGTGGGTAATGTCGACGCCGTTGTAGAGGATCTGCCCCGACTCGGCCCGTGGCTGGCCGAAGATCGACATCAGCAGCGTGGATTTACCCGCGCCGTTGGAGCCGATCAGGCTCACGGTTTCGCCTTCGTTGATGTGCAGCGAGACTTTTTTCAGGGCCTGGATAGGGCCGTAGAACACGTCCAGGTCCTTCATTTCGAGGATAGGTGCACTCATACCAGCTCCTCTTCGTCAGCGCCCAGGTAGGCGGCAATCACTTTCGGGTCGTTGCGGATCGCTTCCGGCCCGCCTTCGGCAATCACGTTGCCGTGGTCCAGCACCACAATGTGGTCGGAAATACTCATCACCATGCCCATGTCGTGTTCGATCAGCACCACCGTCAGGTCGTGTTCGTCGCGCAACAGGCGAATCATCGCGCTGAGGGCTTCGGTTTCCTGGGGGTTGAGGCCCGCTGCCGGTTCGTCCAGGCAGATGATCTGCGGCCGGGTGCACATGGCGCGGGCGATTTCCAGGCGGCGCTGCTGGCCGTAGGAAAGCTCACCGGCCAGGCGGTTGGCGCAGTCCACCAGGTCCACCACTTCGAGCCAGTAGAACGCGTGGTCGAGGGCATCGCTTTCGGCCTTGCGGTAGCCCTTGGTGTTGAGGATGCCCGCCAGCATGTTGCGGTTGACCCACATGTGCTGGGCCACCAGCAGGTTTTCCAGCACCGACATTTCCTTGAACAGGCGAATGTTCTGGAAGGTCCGGGCCAGACCGGCGCGGTTGACCAGGTGGGTGCCGCCGAACATCTTGTAGTACACCCGGCTGAAGAAGCTTTTCGGCGATACGAAGTCGACGGCCTTGAAGCGCTCGCCGAGCAGCTGGATCACATTGGTCTGCTTGCCACGGATGTTCAGTTCGATCTTGCCGCCGCTGGCTTTGTAGAAGCCGGTGAGGCAGTTGAACACGGTGGTCTTGCCCGCGCCGTTGGGGCCGATCAGGGCGAAGATCGAGTTGCGTTCGACCTTGAGGCTCACATCGCTCAGGGCCTTGATGCCACCGAAGTGCATCATCAGGTGTTCCACGGAGAGGACGACTTCCTTGCTCATGGCGCTACCCCCTTGCGCGGTGTCACACCGGTGCGGCTGATCCGGATCAGGCCGCGCGGTCGCCAGATCATCATCACCACCATCAGCACGCCAAACAGCAGCACGCGGTATTCGCTGAAGCTGCGCAGCAGTTCAGGCGCGACGGTCAACACGAACGCCGCGATCACCACGCCGACCGTCGAGCCCATGCCGCCCAGTACCACGATGGCCAGGATCAGCGCCGACTCGAAGAAGGTGAACGACGACGGGTTGACGAAGCCTTGGTAGCTGGCGAAGAACACCCCGGCCAAACCGGCAGTGGACGCGCCGATGGTGAAGGCCGAGAGCTTGACCAGCACGTGGTTCAGGCCCATGGAGCGGCAGGCGATCTCATCTTCGCGCAAGGCTTCCCAGGCGCGGCCGACCGGCATGCGGGTCAGGCGGTGCTTGATGTACAGCACGGCCAGCACCACCAGGAACAGCACGATGTAGATGAACATGAACTTGATGTTGGGGTTGTAATCGATGCCGAAGAACTCGTGGAACGGAACCCCGCCCTCCTTGGCCTTGCGCCCGAACTCCAGGCCCAGGAAGGTCGGCGAAGGCACCGGCATACCGTTGGGGCCGCCGGTGAATGACAGCCAGTTGTTGAGCACCAGGCGAATGATTTCACCGAAGCCCAGGGTCACGATGGCCAGGTAGTCACCGTGCATTCGCAGCACCGGGAAGCCGAGTATGCACCCCGCTAAAGCCGCTGCGATGGCTGCCAGCGGCAACACGCTCCAGAAGCCCAGGCCGAGGTATTGATAACCCAGCGCCAGGCCGTAGGCACCGATGGCGTAGAACGCCACGTAACCCAGGTCGAGCAGCCCGGCCAGGCCGACCACGATGTTCAGGCCCAGGCCCAGCAATACGTAGATCAGCCCGAGGATCACCACGGTCAGCAGGTACTTGTTGGCGAAGATCGGGAACACGATGGCGATCACGATCAGCGCCGGGATGATCCAGCGCAGCCGCGACTTGTAGTCCGGTGGCAGTACATGCACGCCGGAGCCGCTGCTCTCGAAGCCCTGCAGAATCTTCAGGCCCTTGGGGGTTTGCAGGAACAGGCTGAGGGCAAAGCGCCCGGCCATCACGATGGCAACCAGGGTAGCCACACGGACCGGTTCCAGGTTGAAGCTGTAGCCGTCGAGGACCACGCCGACGATCGGACCGAACACGATCAACGAAATCAGCCCGGCAAGGACCGTATCGACCACACTTTTCTTGATATCGATGGGTTTGGCAGCAGACATGTTTACACCTTAGCCACGAGTGGGCGACCAAGCAGGCCCTGGGGACGGAAAATCAGAATCACCACCAGCAGGGAGAAACTGAACACGTCTTTGTAGTCGGAGTTGATCAACCCCGAGAACAACGACTCGGAAATACCCAGGATGATCCCGCCCAGCATCGCCCCAGGCAGGGAACCGATGCCGCCGAGTACCGCTGCGGTAAACGCCTTGATGCCGATGATGAAGCCGGCATAGAAGTCGAACGTGCCGTAGTTGAGGGTGATCAGCACGCCGGCCAGGGCCGCCATGGCGGCACCGATGACAAACACGTAGGAGATCACGCGGTCGGTGTTGATCCCCAGGATCGAGGCCATCTTGCGGTCTTGCTGGGTGGCGCGGCACATGCGGCCGAGCTTGGTGTACTTGATGATGTAGGTGAGCAACGCCATGCCGGCAAACGCCGCCACTAGGATGAAGACCTTGGTGTACGTGAGTTGGACGAACCCGCTGCCGATGTCGACGCGCCAGGCGCCGGCCAGCAGGGTTGGAATGCCTTGTTGTTTCGCGCCCTGGGCGATCTGCGCGTAGTTCTGCAGGATCAGGGAGATGCCGATGGCGCTGATCAGCGGAGCCAGGCGGGTGGAGTTGCGCAGCGGTTTGTAGGCGACCCGTTCGATGACCCAACCGTATACGCCGGTGACGACCACGGTGAAGATCAGGGTGCCGAGAATGAGCAGCGGGAAGGATTCGATGCCGAAGTAAGCCAGCAGTGCCAGACTGATCGCCGCGAGGTAAGCGGAAATCATATAAACCTCGCCGTGGGCGAAGTTGATCATGCCAATGATGCCATAGACCATTGTGTAGCCGATGGCGATCAGGCCATAGACCGACCCGAGGGTCAGGCCGTTGACCAGTTGCTGCAGGAAAATACCATCCATAACGCAATCTCACGCGGTGAGCACCTGCACACCAATCGGTGTGCGGCGCTTCTGGAGGAAAAGACAGATCTCAATAACAACGCTGTCCCAATGTGGGAGGGGGCTTGCCCCCGATGCGGTGGGTCAGCTGAACAACTGTTGACTGACCCACCGCTATCGGGGGCAAGCCCCCTCCCACATGGATTACTTCTGCTTTTCCAGCTGGTGGTATTTGCCGTCTTTATCCCACTGGTAAACCACGTAGTCGGAGACTTTCAGGTCGCCCTTCGCGTCCCAGGTCTTCTCGCCCATCACGGTTTTGACCGGGTGCGCTTTCAGCCATTTGGCCGCGTCTTCGCCCTTGTTGGACTTGGCGCCGTTGAAGCCGGCAGCCAGGGCCTGCAGCGAGGCGTAGGCGTACAGGGTGTAGCCCTCAGGCTCGTAGCCGGCCTTGCGGAACTCTTCCACCACGGCCTTGCTGTCCGGCAGCAGGCGCGGGTCGGCGCCAAAGGTCATGTACACGCCATCGACGTATTGCGCGCCGCCGGCGGTGGCCACCAGTTCATCGGTCACTACGCCGTCATCGGACATGAACTTGACGTCCTTCAGGCCCGCTTCACGAATCTGGCGAACCAATGGACCGGCTTCCGGGTGCAGGCCACCGAAGTACACGACGTCGGCGCCCAGGGAGCGGATCTTGGTGACCAGCGCACTGAAGTCTTTCTCGCCACGGGTCAGGCCTTCTTCCAGCACCGGCTTGACGCCGCGCTTGGTCAACTGGGCAGCGGTGGCGTCGGCCAGGCCTTTGCCGTAGGTGTCCTTGTCGTTGATGACGGCGACTTTCTTGCCCTTGAGCACGTCGACGATGTAGTCGCCGGCGACGATGCCTTGCTGGTCGTCACGCCCGCACATACGGAACATGGCGCCCAGGCCGCGTTCGGTCACTTGTGGGTTGGTAGAACCGGGGGTGATCGCGATGATGCCCGCTTCGTCGTAGACCTCGGAGGCCGGGATGGTGTTCGACGAGCAGAAGTGCCCGACTACGCCAATCACTTTGTCCTGGTCAGCCAGGCGGTTGGCCACGGCCACGGCCTGCTTGGGTTCGCATGCGTCGTCGCCTGCCACCAGCACGACTTTCTCGCCGTTGATGCCACCGGCCTTGTTGATCACCTCGGCTGCCGCCTGGGCACCCTTCATGTACTGCTCACCGAACGAGGCGTTGGCGCCGGTCATCGGCCCCGCAACGCCAATCTTCACATCAGCTTGAACAAACGTAGAAACACCCAGCGCCGCTGCAACGGCGAGGGCCAGAAAACCTTTCTTGTAAAACGTCTGGGACATGAGTGGTGCTCCGATATTTTTGATTTTTGGCACGACAACTTGCGTTCAAACTTTTCACTGAAAGCCCAGAGCAAGCCTCGTGCCATTACGTTTTTATTCTTCAAAAAGACACGGTGTCATTGTTATTGCAGGCGTTTCGGCTCCGCTCGCCAGGACGTGCAACCCTCTAGCATCAATAGGTGCAACCCATGGGCCGAAAAAGTACAACCCTGACGGGTCGCACCTGCAACCAAAGCAATAAACGACAGTTCCTACAGCTGTAACAGCCTGCGTAACGGAACTGCACATTTACAGTGCGCAACTGCTACGACCTGCACCAATACAGATTAGTAGCCGGCTAAGAAAATGCAGGCTTCTGAGCGGTATTTCGCTGATCAGATCACGATCCTCAGGCATTGCCCGGCGTGATACAGCGAAAATCCGGCTTCATACAGGCAACTGCGCAGCCCAACCCCGGCCAGCGGTTGCATGGGTGCAAACGGAATCGGCAAGGCTTGGGGATCCTGGTGACATAGATAGTCGGCGAACGCCTTGCCGACCACGCTGCCGGTGGTCACGCCGCGCCCGTTATAGCCGGTTACCGCCACCAGGCCGGGGGCGGGCTCGAACAGGCGCATCAGGTGATCGGGGGTGAAGGCGATGCAGCCGGTCCAGGTGAATTCCCATTGCACCGATTTGAGGTACGGGAAGTAATGTTGCTGCACCCGATCAGCCCACGCCTTGAGGAACCAGGCCGGTTTCTGGTTACCGTTGCCCAGGCTGCCGAGCAACAGGCGGCCATCGGCATCGCGGCGGATGCTGCTCAGTACCTGGCGCGTGTCCCATGAGCCTTGGCCGCCGGGCAGAATCTGCTCGGCGGCGGCGTCGGTCAGCGGCGCGGAGGCGACCTGGTAGTAGTAGCCGGGGAAAAAATTGCGTCGCAGCTCGGTCCACTCACCTTCGGTGTAGGCGTTGGAAGCGATGACCACTTGTGCAGCCTGCACCGAACCGCTGGCGGTCTGAACGGACCAGCTCGCACCTTGGCGCTCCAACCGGGTGACCGGCGAATGGTCGAACAACTGCCCGCCAAGTCCCACGGCGGCATTCGCCAAACCGCTGGTGTAGGCCATCGGGTTCAAGGTGCCGGCACGCCGGTCCAGCAAGGCGGCAGCGATTTTCTTGGTGCCGGTGGCGTGTTCGCAGGCCTCGCCGGTGAGCAATTCCACCGGCGCGCCACGGCGCTTCCACTGCTCTTCACGACTGCGCAAATCCGCCTCGCCACGGGCGTTATGTGCCATGTGCAAGGTGCCCTCGCGGCGCAATTGGCAATCGATGGTGTATTTGTCGATCAGGCTGAACACCAGCGACGGTGCCGCGCCGAGCATGCGGTTGAGCTGGCTGCCCACCGTTTCGCCGAAACCGGCTTCGATCTCGTCCGGGGGGATCCACAGGCCGGCATTCACCAACCCGACGTTGCGCCCCGAACCACCGTGGCCGGTGCGATGAGCCTCCAGCACGGCGACGCTTTTACCCTGTTCCAGCAAATGAATGGCGGCGGACAAACCAGTGATCCCGGCGCCGATCACGCACACATCCACCTTGACCTCGCCCTGGAGCGCGGCACGGTCCGGCCGGCCAGGGGTGAGGTGTTCCCACAAACATGTTTCGCGTAGTGCCATTGCCAGACTCCGGTGAGACCCAACAAACAACAATCTTGACCGCATTCCGTCTTGAGGAGGTCAGTCGAAGGTGATGCCTTGAGCCAGTGGCAACTCCAGCGAGTAGTTCACGGTATTGGTCTGGCGGCGCATATACCCGCGCCATGCATCCGAACCCGACTCGCGCCCGCCACCGGTCTCTTTCTCACCGCCAAACGCGCCGCCAATCTCCGCGCCGCTCGGGCCGATGTTGACGTTGGCGATTCCGCAGTCGCTGCCCACCGCCGACATGAATTGCTCGGCCTCGCGCACGTCAGTGGTGAAGATGCACGACGACAGGCCTTGGGGCACGGCGTTGTTCAGGCGCAGGGCTTCGGCGAAGTCCTTGTAGCCGACGACATACAGAATCGGCGCAAAGGTTTCGGTGCACACCACATCGCTCTGCTCAGGCATTTCGACAATGGCCGGCGACACGTAGTAGGCGTTGGGGAACTTGTCTTCCAGCTGGCGCTTGCCGCCGAACACCTTGCCGCCCTCACTCAAGGCCTGCTCCAGGGCGTCCTGCATAGCGTCGAAGCCATGCTTGTCGATCAGCGGGCCAATCAGGTTGCCCTCCAGCGGGTGGCCGATGCGCACTTTGGAATAGGCGGCCTTGAGGCGGGTGACGATTTCTTCCTTGACCGACTCGTGGGCGATCAGGCGGCGCAGGGTGGTGCAGCGCTGGCCGGCGGTGCCGACGGCGCTGAACAGGATGGCGCGTACGGCCATGTCCAGGTCGGCACTCGGGCCGAGGATCATGGCGTTGTTGCCGCCCAGTTCGAGGATGCTGCGGGCAAACCGCGCGGCAACTTTCGGCGCCACTTCGCGGCCCATGCGGGTGCTGCCGGTGGCGCTGATCAGGGCCACGCGCGGGTCATCCACCAGCGCAGCGCCGGCATCGCGGCCGCCGATGATGACCTGGCTCAGGTATTGCGGCGCGTCCTTGAAATTCTTCAGCACACGCTCGAACAGCGCCTGGCACGCCAGGGCGGTGAGCGGGGTCTTTTCCGACGGTTTCCAGATCACTGCGTTACCGCACACCAGCGCCAGTGTGGTGTTCCACGCCCACACGGCCACCGGGAAGTTGAAGGCGCTGATCACCCCGACCACGCCCAGCGGGTGCCAGGTTTCACGCATATGGTGGCCTGGGCGCTCGGAGGCGATGGTCAAGCCGTACAGCTGGCGCGACAGGCCCACGGCGAAGTCGCAGATGTCGATCATTTCCTGCACTTCACCCAGGCCTTCCTGGGTGATCTTGCCGGCTTCCCAGGACACAAGCTCGCCCAGATCGGCCTTGTATTGACGCAGGACATCGCCGAACTGGCGCACCAACTCGCCGCGACGGGGGGCCGGCACGTTGCGCCAGGCCTCGAATGCATGCTCGGCGCGACTGACCTGTTGCTCCACCTCGGCGGCACCTTCCCAGTGCACACTGCCGATACGGCTGCCATCAATGGGCGAATGCACGGGTTGTTTACCCGCCTGGTACAGCGCCGGGTTTACCCCGAGACGATCAAGCAATGCGGCAACCATGGGTCACTCCTTTAATCTTCGAACAAAAAATCGCACCGCGGCACGCACGGCGATCCAGGCCTTATTTGTAGCTGGCCCAAGACTTGCCAACAAACGACGATTAGGCGAGATATCATTCCGTTTATTCATGCAAAGAATAAAAAGAGGCATGCCGTGCTGAACAAAAGACATTTGCCCTCGATCACCGCGCTGCAGTGTTTCGAGGCCGCCACCCGCCACCTGAGCTTCACCCGCGCCGCCGAGGAGCTGAACCTCACGCAAAGCGCAGTGAGCAAACAGGTCGCGCAGTTGGAGGAATTACTCCAGCACCTGCTGTTCCGCCGCGTACGCCGCCGCTTGCAGATGACTCCGGCAGGTGACCTGTACCTGGTGGAAGTACGCAAGATCCTCACGCAGGTGGAGATGTCCACCCACTACCTGCGCTCCTATGGCGGCGAGACCGAAGTGTTGCGCGTGTCCACCCCCTACACCTTTGGCGCGCGCTGGCTGGTGCCGCGCCTCAAGGGCTGGCGACTGCGCCACCCGCAGATCCACCTGGACCTGTGCAACGAACAGGAGCCGGACGAACTGCTGCAAGGCAAGGCCGACATGGCCTTCTACTTCGGCCAGGGCTCGCGCCCCGGCACCGAGAGCCTGAAACTGTTCAGCGAAGAGCTGGTGCCGGTGTGCGCCCCGGAAAGCCTGCCGGCGCAGCCGTTCACCGATCCCACGCAACTGAGCGACCTGGTGCTGCTGCAAAACGCCTCGCGCCCCCAGGGCTGGCACGACTGGTTTGCCGACCAGGGTTATCACACCGAACACAGCTACCACGGGCCGCGTTTCGACACCTTTTATATGTGCATTCGTGCGGCGCAGGTCGGTTGCGGCGTGGCCTTGTTGCCGCGCTTTCTGGTGGAAGAAGAACTGGCCGACGGCAAGCTGGTGATCCCCTGGCAGCATGCAATGCCCAGCCACGACGCTTATTACCTGGCCTTCCCGGAACACGCGGCGGAGGTGCCCAAGGTGCGGGAGTTTGTGAAGTGGATGATGGAGCAGGTTATTTAGCGCCTGGAAAATCGCTATCGGGAGCAAGTCGAATCGTCGCACCGCCCCTCCCACATCTGGAACGCATTCCAAGTGTGGGAGGGGGCTTGCCCCCGATGGCGCCAGTGGCCTTGGAAAAAAATCACTGGCAAACCTACCCGCGTCTATGCGCCACTAGCCCTCTTCCTTAATTATGCGTAAAGGTCCGCCCCCATCGCCGACCTGTCTGGAGATTCCCGTTATGAGCGAGAGTGTGTTTGCCGATCGCATCGTGCAGAACTTGCTCGACACCGACTTCTACAAGCTGACCATGATGCAGGCGGTGCTGCACAACTACCCCAATGTGGAAGTTGAATGGGAGTTTCGTTGCCGCAACAGCGAAGACCTGCGCCCGTACCTGGCGGAGATCCGCTACCAGATCGAGCGCCTCGCCGAGCTGAGCTTGAGCCCGGATCAACTGGGGTTCCTGGAACGCATCAGCTTTATGAAGCCGGACTTTTTGCGCTTTCTCGGGCTGTTTCGCTTCAACCTGCGCTATGTGCAGACCGGCATCGAGAACGGCGAGTTGTTTATCCGCCTGCGCGGGCCGTGGCTGCATGTGATTCTGTTTGAAGTGCCGATGCTGGCGATCGTCAGCGAAGTGCGCAACCGCTACCGTTACCAGACGGTGATCCTCGAACAGGCCCGCGAGCAGCTGTACCGCAAGTTCGACTGGCTGACGGCCAACGCCAGCAGCGATGAGCTGTCCGAGCTGCAAGTAGCCGACTTCGGCACGCGCCGACGCTTCTCGTACCGCGTGCAGGAAGAGGTGGTCAGCGTGCTCAAGCATGACTTCCCCGGGCGTTTTGTCGGCACCAGCAACGTACACCTGGCCCGCGAGTTCGATATGAAGCCACTGGGCACCATGGCCCATGAATGGATCATGGCCCACCAGCAACTCGGCCCGCGCCTGATCGACAGCCAGATCGCCGCCCTCGACTGTTGGGTCCGCGAATACCGTGGCCTGCTGGGTATCGCCCTGACCGATTGCATCACCACCGACGCCTTCCTTGGCGACTTCGACTTGTACTTCGCCAAGCTGTTCGATGGCCTGCGCCATGACTCCGGCGACCCGGTGCAGTGGGCCGAAAAAGCCATCGCCCACTACCACAAGCTGGGCATCGAGCCGATGAGCAAGACCCTGGTGTTCTCCGACAGCCTGTCGTTGCCCAAGGCCTTGGAAATATTCCGCGCGCTGCGTGGTCGCATTAATGTGAGCTTCGGCATCGGCACCAACCTGACCTGCGATATTCCAGGGGTGGAACCGATGAGCATCGTGCTTAAAATGACCGCCTGCAATGGCCAGCCCGTCGCGAAGATCTCCGATGAAGCGGGCAAGACCCACTGCACCGACCCGAATTTTGTCGCCTATTTGCGTCATGTTTTCAAAGTACCTGCCATCTCTAGCAAGGAGTGAATCATGCAAGCCGTACAGCGTGAGATTGCTGAACAGCTCAAGGTCCAAGCACCGTTCAAGGACCAGGCCGCCCTCGAGGCCGAGGTCGCCCGGCGCGTAGCGTTTATCCAGGACTGCCTGCGTAATTCCGGGCTCAAGACACTGGTGCTGGGCATCAGCGGCGGCGTCGACTCCCTGACTGCCGGCCTCTTGGCCCAACGCGCGATGCAGGAACTGCGCTCCCGTACCGGTGACGAGGCCTACCGCTTTATCGCCGTGCGCCTGCCCTACGAAACCCAGTTCGATGAAATCGATGCCCAGGCCTCGGTGGACTTTATCGACCCGGACGAGCGCCACACCGTGAACATCGGCCCGGCGGTGAAAGCCCTGGCCAATGAAGTGGCGGCGTTTGAAGGCAAGGCGGCGGTGTCCCGCGACTTCGTGCTCGGCAACACCAAGGCGCGCATGCGCATGGTGGCGCAGTACACCATCGCCGGCGCGGCCAGCGGCCTGGTGATCGGTACCGACCATGCGGCGGAAGCGGTGATGGGCTTTTTCACCAAGTTCGGTGATGGCGCCTGCGACCTGGCGCCGTTGAGCGGCCTGGTGAAAAACCAGGTACGCGCGATTGCGCGGTTCTTTGGTGCGCCGGAGTCGTTGGTGGAGAAGGTGCCGACGGCCGATCTGGAAGACCTGTCGCCAGGCAAGCCGGATGAAGCGTCACATGGCGTGACCTATGCCGAGATCGATGCGTTCCTGCACGGTGAGCCGGTGCGCGAGGAAGCGTTCCGGATCATCTGCGAGACGTACCGCAAGACCGAGCACAAGCGGGTGATGCCGTTTGCGCCGTGAGGTGAGCCAGATAGTGGTGTGTTGATTGGCAGGCAGTCATCGGGGGCAAGCCCCCGATGAACGATAACGCGGTCTTACTTCAAGACCACAGTGCCTTTCATCATCGAGATGTGGCCTGGGAACGAGCAGAAGAACGCGTAATCCGTACCGGCCGCCAGTTTCGAGACATCGAAGGTCACCGAATCCTTCTCGCCGGCACCGATGATCTTGGTGTGGGCGATGATGCGGTCGTCACCCTCTTTCAGGTAGTTCTTGTCGATGCCAGCAGCCATGCCATCAGTGGCAACCGGCTGCATGTTGGCGGCGCTGGTCAACACCCAGTTATGGCCCATGACGTTTTTCGGCAGGCTGCCGGAGTGAGTCAGCTCGACAGTGAACGTCTTGCAGCTCTTGTCGATCGTGATTTCCTTGGTGTTGAAGGACATCTGGTCAGTGGAGTCGACGGTGACCTTGCACTCTGCAGCAAGCAACTGGCCGCTGGCCAGAGTCAGCAGGGAAACAGCAACGAGTTTGGCAAACATGTGAATCTCCAAGGCAGGGTTTAAACAACGCGTAATGCGACAAGGGTGCCTGAGGCAGGCAAAAACTCTTATGACCTGAATCAACAGATTGTATACAACTTTAGGCTATCAGACTTATCGACACAATCAACCAGCCAAAGTGCCGCAGGCTGTCTATGATCGGCCCATCACCCACTGGAGCCCGAGCCATGCACCTCAACCAACTGTTCAATGGCCTCCTGGCCGCGTACGCCTGCGGTAAGTGAAGGCCAAGCGCCCCTTGAAGCTGCTACCATGTCGTCCCAAGGCAGCTGCGCGCCGCCACCCTCACCTTCGACCCTAGAGGATCGCCCATGGCCAAACCTAATTACTCCTTCGCCAAACGTCAGAGAGACTTGGCCAAGGAACAGAAGAAAGAGGAAAAACTGCAACGCAAGAAAGCCGCGGTAGATGAAGAAGCGGGCGCACTCAACCCGGATGCTGATGGTGAAGTAACGAACGACGAGACTGAAACACCAAAAGATCCAGCTGAATAATTTTCGTTGTGGTGAGCAGGCCACCCCGGCTCACCACGCTCCCCTGCTATTCCAGCGGCATCACCGTCACCCGCACCTCCGGGTCATGGCTCCCTCCCCCCAGAATCACCCCACGCAACGGCGACACATCGGAGAAGTCCCGGCCCCAGGCCAGGGTGATGTGCTCCAGTGCCGGTTGCACATTGTTCGTCGGATCGAAATCCACCCAGCCCGATACCGGGCAATACACCGAGACCCATGCGTGGGAGGCATCGGCGCCGATCAGCCGTGGCTGGCCGGGTGGTGGCTGGGTGAGCAGGTAGCCGCTGATGTAACGCGCCGCCAGGCCGCGCGAGCGCAGGCAGGCGAGCATCAGGTGGGCGAAGTCCTGGCACACGCCGCGGCGACGCTCCAGCACTTCCACCAGCGGCGTGGCGACCTGGGTGGCTTCGGCATCGAAGGTGAATTCACTGAAGATCTTTTCCATCAGCGCCTGCACACCCAACAGCAACGGTTTGCCAGGGGGAAAACAGCTTTCGGAAAATTCGACGAAGGTTTTCTTCAAGTGCACGTAGGGCGATTCGAAGCGATAGCGACAGGCTTCGATCAACTCAAGCGACAGCGGCTGGCTGCCGTAGGTCAGGCTGTCGCGGGTCTGGTCCCAGGCGGGCGACTGCTGGAAATCCAGCACCGGCCGCGCCAGCACTTCCACGGTCAGCCCGGCGTTCACCAGTAATTCATCATGAGGCCGCTCGAACGCCAGGCGGGTGATCGGGTTGCCGAACACGTCCAGCTCATCCCGGCGTGACGACGGCGGCGGGCTGATATCCAGTTGCTGGGCGCTGCAACGCTGCCAGGCGCACGGCCTCGGCCATAAATGCGCGAGCTGCTGGGCCAGGGACACCGGGCTGTCGTAGTGGTAATGGGTATCGTGGAAAATCTGGTAGCGCGCACTCATCACACCGACACCGTTTGCTGACTGACATCATCCACATGGGCAAAGTGGCGCAAAGCCAGACGATCCGATACCTGCCCACTCTCATCGGCGACCGCCTGCAGCAGGTCGGCCAGGCCTTCCAGTGCGGCACGCACGCTGGATTCGCCAAACAACGGGTTCTCCAGGCACGCCAGGTCGAAACGCGCCAGGCGCTCCACCAATGGGCCCAGGCCGGTTTCCCGAGGCACACCAAAATCGTCGTTGAGACGTCGCAGCGTGCGGCTCACCAGCTTGAGCTGGAACAGCACCGCGTGGGGGTTTTGCTCGTCCAGCAGCAGCAGGTCGAGTACCGGGATCAGCTGCGGCACCGCCAGGTAGCGCGAGCGGTAGGTGATGCTGCTGTTGCCCAGCTCCAGCAACCACTCCAGGCCCGCTTGATCGAACACCGCCACGCCGCGCAGGAATGCCGCCAGGCTGCTGCTGAGAAATTGCAGGCGCTCGATGCGCCGGCCCATCATCAGGAAGCGCCAGCCTTCGTCGCGGGTCATGTCGTCCAGAGCAAACCCGGACAGCGCCGCCAGGGACATCACCAGGCGGTTGAGGAAGTCCAGCAACTCACCAAAATCCGGGCTTTCGCTCTCCAGCTCCAGGGCTTCGCGCTGCAGCTCCACCAGGGCCTGCCAGTTCTCACGGGACAACTTGCCGCGCACCTGGGACGCCGCCCACTGCAAGCGTTGCAGGTTGGCGCGCAGGCTCGACGGCCAATCATCGCCGAGCAAGGCCGCCTGCAAACGCTCGGGCAGCTCGCCCTCCTCCGGCAGCAGGCGCAGGTTTTCACCCAACTCGACCGCCGCCTGCAAGGCCAGGGGGTCATCGCCGTCGACATAGCGCGCCAGCACGATGCGCAGCCAGCGTGCGCTGTCGTCGCAGCGTTCGCAGTAACGGCCGAACCAGAACAGGTTTTCCACCACGCGGGACGGCAGATAAGGGTCGCGGCGCACCAGGTCGTGTGCACCGATCGCGCGCTGGGCGCGCCAATGCTCGCCACTGCTGGCGCGTTCGCCCAGCACCCAGGTGTCCTTGCTGGCGCCGCCGCGCTGCATCGACACCACTTCGGCATCGGCGTCGGCCGCCACGCGGGTCAGGCCGCCGGGCAGTACGCGGTAGCCCTCCGCGCTGGCCACGGCATACACGCGCATGCCGATGGCGCGGTGTTGCAGGTGATCCTCCACGGTGTGCCACACCGGTGCCTGGGACAGTTGCGCCAGCTCCTGGGCAACGTAGGCGTACGGCCGCGCACGCATGCGTTCGGCCAGGGCCTGGCGTTGCTCGTCGTTCAAGTCGCGACCGAATACCGGGGTGAAACTTTGCGACGGAAACGCTGGTTTGATCAGCAGTTCCGGCAGTTTCTCCAGGGCTTCGGCGAGCACCGGCGCCTCACCGCACCACCAGGTGGCGATGGACGGCAGGATCAACTCTTCGCCAAACAGGAACTGGTTGATCCTGGGCAGAAAGCCGAGCAAACCGGGGGATTCCAGCACGCCGCTGCCCAGGGCATTGGCCACCAGCACATTGCCCTGGCGCGCGGCGTCGAGCAGGCCGGGCACGCCGAGAGCGGAGTCGGTGCGCAATTCCAGTGGATCACAGAAATCGTCGTCGAGGCGACGCATGATCGCGTGCACCCGGCGCAGGCCACTGAGGGTTTTCAGGAACACCGTGCTGTCGCGCACCGTGAGGTCGCCGCCTTCCACCAGCGGGTAGCCGAGCTGGCGCGCGAGGTACAGGTGTTCGAAATAGCTTTCGTTGAAACGCCCAGGGGTGAGCAGCACGATCAGCGGCGGCTGGTCATCGCTCGGCGCCTGGCGGGCCAGGGTTTCCTGGAGCGTGCGGAAGAAACCGGTGAGGTGCTGCACCTGCAGATCACGGTACAGGTCCGGGAAGGCGCGGGACACGATGGTGCGGTTTTCCAACGCATAACCGGCGCCCGAAGGCGCCTGCGTGCGGTCGGCGGTGACCCACCAGCGGCCATCCGGGGTACGCGCCAGATCCACGGCATACAGGTGCAGAAACGCACCATCAGGCGGTTGGATGCCCTGGCACGGCCAGAGGAAATTGTTATGCCCGAACACCAGCTCGGCCGGCAGCAGGCCTTCCTTGATCAAGCGTTGCGGCCCGTAGAGGTCCGCCAGTACGGCGTTGAGCAGGCGCGCACGCTGGGCGATACCGGCTGACAGCTGCTGCCATTCATCGGCCGCCAGCACATGGGGCAGCAGGTCCAGTTCCCACGGGCGATCGGCGCCCTTGGGGTCGGCGTAGACGTTATAGGTGACGCCGTTTTCCTGGATCTGCCTTGTCAGCAGCGCCTGGCGCTGGGCCAGTTGCGCGGGTGTGCTGCGTTGCAGGTGATCGAGCAAGCGCTGCCAATGGGCGCGTACTGCGCCACTGTCGTCCAGCAGTTCGTGATAAGTACCCGCGGTCAGCGGGTATTGGTCGAGCAAGTCGGGCATGGAACGCTCGGCAGAGGCAAAGGGGCTCAGTTTAATTCAAATTCACTGCAATCTAATGTGGGAGGGCGCTTGCTCCCTCCCACATTGTGATCGCTTTTAGTCATTTTTATTGGGGTGACGCCGCAGATCCAGGGTCATCGGCAATTCGTCATTGATCACAACACTCGGCACGGTGAGCTTGCCAGGCGTGTGGCCGAGACGGAAAAACCGCGCCATGCGCCGGCTCTCCGCCTCATTGGCGTTTACCGGCAGGCTGTCGTAGTTACGCCCGCCCGGATGCGCGACATGGTACTGGCAGCCGCCCAGGGAGCGTTGCATCCAGGTGTCCAGCAGGTCGAACACCAGCGGCGCGTGCACCGGGATGGTCGGTTGCAGGCAGTTGGCAGGTTGCCAGGCGCGGTAACGCACGCCGGCGACGAACTCGCCAATGCGCCCGGTCGGTTGCAGTGGCACCGGGATGCCATTGCAGGTCAGCAGGTAGCGTTGCGGCGGCAGCCCGCTCACCTTCACCTGCAAGCGCTCCAGGGACGAATCCACATAGCGCACCGTGCCGCCCACCGCGCCCTCTTCGCCCAGCACATGCCAAGGTTCCAGGGCCTGGCGCAGTTCCAGCTCGATCCCGCTGACGGCGTAATCGCCCACCTTGGGGAAGCGGAACTCCAGGTGCGCGGCGAACCATTCGGCGCGCAACGGGTAACCGGCGGCGTTCAACTCGACGATCACATCGGCAAAGTCCTGCTCGATAAAGTGCGGCAACAGGAAGCGGTCATGCAATTCGGTGCCCCAGCGCGCCAGTTTCGGCGGCGCATAGGGTTCACGCCAGAAGCGCGCGACCAAGGCCCGCAGCAGCAATTGCTGGGTCAGGCTCATGCGTGCGTGGGGCGGCATTTCAAAGGCACGCAACTCCAGCAGGCCCAAGCGGCCGGTGGCGCCATCCGGCGAATAGAGTTTGTCGATACAGAATTCGGCGCGGTGGGTGTTGCCCGTCACGTCGATCAACAGGTTGCGCAGCAGGCGATCCACTAACCACGGCGGGCATTCTTCACCCGGCTGCGGCATTTGGGCAAAGGCGATTTCCAGCTCATACAGCGCGTCGTTGCGGGCTTCGTCCACCCGCGGTGCCTGGGAGGTCGGGCCGATAAACAGGCCGGAAAACAGGTACGAGAGCGAGGGGTGGTTATGCCAATAGCTGATCAGGCTGCGCAGCAGGTCGGGCCGGCGCAGGAATGGCGAGTCCTTGGGCGTCGCGCCCCCCAGCACAAAGTGGTTACCGCCGCCGGTGCCGGTATGGCGGCCGTCGATCATGAACTTCTCGGTGGTCAGCCGGGTTTGCCGCGCCTCCTCGTAGAGGAATTCGGTGCGTTCCACCAACTCGTCCCAGGTCGCGGACGGCTGCACGTTGACCTCGATCACACCCGGATCCGGCGTAACGCGGAAGTTGCTCAGGCGCATATCGAACGGCGGTTCGTAGCCTTCCAGCAGCACCGGGCAGTGCAATTCCTCGGCGGTGGCTTCGATGGCGGCCACCAGTTCCAGGTAATCCTCGACGCGTTCCAGGGGCGGCATAAACAGGTACAGGCGCCCTTCCCGCGCTTCGGCACACAGGGCAGTGCGGGTCAGCCAGTCGGCGGACTCGTCGACCTCGGGCACTCGCTCGTCGTTCGGCGCGGGTTCGCCATGGCTTTGCAGTTGCGCACTGGTCGGCAGTTCCGGCTGATCCTGGTTAGGGTCGGTGGGGTGCACGAACGGATACTCCGCCGCCGTCACCCACGGCTGCGAGGCCAACGGCAGGCGATAGCCCAGCGGCGAATCCCCCGGCACCAGGCGGCAATGGTTATCGCGCAGGTACCAGCGCCCGCTCTGCCAGCGGTCATTGGCCGCCGTACGCGCCAGCGGCAGTACCTGGCCGATGACTTTATCCAGGCCCTGGCTGAACACCTTGCGCAGGCGTTCGCGCTCCAGCTCGTCACTCAAGCGCGGGTCCTGGGCCGTGACGTTTTGCGGCAACGCACCTTCGCGCCACAGGTAGTAGAAATTGTCTTCGTAGGCCGGGAATACAAAGCGCGCCGGCAGCTTGAGGCGCTCGGCGACGCTGGCCAGGAAGCGCCCGGCCATTACGCCATCGGCGCCGTAGTCCTGTTGTTCATCGGCGATCAGCGCGCTGTTGTGCCAGATGGGCACGCCGTCACGGCGCCAGTAGCAGTTAAGCGACCAGCGCGGCAATTGCTCGCCGGGGTACCACTTGCCCTGGCCGAAGTGCACCAGGCCCTTGGGTGCGTAGTGCTTGCGCATGCGCTGGAACAGCTCGGCGGACAAGCGCCGCTTGTCCGGCCCGAGGGCTGCGGTGTTCCACTCGGCGCCGTCAGGGTCGTCGATGGAGACGAAGGTCGGCTCGCCGCCCATGGTCAGGCGTACATCATCCTTGAGCAGGTCGCCATCGATCTGCCGGCCCAGGGCCTGGATCGCCAGCCATTGCTCTTCGGTGTAGGGCTTGGTGACCCGTGGCGCTTCCCAGATGCGCTCCACCGACATCTCGTGGGTAAATTCGCACTCGCAGGGTTCCACCAGCCCACTGATCGGCGCGGCGGACGATGGATCGGGACTACAGGCCAACGGGATATGCCCTTCACCGGCGAACAGCCCGGAGGTGGCATCCAGGCCGATCCAGCCGGCACCGGGCAAATACACTTCGCACCAGGCGTGCAGGTCGGTGAAGTCGACTTCGGTGCCGGAGGGGCCGTCGAGGGCTTTGACGTCGGCGGTCAGCTGGATCAGATAGCCGGACACAAACCGCGCCGCCAACCCGAGGTTGCGCAGCAATTGCACCAGCAGCCAGGCCGAATCACGGCAGGAGCCGGACGCGTTTTCCAGGGTGAATTCCGGGGTTTGCACCCCCGGCTCCATGCGAATCAGGTAGCCGATGTCGGCGGCCAGGCGCTGGTTGAGGCCCACCAGGAAATCCACGGCCGGCAACGGCGTGCGGTCGATACCCGCCAGGTAGGCGGCAAACCTCGGCGTCAGCGGCAGGGTTTCCAGGTACGGCGCCAGCTCGCGCTGTTCATCGGCGGCGTAGCTGAAGGGGATTTTTTCGGCGTAGGGCTCAAGGAAAAAATCGAACGGGTTGAACACCGCCATCTCGGCGACCAGGTCAACCTCGATGCGCAGTTCATCGGTCTTTTCCGGGAACACCAGACGCGCCAGGTAATTGCCCTGTGGGTCCTGCTGCCAATTGATGAAGTGCTGCTCGGGCAGCACTTTGAGTGCGTAGGACAAAATCCGCGTGCGGCTATGGGCCGCCGGGCGCAGACGCACAATCTGTGGGCCGAGTTCGACCGCGCGGTCGTAGCGGTAATGCGTAACGTGGTGCAACGCGACATGAATCGACACGGCGGCCTCCTGCGAGCCAGGGCATGGACACAACGCGCGCAAGACTTATGCCAGAGCGGCGGTCATTGCGCTTTATCGTAAGACCCGGTGCAGTACAGCACCAAAACGGCGCCAACGGTGGTGTCGTGGTGCAGGCGCCGCACATATTTGTGGCGTTAATGTGAGGATGGGTGGCGAATCTACCCAATCAACGGGTTTTGCGCTTTGCGATTACGGCTGGTTTAACCGCCTGCCGAATACGACGGATTCCCACGAGTTTCATGCGCATCTCTCGCTGAACCTTGCTGTTAAGTGTCAATAATCCGAGCAATGGGAATAACAGCGCCAACCCATACAGGACTTTGTGAGGCTGGAATTGAACCATCGGAACTACAAACAGCAGACAGGCGACATAGATACCGACCATTACCCACACCCAGGAGGGTCGGCCCCGCAAAATCATAAAGTTGCTATGGACCGTCAACAGAATGAGCAGCGCCCCGGCAGACATGATCTTGAGCCCCACTTGAGCCATCGGCGCATCACGAAAATAGGTGATGAACGCCAGCGCCACAGCCAACGCTAAAGAAAAACACGCAGCAAATACGCCGCTCATAAACGTCAGAAAGTATTGTCTGAAAAAGTCGCGTAGCGTCATCAATTCGCTCATTCGCTTACCTCCTCGTACAGTCCAATCGCGATGGTGTTGACGTTTCCGGAGTAGGCACTCCCGCCAAACCCAACGCTTGCGCCCAGGACGTCTTTGATCTGGGTAGTGGTGCTGTGCTTGAGCTGCGTAGGGGTGAAACGCTTGGTGAGTTCGCCCGACGCCTGCCTCAATTTGATCATCTTCGCGGTCAAGCTGGGATGGTTGATGCTCAGCAGCTCTTTCGTCAGCTTGGCTCTTTCCTGGCGATTCAAACCGCGAAGCACATCACGCAGGCTCTTGCCCGTCGATGCTTTGGCGGCCCTGACCAGCTTGACCGTCGTCAGGGCCGAAGCGCCCACGCCTGCCAGTGATACGGCGTCCAGCACGATGGACGCATTCTGGTACCAGCCTTCACTGTCGAGCGAATCCTTGACCTCCGGTTTGGCGACTTCCAGCGCTGTTCGGGCAATGCCGTTGAAACACTGAAGCGTACTTGCGCCGGCAGCCGCATACCCCACTACAACGATGACGGAACTGGCGCCAGCGCTGAAAGGCACCAGAATTGTTCCACTGGCGATCGCAGCCCAACTGATGACCGCCCCCAAGCAGGAGATTCCGGTATTCACGGCTTCGCCAATCAGTCGCGATTCTCGAGGATTGCTCACGACATGTTGAGCAAACTGTGTTGGCGCAATGTACTTCTGCGCTTCACGCAAAATGATGCGCTTGGGCTTGATGCTGCAGATGGGCTTGAATTCGCGCAGGGTAATGACATTGAAGTCAGCGTCGATATACACCACCCCCGCGCCGACGATGCTGGGGTCGGCGTCGATGGCCGCGAACAGCCGTGGCAGGTTGATCTGGCTTTCGATGCGCTGGCGCGCCATGAACTGGGAGCGGTTGGAGTCCATGCCGATGCCGGCCAGGGGGTTGCCCATGGGGTGTTCTTCCTTGAAGGGGTGGAGACTGGACTGACGCTATCGGGGGCAAGCCCCCTCCGACACTTGTCTGTATTCGCAATCCAATGTGGGAGGGGGCTTGCCCCCGATAGCGATTTAATGGGCGCCACCTTACCAAACAGCCTCCCCACCGCCTAGAAAGCAAAACGCCAGCACAAGGCTGGCGTTTGCATTTTCAAGCGACGATCAACGCGGCACGACCGGCTTGCGAGCCGGCTTGCCGCCCTTGCCCTTGGCCGCATCGCTGCGTTCCTTGGCCGCCTGCTTGTTACGCGCCTGGGCCGCCGCCTTGGCTTGTTCGCGCTTGTCCCACGGGTTGCTGCCGTCACTGCCACGGGGCGGCAGGCCGGTGTGCTGGGTAAGGATCCTGGTGGTGGTTTCCTTGGCGACCTTGTGGCTGCCAGCCGGCGTCGAGTTCTTGCGACGGGCGCTCTGGTAGCTGTCGGTGCTCGGCTGGTGCAGCGGGATCAGCTGGTCCTTGCCCGGCCCGATCAGGTCGGCACGGCCCATGCGGGTCAGCGCTTCACGCAGCATCGGCCAGCCCTTCGGGTCGTGATAGCGCAGGAACGCCTTGTGCAGGCGGCGCTGCTCTTCGCTCTTGACGATGGTCACCGCGTCGCTCTTATAGGTGACCTTGCGCAGTGGGTTCTTGCCCGAGTGATACATCGCGGTGGCGGTGGCCATCGGCGACGGGTAGAACGCCTGCACCTGGTCGGCGCGGAAGCCGTTGCCCTTGAGCCACAGGGCCAGGTTCATCATGTCTTCATCGGTGGTGCCCGGGTGGGCGGCGATGAAGTACGGGATCAGGTACTGCTCCTTGCCCGCTTCCTTGGTGTACTTCTCGAACATGCGCTTGAACTTGTCATAGCTGCCGATGCCCGGCTTCATCATCTGGTTGAGCGGACCTTCCTCGGTGTGTTCCGGGGCGATCTTGAGGTAGCCACCGACGTGGTGGGTGACCAGCTCCTTGACGTATTCCGGCGACTCGACCGCGAGGTCGTAGCGCAGGCCGGAAGCGATCAGGATCTTCTTCACCCCCGGCAATGCACGGGCGCTGCGGTACAACTGGATCAACGACGAGTGGTCGGTGTTCAGGTTCGGGCAGATACCGGGGAACACGCACGACGGCTTGCGGCACGCGGATTCGATTTCCGGGCTCTTGCAGGCAATGCGGTACATGTTCGCGGTCGGGCCGCCGAGGTCGGAGATCACACCGGTGAAACCTGGAACCTTGTCGCGGATCTCTTCGATTTCGCGAATGATCGACTCTTCGGAACGGTTCTGGATGATCCGGCCTTCGTGCTCGGTGATCGAGCAGAAGGTGCAGCCGCCGAAGCAGCCACGCATGATGTTCACCGAGAAACGGATCATGTCGTAGGCCGGGATTTTCTCCTTGCCGTACGCCGGGTGCGGAACACGGGCGTACGGCATGCCGAACACGTAGTCCATTTCTTCGGTGGTCATCGGAATGGGCGGCGGGTTGAACCATACGTCCACTTCGCCGTGCTTCTGCACCAGGGCGCGGGCGTTGCCTGGGTTGGTTTCCAGGTGCAGCACGCGGTTGGCGTGGGCATAGAGCACGGCGTCGCCACGGACTTTTTCCACCGAGGGCAGGCGGATCACGGTCTTGTCGCGGGTCATGCGCGGGCTGGCCAGGATCTGCACGACCTTGGCTTCTTCCGGATCATCGACCGGCCCCTTTTCCTGCTCGATGGCGCAGGCCTGGGTGTCCTGGGTGTTGACGTACGGGTTGATGATCTTGTCGACCTTGCCCGGGCGGTCGATACGTGTGGAATCCACTTCGTACCAGCCGGCTGGGGTATCGCGACGGATGAACGCGGTGCCGCGCACATCGGTAATGTCTTCGATCTTGTGGCCCCACGACAGGCGCTGGGCGACTTCGACGATGGCCCGCTCGGCGTTGCCGTACAGCAGGATATCGGCGGTGGCGTCGATCAGGATCGAGTTGCGCACGCGGTCCTGCCAGTAGTCGTAGTGGGCGATGCGGCGCAGGGATGCTTCGATGCCGCCGAGTACGATCGGCACGTTCTTGTAGGCTTCCTTGCAACGCTGGCTGTACACCAGGCTGGCGCGGTCCGGGCGTTTGCCGGCCATGCCGCCTGGGGTGTAGGCGTCATCGGAACGGATTTTCTTGTCGGCGGTGTAGCGGTTGATCATCGAGTCCATGTTGCCGGCCGCGACGCCGAAGAACAGGTTCGGCTCGCCCAGTTTCATGAAGTCGTCTTTGGACTGCCAGTTCGGCTGCGCAATGATCCCGACGCGGAAGCCCTGGGACTCCAGCAGCCGGCCGATGATGGCCATGCCGAACGACGGGTGGTCCACGTAGGCATCACCGGTGACGATGATGATGTCGCACGAATCCCAGCCAAGCTGATCCATCTCCTCCCTGCTCATCGGCAGGAATGGCGCAGGGCCGAAACATTCGGCCCAGTACTTGGGATAGTCAAATAACGGCTTGGCTGTTTGCATGACGGTGACCGGTGTTGAGATGAAAAATCGCGGGCGCGGAATATAGCACAAATTTTGACCAATTCCGACGGTAATGGTCGGAATTGAGCAGACGGGTTATTCGTCGTCGTCGAAGTTGTAGCTGCCCGGCGCCAGGTTCTCGAAGCGCGTGTATTTACCGATGAACGCCAGGCGGATAAAGCCGATCGGGCCGTTACGCTGCTTGCCGATAATGATCTCGGCAATGCCTTTGTGCTCGGTCTCGGGGTGATACACCTCGTCGCGGTACACGAACATGATCACGTCGGCATCCTGCTCGATCGCTCCGGATTCCCGCAAGTCGGAGTTCACCGGGCGCTTGTTGGGGCGTTGTTCCAGGGAGCGGTTGAGCTGGGACAGGGCGACTACCGGGCAGTTGAATTCCTTGGCCAGGGCCTTGAGCGACCGAGAGATTTCGGAAATTTCGTTGGTGCGGTTATCGCCACTGGAGCCCGGGATCTGCATCAATTGCAGGTAGTCGATCATGATCAGGGCGATGTCACCGTGCTCACGTACCAGGCGGCGCGTACGTGCACGCATCTCGGACGGGCTGATACCGGCGGTGTCATCGATAAACAGCTTGCGGTCGTTGAGCAGGTTGACCGCCGAAGTCAGGCGCGGCCAGTCGTCGTCTTCCAGGCGACCGGCACGCACCTTGGTCTGGTCGATACGGCCGAGGGACGACAGCATACGCATGATCAGCGATTCGCCTGGCATCTCGAGGGAGTACACCAGGACGGTCTTGTCGCTGCGCAACACGGCGTTTTCCACCAGGTTCATCGCAAAGGTGGTCTTACCCATGGATGGACGGCCGGCGACGATGATCAGGTCGGACGGCTGCAGGCCGCTGGTCTTCTCGTCGAGGTCGGTGTAGCCGGTGGAAATACCGGTGATGGCGTTGTCGGTGTTGAACAAGGTGTCGATGCGGTCGATGGCCTTGGTCAACAGGTCGTTGACGCTGACCGGGCCGCCGGTTTTCGGGCGCGCTTCGGCGATCTGGAAGATCTGGCGCTCGGCTTCGTCAAGGATTTCGGCGGCGGTGCGGCCTTCGGGGTTGAAGGCGCTGTCGGCGATTTCGGTGCTGATGCCGATCAACTGGCGCAGGGTGGCGCGCTCGCGAACGATCTGGGCATAGGCCTTGATGTTGGCGACGGACGGCGTGTTTTTTGCCAGCTCACCCAGGTAGCCCAGGCCACCGACCTGGGAGGTCTGGCCTTCCTTGTCCAACTGCTCGGCCAGGGTCACCACGTCGATTGGGGAGTTCTGGTCGGCCAGCTTGGCGATGGCACGGAAGATCAGGCGGTGGTCATGGCGATAGAAATCACCGTCCGAGACTTGATCCAGCACGCGTTCCCAGGCGTTGTTGTCCAGCATCAGGCCACCGAGCACGGCCTGTTCGGCCTCGATGGAATGCGGCGGCACCTTCAGGGCAGCGGTTTGCAGATCGTATTGCTCAGGAGCTGAAATATCGTTCATGGCCACTTGGAATTAGGGGATTGTAGAAAAACAAAAGGCACGACCTGTAAACAGGATCGTGCCCGATGTTAACTGCCCGGCACACGAGGTGCCAGTCAGTTAGGTGCGACTTAAGCTGCTACCACGACAACGCGTACGGTGGCTTCAACTTCGGCGTGCAGGTGCACGGCTACGTCGAATTCACCTACGTTGCGGATGGTGCCGTTCGGCAGACGAACTTCGCTCTTCTGCACTTCAACGCCGGAGGCGGTCAGTGCATCAGCGATGTCGTGGGTGCCGATCGAACCGAACAGCTTGCCTTCGTCACCGGCGGTGGCAGTGATAGTCACTTCCAGCTCAGCCAGTTGGGCAGCGCGAGTTTCGGCCGAAGCTTTCTTGTCTGCTGCTGCTTTTTCCAGCTCGGCACGACGCTCTTCAAACGCAGCCAGGTTGGCAGCGGTTGCAGCGGTGGCTTTGCCGTATGGCAGCAGGTAGTTACGACCGTAGCCGGCCTTAACGTTCACTTTGTCGCCCAGGTTGCCCAGGTTGGCGACTTTTTCCAGAAGGATCAGTTGCATGTGAAAATCCTCTAACTTTTAACCTTCACCGTTCGCGTTATCGGCGTCTTTCGGCGCAGAACGTCCGCGAAAATCAATCAGGCTGTCGACAATGGCCAAGACCACGAGTAACGGACCGATCAAGTGCATGAGCGGCAGGACGGTGACGTAGATCCCCACCAGCCAGAAACTGGCCAGTCTTTTCTGCGCGACAAGCCCGTGAATCAGGGACAAGCCAGCGAAGAACAGCGGCACACCGCACAACGGCAACAGGATCAAGGTGTGCCACCCGATAAACGGGGCAACGCACATGACGGCCAGCAGTGACAGCGCAACGCGCTTGGGGATCCGGATTGCGCGAAACTCGCTTCCGAAACCGCCGGGGTTATACAACAACGCCTGCCAATAGCGCCCAAGAATCAGGCACAACACACTAAAGACCTGCACCGAAACCGCTGTCGAAATGATCAACATCGGAACTGCCAGTGAAGCGAGTGCTGCTTTCTGGTCTGCCGAGAACTTCTCGTAAGACTCACCCATCACCAGCGGCAAGACGTGTTGAAACGTCTGCGCCAGCGACTCGATGAAGGAACCGAAGACGGTCCCCAGGCTCACCGCACACAACAACCCCACGGCCGTGCTGACCAGCAGCACGCGATTCCAGGAATGCCCGGCGCGCAAAACCAACGCCAGGCTGCAACTCCCCAACAGCACCAGAAGCGCTGTCGGGTCTTGCAGGAAATGCCAGCTCACCAACACTGACAACAACCCCAGACCCAGGACGCTCAAGGCGTCCGAACCGCGCCGCAGGAGCACAAGGCAACCCGCGGCGGCACCCAACCAGAACAACAACGGCAACACTGCACATCCAGCCACTACCAGAGTGGCCTGCACACGACCGCGCATGATGAACTCAGCTAAGGCGCGCATGCATTCAATCCCTTACTACTTGTCGACTGCCCGGTCTCAGCGGCCGTGGCTGTCGGTGTAGGCCAGCAGGGCCAGGAAGCGGGCGCGCTTGATAGCGGTAGCCAGCTGACGCTGATAACGTGCTTTGGTACCGGTGATACGGCTTGGAACGATTTTGCCGGTCTCGGATACGTAGGCTTTCAGAGTGTTGAGATCTTTGTAGTCGATCTCCTTCACTTCTTCAGCGGTGAAGCGGCAAAACTTACGACGACGGAAGAAACGTGCCATTTGATAGGCTCCTTAATAAGGTCCGTGGATTACTCGTCAGCGTTATCGCTGCTGTCGCTGTCATCACTATCAGCGCTATCAGCGCCTTCGTGCTCAGGACGGTCGCGACGCTCACGGCGCTCACTGCGGTTTTCTTCAGCCTTGAGCATCTCGGATTGGCCGGTAACGGCTTCTTCGCGACGGATGACCAGGTTACGGATCACTGCATCGTTGTAGCGGAAGTTGTCTTCCAGCTCGGCCAGGGCCTTGCCAGTGCACTCAACGTTCAGCATCACGTAGTGAGCCTTGTGAACATTGTTGATTGCGTAGGCCAGTTGACGACGACCCCAATCTTCCAGACGGTGGATTTTGCCGCCGTCTTCTTCGATCAGCTTGGTGTAACGCTCAACCATGCCGCCGACTTGCTCGCTTTGATCCGGGTGGACCAAAAAGATGATTTCGTAATGACGCATGAATGCTCCTTACGGGTTGTAGCCTGCCGCTCAAAAACGGTCAGACAAGGAGTGAATGACACTTATGGATCTTGCCGCAGGGAGGCACATCGGTGCCTGCCAGGAAGGCAAGGGGCGCAATTGTAGAGAAGGGGAAGAACGGGCGCAAGGTGATTGGTGATTATTTGAACAATCGCCCAGGCACCACAAAAGCAAATGTGGGAGGGGACAGTCCCCTCCCACATGTTGGTTCTACGCCAGGCTTGGAATTACTTCTTCGCCTTGGCCTTGGCACCACGCTGACGCTGGGCCTCAAACAGGCACACACCGGTCGCAACCGACACGTTCAGGCTGCTGACGCTACCGGCCATCGGCAGGTGCACCAGATAATCGCAATGTTCACGGGTCAGGCGACGCATGCCCTTGCCTTCGGCCCCCATGATGAGGATGGTCGGACCGGTGAGGTCCTGGTCATAAATGCTGACCTCGGCCTCTCCCGCCGTGCCCACGACCCACAGGCCGCGCTGCTGGAGTTTCTCCAGGGTGCGCGCCAGGTTGGTCACGGCCACCAGCGGAATCACTTCCGCCGCGCCACAGGCGACTTTACGCACCACCGGCGTCAAGGTAGCCGACTTGTCCTTCGGCACAATCACCGCCAACGCACCCGCAGCATCCGCCGAGCGCAGGCACGCGCCGAGGTTGTGCGGGTCGGTCACGCCGTCCAGCACCAGCAGCAGCGGTGCACCTTCGGTACGGTCGAGCAGCTCATCGAGCATCGCTTCGCCCCAGACCTGGCTCGGACTGACGTCCGCCACCACACCCTGGTGAACGCCTTCGACCCACACGTCCATTTCACGCCGTTCGGCCTGGCCGATGGCGACTTTGTTTTGGCTGGCCAACTCGACCAACGCCTGTACGCGCGGCTCGCTGCGACCTTCGGCCAGCCAGACTTGCTTGACGCGCTTAGGATGGTGACGCAGCAGTGCTTCTACGGCGTGGACGCCGTAGATTTTTTCCAGACTCATGACTTGGCCTTAGGTTTGCGCGACCCGCCGCTTTTCGCGGGGGCCGAACCCGCTTTTGGCGGGCCTTTACGGTGTTTACTGGGCTTGCTCGACGGCTTTTCCGCCCCTTGGGACTTTCCCCCAGACGCCGCTTTACCACCGCTTTTGGCTTCGTTGAGCAACTGCTGCTTCAACTCACGACTTTTGCGCAGTTCGGCGTTTTTCGCCGCCGCGTCGCTTGGGCGGTAGGCCTCGGGGGCTTTGTCCTTGGCTGCTGGACGGCGCCCGGCCTTGGCTGGAGCGGGCTCTGCAACTGCCGCTTTGGCGGGAGTGCCTTTGCCTTTGCTTGCAGGCGAAGTCGTCTCGCTGCCACGCTTTTTACGGCCCGGCGCTTCGGCGGGCTTGTCAGGCATGCCAAAGTCGATCTTGCGCTCGTCGAGATCGACGCGCATGACCTGCACTTCCACGGTATCGCCCAAACGGAAGCTGCGACCGGTACGCTCGCCCGCCAGGCGGTGGTGCACAGGGTCGAAGTGGTAGTAGTCACCCGGCAAGGCGGTGACGTGCACCAGGCCTTCGACGTAGATGTCGGTCAGCTCGACGAACAGGCCAAAGCCGGTCACGGCGGTGATCACGCCTGGGAACGACTCGCCCACGCGGTCCTTCATGAACTCGCACTTGAGCCAGTTCACCACGTCGCGGGTGGCTTCGTCGGCGCGGCGCTCGCTCATGGAGCACTGCTCGCCCAGCTGTTCCAGGGCCGCTTCGTCGTACGGGTAGATCCGCGCCTTCGGAATGGTCATGGCACCGGCACGCTTGACGTGCGGGGTGTTCTGCTTGGAATGGATCACGCTGCGGATTGCGCGGTGCGTGAGCAAGTCCGGATAACGGCGAATCGGCGAGGTGAAGTGGGTGTACGCCTCGTAATTCAGGCCGAAGTGGCCCTGGTTGTCGGCGCTGTACACCGCCTGGCTCAGGGAGCGCAGCATCACGGTCTGGATCACGTGGTAATCCGGACGGTCCTTGATGCTGGCCAGCAGTGCCTGGTAGTCCTTCGGCGTCGGGCCGTCCTTGCCTTTGTGCAGGGACAGGCCCAGCTCGCCGAGGAACGCGCGCAGTTTTTCCAGGCGCTCCGGTGGCGGGCCATCGTGTACACGGTAGAGCGCAGGGATTTCGTGCTTTTTCAGGAATTCAGCGGTGGCCACGTTGGCCGCCAGCATGCATTCCTCGATCAGCTTGTGCGCATCGTTACGGGTGGTCGGGGTGATCGCGGCGATCTTGCGCTCGGAACCGAAGACAATCCGGGTTTCCTGGGTTTCAAAATCGATCGCGCCACGCACATGACGGGCACCCAGCAACACTTTGTACAACGCGTACAGCTGCTTGAGGTGCGGCACCACATGCCCGTACTCACCACGCAACGCCTTGGCTTCGCTGGTTTTCGGCTGCTCCAGGATGGTGCTGACCTTGTTGTAGGTCAGGCGTGCCTGGGAGTGGATCACCGCTTCGTAGAACTGGTAATCGGTCATTTCGCCGGTTTTCGAGATAGTCATCTCGCAGACCATGGCCAAACGGTCGACTTTCGGGTTCAGGGAGCACAGGCCGTTGGACAGCTGCTCGGGCAGCATCGGGATCACGCGCTCAGGGAAATACACGGAGTTGCCGCGTACCTGGGCCTCGTTATCCAGGGCCGAACCGATCTTCACATAGCTGGAGACGTCGGCAATCGCGACGAACAACTTCCAGCCACCGGAGAACAGGCGCAGCTTGCCGGGCTTGGCTTCGCAGTAGACCGCATCGTCGAAGTCGCGGGCATCTTCACCGTCAATCGTGACAAACGGCAGATGGCGCAGGTCGATGCGTTTTTCCTTGTCCTTCTCTTCGACTTCCGGCTTGAGCTTGGCGGCTTCCTTGAGCACAGCCTCAGGCCAGACGTGAGGAATGTCGTAGGTGCGCAGCGCGACGTCGATCTCCATGCCCGGCGCCATGTAGTTGCCGACCACTTCAACAATATCGCCCTGGGGCTGGAAGCGCGCAGTCGGCCAGTGGGTGATTTTCACCTCGACGAACTGGCCGACCTTGGCAGCGCCATTGCGGCCCGGGGTGATCAGCACTTCCTGCTGGACCTTCGGGTTATCCGGCACAACAAAGCCGATACCGCCTTCTTCGAAGTAGCGGCCGACGATGGACTCGTGGGCACGGGACACCACCTCGACAATCACGCCTTCACGGCGACCGCGACGATCCAGGCCGGAAACCCGCGCCAGGGCACGGTCGCCATCGAACACCAGGCGCATCTGCGCCGGGCTCATGAACAGGTCGTCACTGCCGTCATCCGGGATCAGGAAGCCGAAGCCGTCACGGTGGCCGGCAATGCGGCCGAGGATCAGGTCGAGCTTATCCACGGGTGCATAGGTGCCACGGCGGGTGTAGATCAGTTGAGCATCGCGCTCCATGGCACGCAGGCGGCGGCGCAGGGCTTCGAGCTGGTCTTCGGTGGTCAGACCGAACTCTTCGACCAGCTGCTCACGGCTAGCAGGCGAACCCCGATCGGCGAGGTGCGCCAGGATCAGTTCGCGGCTAGGAATAGGGTTTTCATATTTTTCCGCTTCACGAGCGGCCTCGGGATCGAGGGACTGCCAATCGGCCATTAGAGATTTTTCACCTTGTCTATATGCGGGTTAGTTTGGCATACGCGTATTGAAACGGGAAATTTCAGGCATCAACAAGCGTTTAAAAGCCTTTTACAGCCCTCGCCGCGCACCTTGCACGACCATTGGCGAAATTTCCCAGGTTTTTTTCATAGCAGGGGTTTACAGTTAAAAAACCGCTCCGTATAGTGCGCGCCATCGACGACGGCAACGTTGTTGATGCTGCCCAGGTGGTGAAATTGGTAGACACGCCAGCTTCAGGTGCTGGTGATCGCAAGGTCGTGGAAGTTCGAGTCTTCTCCTGGGCACCAAATTCAGATCAAACCCGCGAAAGCGGGTTTTTTC
>NZ_FMUC01000015.1:0-149094 GCF_900100935.1 Pseudomonas sp. NFACC25
TCCTTCATCGCGACTACACGGGCCAAAATCTCGTCGTCGGTTTTATTTGGGCTGTTGTGAGGTCGCCGGGACAGTTCGGATAAAGACCTCAAATCGCCGTCGTGCCGGGCAATCCACTTATCGACGGTAGGTCGGCTAACGTCAAAGCGGCGTGCCAACTGGCTTTTAGTGAAGTTGCCAGAAAGCCAATCAGCTACCAGCTTGATTCTTTGATTCATGGGGGACTCTTGGTTCCAGGGCATGATCAGTTACCTCCTGATCATGCGTATTAGCCTGTAAACCATGTCCCCGGTTAGAAATGTAAACGATGTCCCCGGTTTGTACCGGGGCAAGCCCCCTCCCACATTTGATCTCCTGTGTTCTTAAGAGGCAATCAACTGCCGCAGCACATAGTGCAGAATCCCCCCCGACTTGAAGTACTCCACTTCATTCAAGGTATCGATCCGGCACAGCACCTCGACCTTCTCGCTGCTGCCGTCCTCGCGGGTAATCACCAGCGTCAGGTTCATCCGCGGCACGATCTCTACCTCGGTCAGGCCGAGGATATCGATCTTCTCCTTGCCCGTAAGCTTCAACGCCTTGCGGTTCTGATCCAGCTTGAACTGCAGCGGCAGCACGCCCATGCCCACCAGGTTGGAACGGTGAATCCGCTCGAAACTCTCGGCGATCACCGCCTTGACCCCCAACAGGTTGGTGCCCTTGGCGGCCCAGTCGCGGCTGGAGCCGGTGCCGTATTCCTGGCCGGCGATCACCACCAGCGGTGTGCCCGAGGCCTGGTACTTCATGGCCGCATCGTAGATCGGCATTTTCTCGCCGGTGGGGATGTACAGCGTATTGCCGCCTTCCTCGCCGCCAAGCATTTCGTTGCGAATGCGGATATTGGCGAAGGTGCCGCGCATCATCACTTCATGGTTGCCCCGGCGTGAGCCGTAGGAGTTGAAGTCACGCGGCTCCACGCCTTGCTCGCGCAGGTAGCGGCCGGCGGGGCTGTCGGTCTTGATGTTGCCGGCGGGGGAAATGTGGTCGGTGGTCACCGAGTCCCCCAGCAACGCCAGTACGTGGGCGCCCTTGACGTCTTTGATCACCGGCAGAGGCCCGGCGATGTCGTCGAAAAACGGCGGGTGCTGGATGTAGGTGGAGTCTTTCTGCCACACGTAGGTCGCGGCCTGAGGCACTTCAATGGCTTGCCACTGTTCGTCACCGGCAAACACCTCGGCGTATTCCTTGTGGAACATGCCGGTGCTGACCTGCGCAACGGCGTCGGCGATCTCCTGGCTGCTCGGCCAGATGTCCTTCAAATACACCGGATTACCCTGTTGATCGTTACCCAGCGGTTCGCTGCTGATATCGATGCGTACGGTCCCCGCCAAGGCGTAAGCCACCACCAGCGGCGGCGAGGCCAGCCAGTTGGTTTTCACTAATGGGTGCACGCGGCCTTCGAAGTTGCGGTTGCCGGACAGCACCGAGGCTACGGCGAGGTCGGCCTTCTGGATGGCTTTTTCAATCGGCTCGGGCAACGGGCCGGAGTTGCCGATGCAGGTGGTGCAGCCATAGCCCACGAGGTCGAAGCCAATTTTATCCAGATACTGGGTGAGGCCCGCGGCCTTGTAGTAGTCGGTGACCACTTTGGAACCGGGCGCCAGGGAGGTCTTCACCCAGGGTTTGCGCGTGAGGCCTTTCTCCACGGCTTTTTTCGCCACCAGCCCGGCGGCCATCATCACGCTGGGGTTGGACGTGTTGGTGCAGGAGGTGATGGCGGCGATCACCACGGCGCCGTTTTTCAGGCGATAGGTCTGGCCTTCGTATTCATAGTCGGTTTCGCCCACCAGGTCGGCGTTGCCCACGGCCACACCGCCGCCGCCTTCACTTTCCAGGCGGCCTTCTTCCTTGGTGGTGGGTTTGAACTGCAGGTCGAGGAAGTCGCTGAACGCCTGGCCGACATTGGGCAGGGACACGCGGTCCTGTGGGCGTTTCGGCCCGGCGAGGCTGGCTTCGACGCTGCCCATGTCGAGGGCCAGGCTGTCGGTGAACACCGGCTCCTGGCCAGCGTGGCGCCACAGGCCCTGGGCCTTGGTGTAGGCCTCGACCAGCTTCACGGTGGCAGCCGGGCGACCGGACAGGCGCAGGTAGTCCAGCGTCACCTCATCTACCGGGAAAAAGCCACAGGTGGCGCCGTATTCCGGGGCCATGTTGGCGATGGTCGCGCGGTCCGCCAGGGGCAGGTCGGCCAGGCCGTCGCCGTAGAACTCGACGAACTTACCCACCACGCCTTTTTTACGCAGCATCTGGGTGACGGTCAGCACCAGGTCGGTGGCGGTGATGCCTTCTTTCAATTTGCCGGTGAGCTTGAAGCCGATCACTTCCGGGATCAGCATCGACACCGGTTGGCCGAGCATCGCCGCTTCTGCTTCGATCCCGCCCACGCCCCAGCCGAGCACGCCGAGGCCGTTGATCATGGTGGTGTGGGAGTCGGTGCCCACCAGGGTGTCGGGGAAGGCGTAGGTGCGACCGTCCTCGTCCTTGGTCCACACGGTGCGGCCCAGGTATTCGAGGTTGACCTGGTGGCAGATGCCGGTGCCCGGCGGTACCACGCTGAAGTTGTCGAAGGCGCTCTGGCCCCAGCGCAGGAAGGCGTAGCGTTCGCCGTTGCGCTGCATTTCGATGTCGACGTTCTGCCCGAAGGCGTCGGCGTTGCCGAACTTGTCGACCATCACCGAGTGGTCGATCACCAGGTCCACCGGCGAGAGTGGGTTGATGCGCTGCGGGTCGCCACCGGCCTTGGCCACGGCGGCGCGCATGGCGGCCAGGTCGACCACGGCGGGTACGCCGGTAAAGTCCTGCATCAGCACGCGGGCGGGGCGATACTGGATCTCACGGTCGGACTGGCGCTCTTTGAGCCAGGCGGCAATGGCCTTGAGGTCGGCGCCGGTGACGGTCTTGTTGTCCTCCCAGCGCAGCAGGTTCTCCAGCAGCACCTTGAGGGACATCGGCAGCTTATCCAGGTCACCCAGGCGCTTGGCGGCTTCGGGCAGGCTGAAATAGTGGTAGGTCTTGTCGTCGATTTCTAAAGTTTTAAGGGTACTCAGGCTATCAAGGGATGACATTACATGACTCCTTATGGTCCGCACGGCTACGGACCTGACGGGACGAACAGAGCTTTCAAACTAGCGCTGTTTTCAGTAGCTGGCTAATTACTGGACTCTATGGACAGAACCAAGGTTCCGAACTCGGCTATTATGCGCGCGTTTTCATGACAGGCATTGCGATAGCGCAACGTCAGTTGAGTCACCAGGAGAGTCGATGAACACCCTTTTTATGCACTGCCGCCCGGGTTTTGAGGGCGAAGTCTGTTCCGAGATCGCGGAACACGCCACGCGCCTGAACGTTTCCGGCTACGCCAAGGCCAAGACCGGCAGCGCCTGCGCCGAATTTGTCTGCACCGAAGAAGACGGCGCCCAGCGCCTGATGCACGGCCAACGCTTTGCCGAGCTGATCTTCCCGCGGCAGTGGGCGCGCGGGGTGTTTATCGACCTGCCGGAAACCGACCGTATCAGCGTGATCCTCGCCCACCTGCGTGAATTCCCGGTGTGCGGCAGCCTGTGGCTGGAGATGGTCGACACCAACGACGGCAAGGAACTCTCGAACTTCTGCAAGAAATTCGAAGTGCACCTGCGCAAAGCCTTGTTGAACGCCGGCAAGCTGGTGGACGACCCGAGCAAGCCGCGCCTGCTGCTGACCTTCAAAAGCGGCCGCGAAGTGTTCATGGGCCTGGCCGAGTCGAATAACTCGGCGATGTGGCCGATGGGCATCCCGCGCTTGAAATTCCCCCGGGACGCGCCCAGCCGCTCGACCCTGAAGCTGGAAGAGGCCTGGCACCACTTTATCCCCCGCGACCAATGGGACGAGCGCCTGCATGGCGACATGACCGGTGTCGATCTGGGTGCGGCCCCTGGCGGCTGGACCTGGCAGCTGGTCAACCGTGGCATGCTGGTGACCGCCATCGACAACGGCCCCATGGCCGAAAGCCTGATGGACACCGGCCTGGTGCAGCACCTGATGGCCGACGGCTTTACCTTCGTGCCCAAGCAGCCGGTGGACTGGATGGTCTGCGACATCGTCGAAAAGCCGGCGCGCAACGCGGCATTGCTGGAGACCTGGATCGGCGAAGGGCATTGCCGCGAGGCGGTGGTGAACCTGAAGTTGCCGATGAAGCAGCGTTACGCCGAGGTCAAGCGCCTGCTGGAGCGTATCGAAGACGGCTTCAAGGCGCGCGGTATTCGGGTAGAGATCGGCTGCAAGCAGCTGTATCACGACCGTGAAGAAGTGACCTGCCACCTGCGTCGGCTGGTGGATGTGAAGAAAACCAAGGCCCGCTAAACTGAGCGCCGGTTCCAGGAGTAGACAATGAGCGATATTTTCGACACCGCCGTGGATGGCACCCTCGACGCAACGGGCCTCAACTGCCCTGAGCCGGTGATGATGCTGCACCAGCACATCCGCGACCTGCCGCCCGGCGGCTTGCTCAAGGTGATCGCGACCGACCCGTCGACGCGCCGCGATATCCCCAAGTTCTGCGTGTTCCTTGACCATGAACTGGTGGATCAACAGGAGCAGGCCGGTACGTACCTGTACTGGATCCGTAAAAAGGCCGACTAACCCCGCGCCTTCTCCAGGCGAATGCGCCGGCGTGCACTGCGCGCCAGGCGCACCAGCAGCATCCCCGCCGCACAGCTCAAGCCCACGATCAGCCCTTGCCATAAACCGCTCGGGCCGCTGGGTTCGCCCAGCCAGTTGCTCAGCCCCAGGGCGTACCCCACCGGCAGCCCCACGCCCCAATAGGCAAACAGGGTCAGCACCATGGTGACACGAGTGTCCTGGTAGCCACGCAGGGCGCCGGCGGCGGTGACCTGGATCGAGTCACTGAACTGGAACAGCGCTGAAAACACGATCAGCGTCGAGGCCAGGTGGATGACGATGGGGTCCGGGGTGTAGATCGCCGCAATCTGCTCGCGAAACACCAGCATCAGGCTGCAGGACAGGCAGGCGTACGCCAGCGCCGTGCCCATGCCGACCCCGGCGGCGAAGCGTGCTTCACGCGCCTCGCCACGCCCCAGGGCCTGGCCGACGCGCACGGTGACGGCCATGCTCAGGGAATAAGGGATCATGAACACCAGTGAGCTGACGTTCAGCGCGATCTGGTGCCCCGACACAACCGTGGCGCCCAGGCTGCCGAGCAGCAGGGCGATGACGGCAAAGATGCTCGATTCGGCAAAGATCGCGATGCCGATCGGCAGGCCAATCCCCAGTACGCGCTTGATCACCGACCACTGCGGCCAGTCGAAGCGCTTGAACAGTTCACTGCTCTGGTAGGCGGCCCCCCAGCGGGTCCAGGCGGCCATGCCGAGCATCATCACCCACATCGCAATGGCCGTGGCCCAGCCGCAGCCCACGCCGCCCATGGCCGGCACGCCCAGGTGACCGTAGATGAAGATGTAGTTCAACGGAATATTCAGCGCCAACCCGCACAGGCCCATGGCCATGCTGGGCAGGGTGCGGCCCAGGCCATCACTGAAACAGCGCAGCACGTAGTAGAGGGCGATGGCCGGCATCCCGGCGGCGATGCCATGCAGGTAGCCCATGGTGGGGGCGATAAGGTCCGGCTCGACCTTCATGGCATGCAGGATTGGCTCGGCGCAGAGCAACAGCAGCGCGCCGATGATGCCGACCACCACCGCCAGCCACAGTGACTGACGCACCAATGGCCCGATTTCGCCGTAGTGGCCCGCACCGTAGCGCTGGGCGACTTTCGGCGTGGTGGCCAGCAGCGTACCGGTCATCAGCAGGTACACCGGAATCCAGATCGAGTTGCCCAGGCCCACCGCCGCCAGGTCCTGGGGGCTGACGCGCCCGGCCATCACCGCATCGACGAAGCTCATGGCCGTGGTTGCCAGTTGGCCGATCATGATCGGCAGCGCGAGCGTCAGCAGGCCACCCACTTCCCGGCTGATGCGGGCGGGGCGGGTGAGGGGGGCAGTGGCAGTGTTCACGTACGCAAGTCCAGTCAAGAGGGTGCAAGGCCGCGGATTCTACGCCTTGACGTAACGGTCAGGAAAAAACCTGTGTTAGGGATTTGTAAGCGACCTGCCAGCCCCCTCCCACATTGAAGATCGCATCCCTGTACACTGCTGATCCGCCAAAGGAGCCTGCCATGCTGATTGTTGCCGACGAAAATATCCCGCTGCTCGATGAGTTCTTCCAAGGATTTGGCGAGATTCGCCGAGTGTCCGGTCGTTCCATCGACCGCGCCACCGTCGAACAGGCCGATGTGCTGCTGGTGCGCTCGGTGACCAACGTCAACCGCGCCCTGTTGGACGGCACGAAGGTGCGTTTTGTCGGCACCTGCACCATCGGCACCGACCACCTCGACCTCGATTACTTCAAGCAGGCCGGTATCCAGTGGTCCAGCGCTCCCGGCTGCAATGCGCGGGGCGTGGTGGACTATGTGCTGGGCAGCCTGCAAACCCTGGCCGAGATCGAAGGCGCCGACCTCAACCAGCGTACCTATGGCGTCGTCGGCGCCGGTGAAGTGGGCGGGCGCCTGGTCGAAGTGCTCAAGGGCCTGGGCTGGAACGTGCTGGTCTGCGACCCGCCGCGCCAGATCGCCGAAGACGGCGATTACGTCAGCCTCGAGCAGATCATCGAGCAATGCGATGTGATCAGCCTGCACACGCCGTTGACCAAATCCGGCAATGGTTCCACCTGGCACCTGTTTGATCGCGATCGGCTCAGCCGCCTCAAGCCCGGCACCTGGCTGATCAACGCCAGCCGTGGCCCGGTGGTGGACAACGCGGCCCTGCGCGACGTGCTGCTGGCGCGTGAAGACCTGCAAGCGGTGCTGGACGTGTGGGAAGGCGAGCCCGAGGTGGACGTCGACCTGGCCGACCTGTGTGTGTTGGCCACCCCGCACATCGCCGGCTACAGCCTTGATGGCAAGCAGCGCGGTACGGCGCAGATCTATCAGGCGTTCTGCTCGCACCTGGGCCAGGGGCCGAGCATTCAGCTGGGCGACTTGTTACCGCAACCGTGGCTGGCCGAGGTGCACTTGAACGCATCGACCGACCCCGCCTGGGCGCTGGCGACGTTGTGCCGCAGCGTGTACGACCCGCGCCGTGATGATGCGGATTTCCGCCGCAGCCTGGTAGGTACCGTCGAAGAACAACGCAAGGCGTTCGACGTGCTGCGCAAGCATTATCCGGAGCGTCGTGAAATCGACGGCTTGAAGGTGCGCATTGTGAATGGGGAGTCAGCGGTGTTGGCGCGCATCGTGTCCGCATTGGGCGCGGCAACCGTTTAAACACCGAACAAAAAACCCGGCCACCTGGGCCGGGTTTGAAAGAGCGTAGGCCCTTCAGCCTTGCTGGGCAGGCTTGACCAGTCGCTGTTCCAGCTCGCGGCACGCCTGCTGGATCATCTCTTCGGTAATCTGCACTTCGCGGCCCTGGGCGTCGATCACGGAGCAAGGCAAGTGCTGCGGTTGGCGGATCACTTCAATCTTGGCATCGCTGCTGTTTTGCAAGGTCATGGCCTGTCTCCTCATCAGGTTGTGTACCTACTGTATAGCCCCCGAGTGACCGCGCTGTTACAACTCCTTACGAGATCACCGGTTCGAACATCCAGTCCACCAGAAACCGCTGTGGATTTCCAGCCGGGCGTTAGACCGATAGCCTCTAGGGGCCAGCATCGGCGGGCATAATTAACCTGACTCATTGTTATTCGCGCAAGTTCCCCCCATGTAAGCAGGCAGGTACCAACCCTTTCCGATCAGGTGATGCCCTCCATGCTCTCAGTCCGTCAACGCCGTGCAATTCGCCTGGCCAGCCGCTTCATCGCGCCCTACCGCTGGCAGGCCCTCGGTGCCCTGGTCGCGCTGATCGTCACTGCGGGCATCACCTTGTCCATGGGGCAGGGCATTCGCCTGCTGGTGGACCAGGGCTTCATGACCCAGTCGCCGCACCTGCTCAACCAGTCCATCGGCCTGTTCATGGTCCTGGTGCTGGGCTTGGCCGTGGGCACGTTTGCGCGGTTTTACCTGGTGTCGTGGATCGGTGAGCGGGTGGTGGCGGACATTCGCCGGCAGGTCTTCAACCACCTGATCTACCTGCATCCAGGTTTCTACGAGAACAACCGCAGCTCGGAAATCCAATCGCGGTTGACCACCGACACCACACTGCTGCAATCGGTGATCGGCTCGTCGTTGTCGCTGTTCCTGCGCAATGCCTTGATGGTGATCGGCGGCATCGTGCTGTTGTTCATCACCAACCCCAAGCTCACCAGCATCGTGGTGGTGGCGCTGCCGCTGGTGCTGGCGCCGATCCTGATCTTCGGCCGTCGCGTACGCAGCCTGTCGCGCCTGAGCCAGGACCGTATCGCCGATGTGGGCAGCTACGTGTCCGAAACCCTCGGCCAGATCAAGACCGTGCAAGCCTATAACCACCAGGTCCAGGACGAGCAACGCTTTGCCGTGACCGTGGAAGAGGCGTTCACCACCGCCCGCAAACGCATCGCCCAGCGCGCCTGGTTGATCACCCTGGTGATCATGCTGGTGCTGGGTGCGGTGGGCGTGATGCTCTGGGTCGGAGGAATGGATGTGATCAGCGGGCGCATTTCCGGCGGCGAGCTGGCTGCGTTCGTGTTCTACAGCCTGATCGTCGGCAGCGCCGTCGGTACCCTGAGCGAAGTCCTCGGTGAACTGCAACGTGCCGCCGGTGCAGCGGAGCGCATTGGTGAGCTGTTGCAGTCGAGCAACGAGATCCAGGCGCCGGCCACGGGCAGCGTGCAGTTGCCCGAGCGGGTCAGCGGGCGCATGGAGCTGCAGGACCTGCGCTTTTCCTACCCTTCACGACCGGACAGCTACGCCATCGACGGCCTGAACCTGAGCATCAACCCCGGCGAAACCCTGGCACTGGTGGGGCCGTCCGGCGCGGGCAAGTCGACGCTTTTCGACCTGCTGCTGCGTTTCTACGATCCTCAGCAAGGCCGCATCCTGATTGAAGGCCAAGCGCTGACCGATCTCGACCCCCTGGACCTGCGTCGCCACTTCGCCCTGGTGTCCCAGAGCCCGGCGCTGTTCTTCGGCAGCGTCGAAGAGAACATCCGCTACGGCAACCCCACCGCTACCCGCGAGCAAGTCGAAGCCGCTGCCCGCATCGCCCACGCCCACGATTTCATCCTGCAAATGCCCGACGGCTACCAGACCCACCTCGGCGACGGCGGCATGGGCCTCTCCGGCGGCCAGCGCCAACGCTTGGCGATTGCCCGTGCGTTGCTGGTGGACGCGCCGATCCTGCTGCTGGACGAAGCCACCAGTGCCCTGGATGCCCAGAGTGAACACCTGATCCAGCAAGCGTTGCCGCAATTGATGCAAGGGCGTACCACGCTGGTTATCGCCCATCGACTGGCGACGGTGAAGAACGCTGACCGCATCGCGGTGATGGATCAGGGCAGGCTGGTGGCGGTGGGCACGCATCAGCAGTTGATTGCGAGCAATCCGTTATATGCGCGATTGGCGGCGTTGCAGTTCAGTGATGGGGTTGAGGAGAGCAGCGAACACTGAGTTTCGGTGCCGATAAAAAATGCCCGCATCTCTCAATGCGGGCATTTTCATTTCTGCTTCAAACCTTATTGATCATCAAAGTAGCGCTCATGCCAATCCACCAACGGCTGTGGTGAGTTGAGCTTCTGCCCGTAGATCACCGAATAAGACAACACGTTCTGCACATACTGGCGGGTTTCGTCGAACGGGATGCTTTCCACCCAGACGTCGAAGCTCAGGTGGTCGGCGCCGCGCAGCCATTGGCGTACGCGGCCGGGGCCGGCGTTGTAGGCGGCGGAGGCGAGGACACGGTTGCCGTTGAACTGACTGTGCACCTGGCTCAGGTAAGCCGCGCCGAGCTGGATGTTTTTGTCCGGGTCCAGCACCTGGGCGGGTGAGGCCAGGGGGATGCTGAACTTGCGCGCGGTGTCCTTGGCGGTGCCGGGCATCAGTTGCATCAGGCCGCTGGCGCCGACGCCGGAGCGGGCGTCGTCCATGAAGGCGCTTTCCTGGCGGGTGATGGCGAATACCCAGCTGGAATGCAGGCCACGGACCTTGGCTTCGCGCACCAGGGTGTCGCGGTGGGCCATCGGGAAGCGGATATCCAGGTCATCCCAGTACTGGGCCTGGCTGATGGTGCGGATCGCCGGGAAGTACCACTTCATGTCGTAGGCCAGCTTGGCCTGGGCGACCATTTCGTCACGGTTGAAGTGGCGGCTGACGTGGTACCACTCGCGACGACCATCCACGATCTGGCCACGGGCGTAGAACTCAAGGGCACGGCGCACGCCCGGGGTGTTACGCACTTTGTTGACCAGCGCCTGGCTCATCAGCAGCGGCTTGTTCTTCAACTGGTACGGCGCCTTGGAGCGATCGGCGGCCAGGAAGCCATAGAAGTCCCGTTCCTGCGCGAGATTCTTGTACAGCACCAGGGCTTGCGGGTTTTTCGGCTCGGCCAGTTCCAGGCTGCGGGCCTGCCAGTAGCGCCAGCGGTTGGTGGTGGCCAAATCCTGCGGGAGTTTGCGCGTCAGTTGGTAGGCATCTTCCCAGCGGGCCAGGCGCAACAGCAGGCGCAGGCGCCATTCGGACACCGTGTTGTCGCGCAACTCGGGGTCGTACTTGGTCATCACCTCAAGCGCCCGCGGGTCGAAGCGCTTGGCCAGGGTCAGGCCGATTTCACGGGCGATTGCCACTTTTTCGTCACGGGAGAAGTGCATGCTGCTGGCGTAACCGTCGAGCAGGGCCATGGCCTTGTCCGGATCCTGGCGTGCCAGGCGGCGCAGGCCCAGGCCCACGGCGTCAGACATCGCCTCGGTGGCCGGCAGGAAGCGCGACGGGTCGCCGAGCATGTCGGGTTTTTGCGCCACGTCCACCATCAGGCGGCCCTGGGCGCCCAGGGTCGGCAGGGTTTTTACCAGGCTGTTGGCCAGCGGGTAATTGCGTGCTTCGGCGGCGAGTTTGGCGCGGTCCCAGATTTTTTGTTCAGTCAGTTGGCCGTCGGCGGCCCATTGGCTGAAGGTGGCATCGCAGGCGGCCGGCTGGGATTTGCCGGTCATCCACAGTTTTTCGGTGGTCTTGTAGCCTTCAGCCTTGAGGTTGTGGGTCAGTTGGAACTGACCGTGCAGGCAGTCCAGCTCGACGAAATTAAGCTTGGGGTCGTAGTACTTTTCAAAGGTCTGCCAGTCGCCACGGTCGGCCAACCAGCGCAACCAGCGCAGCTTCATCCAGTTGGCCTGGGGCAGGTCGCCGTTTTTGGCGAGGAATTGTTCGATTTCCTCGTTGCTGGCGGTCTTCAACCGGGCGGTCAGTTCGTCGTAGGCCAGGTAGGGCGTCAGCGGGTAGTCGGCCAGGGCCTGGCTGTATTGCATGTAGGGGCCGGTATCGCCCTTGGCCAGGGCGCGTTTGGCTTCATCGTAATATTGACGTTGGGTGGTGAGGTCCACGGCCTGGGCGGATTGAACGGCGGTGGCGGAAAGAAGCAGGCAAGATAAAAAGTTGAAAAGGCGACTGCGCATGAGACGTCCGTGCAGAGAAATCACGACTAGCACCGGCACCGCCGACACTGATTGCCCCTAGCTTAGCCTTTTGCCAGCGGCCGGCGAAAGCTTTGCCGGGTGGTTCGTTCAAGTTCTCCGGAAATGTCCTACAGAACGTGTCGGTAGCGAAAATGCTGGCCGCATCCCACCCTCAAGTCAGGTAGAATGCGCGCCCAGTTTTTGGAGAAGCGTATGACCCTGCTCAAATTCAGCGATGTGTCCCTTGCTTTCGGCGCTATGCCGTTGTTGGACAAGGTGTCCTGGCAGATCGCCCGTGGTGAGCGGGTGTGCATCATCGGCCGCAACGGCACCGGCAAGTCCAGCATGATGAAGCTGGTAAAGGGCGACCAGAAGCCCGATGACGGCTCCGTCTGGCGTGCCCCAGGCCTCAAGATTGGCGAATTGCCGCAGGAATTGCCGGTGGCCGACGGACGGACCGTGTTCGACGTGGTTGCCGAAGGCCTGGACGGTGTCGGTGAGTTGCTTGCGCAATACCATCACTTGGCCCAGAACTGCGTCACCGAAGCCGACCTGGACAAGCTGATGCACGTTCAGCAGGACCTCGAAGCCCGTGACGGCTGGCGCCTGCAGCAACTGGTCGACAGCACCCTGAGCCGCCTGCAACTGCCGGCCGACAAGACCCTCGCCGAGTTGTCCGGCGGCTGGCGTCGTCGTGTGCTGCTGGCCCAGGCCCTGGTGTCCGAGCCGGACCTGCTGCTGCTCGACGAGCCAACCAACCACCTGGACATCGGCGCCATCGCCTGGCTGGAAGAAGCCCTCAAGGATTTCCAGGGCGCCGTGCTGTTCATCACGCATGACCGTTCCTTCCTGCAAAACCTCGCCACGCGGATCCTCGAGCTGGACCGTGGTGGCCTGATCGACTGGAACGGCGATTACGCCAGCTTCCTGGTGCACAAAGAGGCGACGCTGGCTGCCGAAGAAACCGCCAACGCGCTGTTCGACAAGAAACTGGCCCAGGAAGAAGTCTGGATCCGCCAGGGCATCAAGGCGCGTCGCACCCGTAACGAAGGCCGCGTGCGTGCCCTCAAGGCCCTGCGCGTAGAGCGCAGCGAACGTCGCGAGCGCACCGGCAAGGCCAATATCCAGCTGGATACCGCCGATAAGTCGGGCAAGCAGGTCATGGTGCTGGAGAACGTCAGCTTCCATCATCCGGATGGCCCGTTCCTGATCAAGGACTTCTCCATGGTCCTGCAACGCGGCGACCGTATCGGCCTGTTGGGTGCCAACGGTACCGGCAAGACCACCTTGCTCAAGCTGATGCTCAATGGTCTGCAGCCGACCAGCGGCACGGTAGAAGAGGGCACGCGCATCGACGTGGCCTACTTCGACCAGTTGCGCCATCAGTTGGACCTGGAAAAGACCGTGATCGACAACGTCGCCGAAGGCCGCGACTTTATCGATATCGACGGCCAGAGCCGCCACGTACTCAGCTACCTGGGCGACTTCCTGTTCAGCCCGCAGCGTGCGCGTACACCCGTGAAGGCCTTGTCCGGTGGCGAGCGTGCGCGCCTGCTGCTGGCCAAGCTGTTCAGCAAGCCGGCCAACCTGCTGGTGCTCGACGAACCGACCAACGATCTCGACGTGGAAACCCTCGAGCTGCTGGAAGAGGTCCTGCTGACCTTCAACGGCACTGTGCTGATGGTCAGCCACGACCGGGCATTCCTCGACAACGTGGTCACCAGCACCCTGGTCTTCGAAGGTGAAGGCAAGGTGCGCGAATACGTCGGTGGTTACCAGGACTGGCTGCGTCAGGGCGGCTCGCCGCGTCTGTTGGGCGTGACCGAGAGCAAGTCCGGCAAGGCTGACCTGGCCTCGGCTGTGGTGGCTCCGGTGGAAGCGGCTGCACCGGCCCAGGAAGCGGCACCGGCGACCAAGAAGAAACTCAGCTACAAGCTGCAGCGTGAGCTGGAAGCCTTGCCGGGTGATATCGACGCCAAGGAACAGCAGATCGCCGCGGTAGAAGCGGAAATGGCTGACGCAGGTTTCTACCTGCGCCCGGCGGCGGAAACCGCCAAGGTCATCGCCTCCCTGGAGACGTTGAACCAGGAGCTGGAAGTGCTGGTCGAGCGTTGGGCCGAGCTGGATGCCTGAGTGACCTTCGTGCAATAAAAAAGCCCGGCGCCCTAATATGGGCGCCGGGCTTTTTCATATGAAATGCGGTTCAAATGTGGCCTTAAGAGGTTTTTACCAGCCTGACGGCCAATACATCGCACGGCGCACCGTGCAGCACATCATTGGCAGTAGAACCCAGCAGCAACGCCAAACCATGACGGCCATGGCTGCCGACCACGATCAGGTCGCAATGCTGCTCCTTGGCCAGGTGGTGGATTTCCTGGCGCGGTTGGCCGTAGGTGAGGTGGGAGTTTTCCTTGGTCACTTCGGGGTATTTGACGATCAGGCGGTCAAGGCGCTCCTTGGCCTGGTCGAACTGTTGTTGCTGCAGTTGGGAGAGGTCCATGGGCACGTCGCCGCCAAAGGCCATGGCCATGGGCTCGACGATATGCACCAGTGACAGTTTTGCGCCACTGGCAACGGCAAACGCTCGGGCGCGCTTGATCACTGGATCGCACTCTTCGGTCAGGTCTACGGCGACCAGAATATGTTCGTAGGACATGGGGCGTTCCTCCAGGGGACTGCAATAGATTCAGTATGGCTGCTTTCAAGCGGATAGGGTTGCGTCAGGTCAAATCCGCTCATCAGAAAAATCGGGAGTACACATATGACGGTCTGGATAGTGGTGTCAATCCTTGTCGTGGTTCTGAGCCCCCTGGCATGGCTGCGCCCATCGCGCCATCAGAGCGGGCGCATGGCCCTGCGCATGGAGGCACGCCGCATCGGCCTGGCCATGCAACTGGCGCCCCAGGAATGGCCGCACTGGCTCAAGCAAGAGCCGCCGAGCCCCTGTGCGCAGTACTGCCGACCCCGGCGCGGCAGTATGCCGGCCGTTTGGAGCTACTGGCAGCTGGAGCCGGGCGTGTGGGTCAATCAGTGGCGCGAAGTATGTGTGGATGAGAAGTTGTTGCCGCATTTTGCAACGCTGCCGGCGAATGTCTACAAGGTCGAGGCCGACAAGCAAATGATCGCCCTTTACTGGGGCGAGAAGGGCGAGGCGAGCGACCTGCTGGCCATTGATACATTGCTCAAGGCCCTGGCCTGATGCCTGTGTGTCAAAACCCAGGCAATAAAAAGCCCGAAAGCATCATCGGGCTGGAGTTGGCCAGGCAGGCCGGTAAATCCGGGTTTCCCGCGTAGGATGTTCATCCAGGCGCGTTACGGTTGTCGCTAGCCTAGCGGCATATCCGGTTCTGTACAGCGGTTTTCCCTATCTTTTTCATTATTGATTTCGCGAATAGTCGAATATTGACGAATCGCGGGCCTGGCCCCGGGGTTCTGAAATGACTGGAAAGTCGCGTTTTTCCTAGCCTTTCGAGCGATTGACAATTGCTCGGAATTGGATGAAGGTGGCGTACCCAAATCAAACGGGCGTATGAATTGAGCGTTTGTCTGTCAGACCGCTCATACAGAAACCCGACTATCGCATTGGCGGGTGTGCCTGGCGGATTGGCCTGAGCATTGACGAAATTATCAATGTCCAAGCATAGGCCAGCGTCCAATGTGTACTGTTCAGCTTCCATATCGTGGAGATCAGTTGATGATTTACGAAGGTAAAGCCATCACGGTTAAGGCTCTTGAAAGTGGCATCGTCGAACTGAAGTTCGACCTCAAGGGTGAGTCCGTCAACAAGTTCAACCGTCTAACCCTGAACGAACTGCGTCAGGCCGTAGACACCATCAAGGCTGATGCATCGATCAAAGGCGTGATCGTCTCCAGCGGCAAGGACGTGTTTATCGTCGGCGCTGACATCACCGAATTCGTCGACAACTTCAAGCTGCCCGATGCCGAGCTGGTGGCTGGCAACCTCGAAGCCAACAAGATTTTCAGCGATTTCGAAGACCTCAACGTACCCACCGTTGCCGCGATCAATGGCATCGCGCTGGGCGGCGGCCTGGAAATGTGCCTGGCGGCGGACTTCCGCGTCATGGCGGCCACCGCCAAGATCGGCCTGCCCGAAGTCAAGCTGGGCATCTACCCAGGCTTCGGCGGCACCGTGCGCCTGCCGCGCATCATTGGTGCCGACAACGCCATCGAGTGGATTGCCGCCGGCAAGGAAAACCGTGCCGAAGACGCACTGAAAGTCGGTGCCGTCGACGCCGTGGTGGCTGCGGACAAGCTGGCTGAAGCCGCGTTGAACCTGATCAAGGGCGCCATCAGCGGCGAATTTGACTACAAGGCCAAGCGTCAGCCGAAGCTGGAAAAACTCAAGCTCAACGCCATCGAACAAATGATGTCGTTCGAAACCGCCAAGGGTTTCGTGGCTGGCCAGGCTGGCCCGAACTACCCGGCGCCGGTTGAAGCGATCAAGACCATCCAGAAGGCCGCGAACTTCGGTCGCGACAAAGCCCTGGAAGTGGAAGCGGCAGGTTTCGTCAAACTGGCCAAGACCTCGGCGGCCCAGAGCCTGATCGGCCTGTTCCTGAACGACCAGGAACTGAAGAAAAAGGCCAAGGCCTACGACGAAATCGCCAAGGACGTGAAACAGGCTGCCGTGCTCGGCGCCGGTATCATGGGCGGCGGTATCGCCTATCAGTCGGCGTCCAAAGGCACGCCGATCCTGATGAAGGACATCAACGAGCACGGTATCGAACAGGGCCTGGCCGAAGCCGCCAAGCTGCTGGTCGGCCGCGTTGATAAAGGTCGCATGACGGCTGCGAAGATGGCTGAAGTGCTTAACGGCATTCGTCCTACGCTGTCCTACGGCGATTTCGGCCATGTCGACCTGGTGGTCGAAGCGGTTGTCGAGAATCCGAAGGTCAAGCAGGCGGTACTGGCTGAAGTTGAAGGCCACGTCAAAGACGACACCATCCTGGCGTCTAACACCTCGACCATTTCCATTTCGCTGCTGGCCAAGGCCCTCAAGCGTCCGGAAAACTTCGTCGGCATGCACTTCTTCAACCCGGTACACATGATGCCGCTGGTGGAAGTGATCCGTGGCGAGAAGTCCAGCGAGCTGGCGATTGCCACCACCGTTGCCTACGCCAAGAAAATGGGCAAGAACCCGATCGTGGTCAACGACTGCCCGGGCTTCCTGGTCAACCGCGTGCTGTTCCCGTACTTCGGCGGTTTCGCCAAGCTGGTCAGCGCCGGTGTGGACTTCGTGCGCATCGACAAGGTCATGGAAAAATTCGGCTGGCCAATGGGCCCGGCGTACCTGATGGACGTGGTCGGCATCGACACCGGCCACCACGGTCGTGACGTGATGGCTGAAGGCTTCCCGGACCGCATGAAAGACGACCGCCGCTCGGCGATCGACGCGCTCTACGAGGCCAAGCGCCTGGGCCAGAAGAACGGCAAAGGCTTCTACGCCTACGAGGCGGACAAGAAGGGCAAGCAGAAGAAAGTGGCCGACCCGTCGGTGCACGAAGTGCTGGCTCCGGTCATCTACGAGCAGCGTGAGGTGTCCGACGAGGACATCATCAACTGGATGATGATCGCCCTGTGCCTGGAAACCGTGCGTTGCCTGGAAGACGGCATCGTTGAAACCGCCGCCGAAGCCGATATGGGCCTGGTGTACGGTATTGGCTTCCCTCCATTCCGTGGTGGTGCGCTGCGTTACATCGATTCGATCGGTGTGGCCGAGTTCGTTGCCCTGGCTGATCAATACGCTGATCTGGGCCCGCTGTACCACCCGACCGCGAAGCTGCGTGAGATGGCCAAGAACGGCCAGCGCTTCTTCGGTTAAGTGCCCAGACGACTAGAGCGAGAATATTTATGAGCTTGAATCCAAGAGACGTCGTGATTGTCGACTTCGGTCGTACGCCGATGGGCCGCTCCAAGGGCGGCATGCACCGCAACACCCGCGCTGAAGACATGTCGGCGCACCTGATCAGCAAACTGCTGGAACGTAACGTCAAGGTCGACCCGAACGAAGTCGAAGACGTGATCTGGGGCTGCGTCAACCAGACCCTGGAGCAGGGCTGGAACATTGCGCGCATGGCGTCGTTGATGACGCAGATCCCGCACACGGCAGCCGGCCAGACCGTCAGCCGCCTGTGTGGCTCGTCCATGAGTGCGCTGCACACCGCCGCCCAGGCGATCATGACCGGCAACGGTGATGTGTTCGTGGTCGGTGGCGTGGAGCACATGGGCCACGTCAGCATGATGCACGGCGTCGATCCCAACCCGCACATGTCGCTGTACGCGGCAAAAGCCTCGGGCATGATGGGCCTGACCGCGGAAATGCTCGGCAAGATGCACGGCATTACTCGTGAAGCCCAGGACGCGTTCGGCGTGCGTTCCCACCAGCTCGCCCACAAGGCGACCGTGGAAGGCAAGTTCAAGGATGAAATCATCCCGATGAACGGTTACGACGAGAACGGCTTCCTCAAACTGTTCGACTACGACGAAACCATTCGTCCGGATACCACCCTGGAAAGCCTGGCGGCCCTCAAGCCTGCCTTCAATCCAAAGGGCGGCACCGTGACGGCGGGTACTTCGTCGCAAATCACCGACGGTGCCTCGTGCATGATCGTAATGTCGGCGCAGCGTGCCCAGGACCTCGGCATCCAGCCGCTGGCGGTGATTCGCTCGATGGCGGTGGCGGGTGTGGACCCGGCAATCATGGGCTATGGTCCAGTACCGGCGACACAAAAAGCCTTGAAGCGCGCGGGCCTGACCATCTCCGATATCGACTTCTTCGAGCTCAACGAAGCTTTCGCTGCACAGGCCCTGCCGGTGCTGAAAGATTTGAAAGTGCTCGACAAGATGAACGAGAAGGTTAACCTGCACGGCGGTGCGATTGCCCTGGGCCACCCATTCGGTTGCTCCGGTGCGCGTATTTCCGGCACTTTGCTTAACGTGATGAAGCAAAATGGCGGTAACCTTGGGGTTGCAACCATGTGCATTGGTCTCGGCCAAGGCATCTCCACCGTCTTCGAACGCGTCTAAGCGTTGAGTCGACGGAAGCCGGGGCCCAGTGCCCCGGTTTTTGTTTTTTGGAATTTTTAATATTTTTTTCAACAAATTTTGTAAGGGGGCCAGAGCATGAAAGTCGAACCAGGGCTCTACCAACATTATAAAGGTCCGCAGTACCGCGTTTTCAGCGTGGCACGGCATTCCGAGACCGAAGAAGAAGTGGTGTTCTACCAAGCACTGTATGGCGATTACGGCTTTTGGGTGCGCCCCTTGAGCATGTTCCTGGAGACCGTCGAAGTTGACGGCGAGCAGGTCCCGCGCTTTGCTTTGGTCCAGGTCGAACCCAGTCTTTTTTCAGGGCAATAACGGCAGGTCGCGCAGAATGCTGCGCTTGACCTCACCTTGTTGCCACTATATATAGCGTTGCCGCGTCAGGCGCCAACTGCCTTTCACTTCTCGAATTCAGGAATTTTCCGATCCATGGGCAAATCGCTGGTCATTGTGGAATCCCCGGCTAAGGCCAAGACCATCAACAAGTACTTGGGCAACGAGTACGTGGTGAAGTCGAGTATCGGCCATATCCGAGACCTGCCCACCAGCGGTTCGGCTAGCGCCAGCAAGGAGCCTGCCGCCAAGCGCGGCAAGGCGGCTGCGGGCGAAGGCCCGGTGCTCACGCCTAAAGAGAAAGCGCGCAAGCAGCTGGTCTCGCGCATGGGTGTGGACCCGGATCATGGCTGGAAGGCCAAGTACGAAATCCTTCCGGGCAAGGAAAAGGTCATCGAAGAGCTGCGCCGGCTCGCCAAGGATGCCGACACCATCTATCTCGCAACGGACTTGGACCGCGAAGGGGAAGCCATTGCCTGGCACCTGCGGGAAGCCATCGGCGGTGATGACAGCCGCTACAAGCGTGTGGTGTTCAACGAAATCACCAAGAAAGCCATCCAGGAAGCCTTCTCCAAGCCGGGCGAGCTGGACATCGATCGCGTCAACGCCCAGCAGGCCCGTCGTTTCCTCGACCGCGTCGTGGGCTACATGGTCTCGCCGCTGCTGTGGGCCAAGATCGCCCGTGGCCTGTCCGCCGGCCGTGTGCAATCGGTAGCGGTCAAGCTGGTGGTGGAGCGCGAACGTGAGATCCGTGCGTTCAACCCCGAGGAATACTGGGAAGTCCACGCCGACCTGGGCACCGCCAAGGGCGCCAACGTGCGCTTCGAAGTGGCCCGTGAGAAAGGCGAGGCGTTCAAGCCGCTGAACGAAGCCCAGGCCATGGCCGCGCTGGAGAAGCTCAAGGCCTCCAGCTACAGCATCGTCAAGCGTGAAGACAAACCGACCAGCAGCAAGCCGTCGGCGCCGTTCATCACCTCCACCCTGCAACAGGCCGCGAGCAACCGCCTGGGCTTCGGGGTGAAAAAAACCATGATGATGGCCCAGCGTCTGTACGAAGCCGGCTACATCACTTATATGCGTACCGACTCCACCAACCTGTCGCAAGACGCGGTGGCGATGGCGCGTACCTATATTGAAAGCGAATTCGGCAAGAAGTACCTGCCGGAAAAACCGAACGTCTACAGCAGCAAAGAAGGCGCCCAGGAGGCTCACGAAGCGATTCGTCCTTCCGATGCCAACACCGAGCCAAGCAAGCTGAGTGGCATGGAGCGCGACGCTGAGCGCCTCTACGAGCTGATCTGGCGCCAGTTCCTGGCTTGCCAGATGCTGCCGGCGCAATACCTGTCCACTACCGTCAGTGTCGGCGCCGGGGACTTCGAGCTGCGCGCCAAGGGCCGTATCCTCAAGTTCGACGGCTACACCCGGGTGATGCCGCAGATCGCCAAGCCTGGCGATGACGATGTGCTGCCGGACATGGCCCAGGGCGACACGTTGAAGCTGATCAAGCTCGACCCGTCCCAGCACTTCACCAAGCCGCCGGCGCGTTATTCGGAAGCCAGCCTGGTGAAAGAGATGGAGAAGCGCGGTATCGGTCGTCCGTCGACCTACGCGGCGATCATCTCCACTATCCAGGACCGTGGCTACGTCGCGCTGCACAACCGTCGTTTCTATTCGGAAAAGATGGGCGATATCGTTACCGAGCGCCTGTCCGAGAGCTTCTCCAACCTGATGGACTACGGCTTTACCGCCGGTATGGAAGAGAACCTCGATGACGTGGCCCAGGGCGAGCGCGACTGGAAAAACGTGCTCGACGAGTTCTACGGCGACTTCAAGAAAAAACTCGAAGTGGCCGAAAGCCCCGAGAGCGGCATGCGTGCCAACCAGCCGGTGATGACCGACATCCCGTGCCTGACCTGTGGCCGTCCGATGCAGATTCGTACCGCATCCACCGGCGTGTTCCTCGGTTGCTCGGGCTACAGCCTGCCGCCGAAAGAACGCTGCAAGGCCACCGTCAACCTGGTGCCGGGCGATGAAATCGCCGCCGACGACGAGGGTGAATCCGAGTCGCTGGTACTGCGTGGCAAGCACCGCTGCCCGATCTGCAGTACGGCGATGGACGCCTACCTGCTGGACGAGAAGCACAAGCTGCACATCTGCGGTAACAACCCGGATTGCGACGGCTACGAGATCGAAGAGGGCAGCTACCGCATCAAGGGCTATGAAGGCCCGAGCCTGGAATGCGACAAGTGCGGCAGCGAGATGCAGCTCAAGACCGGCCGTTTCGGGAAGTTCTTCGGTTGCACCAACCCAACCTGCAAGAACACGCGCAAACTGCTGAAAAGCGGTGACGCGGCGCCGCCGAAGATGGACCCGGTGAAGATGCCGGAACTCAAGTGCGAGAAGGTCAACGACACCTACATCCTGCGTGATGGCGCCTCGGGCCTGTTCCTGGCGGCCAGCCAGTTCCCGAAAAACCGCGAGACCCGAGCGCCGTTGGTGCTGGAGATCGTGCCGCACAAGGACGAGATCGATCCGAAGTACCACTTCCTGTGTGAAGCGCCGAAGAAGGACCCGGATGGTCGCCCAGCCGTGATCCGCTACAGCCGCAAGACCAAGGAGCAGTACGTGCAGACCGAAGTGGACGGCAAGCCTACCGGCTGGAAAGCGTTCTACGACGGTGGCAAGTGGAAGGTCGAGGACAAGCGCCAGGGCGCTTGACCCGTCGGATGCGCTGAAGATCCAATGTGGGAGGGGGCTTGCCCCCGATAGCGGTATATCAGTCGACATGTGTATGACTGATGCTTCGCTATCGGGGCAAGCCCCCTCCCACATTTGGATCTGTTTGGATCTGAAAGTCGAGTTTTGACCCGCATAAGCAGCGGTTTATTGCACTTGCAGTAGGCTCGGCTGATCCGTGACACTGTTCAGCCAGCATCACGCTTATTCGTTGTGGAGATTGCCGTTATGGCCAACGAGCTCTATACCCGTACCAATCAGAAAATTTATTTTGCGGGTTTGTCCCTGGAAGCCCTTGGCCGTGCCGAGGAGGGGAAGGAGATGAACGCGATCGCGCTGGTCCAGGCCGGGCGTGAAGCCGCGTTGTTCCACCTGTATGGTGCGTTACTGGGCTTGTGTCATGAAATCGCCGGGTTCTACCGCTTGCCCCAGGCCGGTTCGCCCCGTGCGGAAATGATCATGAATCGTGAGGTGCTGGAAAGCATGGCGATCCCTGAGCTGGCCGAGTTGGTGGAAATGGCGCAGAGCCCTGACAGCTGGGTCGCGCGTCTGCTTAAGGCCCATGCTGATATGTTTCAGCCACCCCGTGTTCCCCATGTGCCCAAGGGCGATGTGACCCAGCCCTTGATCGTGGCGGTAGCGCTGGAAGAGGAAGAGCCCGAGCCACTGAGTCGCGAAGAGTTGGAAGGCTGGCGTCAGGCGCTGAAAAAGATGGCATTGCGCTTTCGTGAAGGTTTGAACGAGTGCTGAACGTTGGTCGGATTCACATGGCACCGTTCATCAAGCCGTAAAGAAACCTCTTCAGATCCTCAGCGAGGCCGGGCGGATGACTGATATAATCCCGGCCTTTCGTGGAGAACAGACTTTTATGCCGACGTCCTTTCTGGAAATTGTTGAGTTGCCTGACGGCCGAATCGAGCTGCGCCGGGCCGAGGACGAAGGTTCTCTGGTTATCCTGGATTTTTCCGAGGACGCCAAGGTGTTCCTGCAGGGCCAGCACGTGGAAGTGGCAAAAGCCATGTTGAGCGTTGGTGTGCAGATGGCCGGTCGCCTGGCAGAAGGCGAGCCCGAGAAAGAAGACGGCCCGCGCGTTCTTCACTGAGTGTGGCAAGTGGGTTCGCTGTTGTGGCAAGCCCGCTCACCACAACAGGCCCCCTCCACAGGGATAGCCTGCGGCACACAGAATTAACCCAATCGAATATTCAAGCTCTGTGCATCGCCGGTACGCGCTGCGCTGATCAGCTGTCCCTTGGCAGTGGCATTCAGCGGGTTGAGCCAGCTCACCACGGTGTGGCTACGGCCCAGGCGCAAGGCTTCACAGGTTAACTGCTGAGCACTTTGCGCACCGCGGGGTTGCAGCAACAGGATGCGCTCGCGATTAAGGCCGGCATCCCGCAGCCAGGCCTGGGTCAGGCTGGCGGGCGGGGCGATCAGCGTCAACCAGCGTGCATCCTGTTCCTCGCTCAGTTCACGAAGGATCGGCGCCAGCAGGCTCAGGCAGCTCCCGGCCGCACCGCGCAACGACAGTTCACTGAACGCCTCAGGTTCGGCGCTCCAGGGCGCCTCGACCGTTTCCTTGAGGATGGGCGCAAGGGGTTGGGCCATAAAGGCCTCGAACAGCGACAGTTGTGTGTGTTGGGGGGTGTGCACGAGCTGCATGATGCCTCCTTTAGCGGCGAATGACGCCGACGCTCAGGCCTTCGATCACCAGGTCCTGATCTTTCAGGTTCACTTCAATCGGGGCGAACTCAGGGTTCTCGGCCAGGAGCCAGACCTTGCTGCCTTCGCGCTTGAAGCGTTTGACGGTGACTTCATCGCCGATACGGGCGACGACGATCTGGCCATTACGGGCTTCGCGGGTAGTGTGGACGGCCAGCAGGTCGCCATCGAAGATCCCTACGTCCTTCATGCTCATGCCGTGCACCCGTAACAGGTAGTCGGCGCGAGGGTGGAAGAAGGTCGGGTTGATGTTGCAGGATTCCTCGACGTGCTGCTGCGCCAGGATGGGCGCACCGGCGGCGACACGACCGATGATCGGCAGTGTCGATTCGTCGGCCTTGGCTTCGAAGCCAGGGATGCGAATACCCCGTGAAGCACCGGGGGTCATCTCGATCGCGCCTTTGCGAGCGAGGGCCTTGAGGTGTTCTTCGGCGGCGTTGGGGGACTTGAACCCCAGTTCCAGCGCAATTTCCGCTCGTGTCGGCGGGTAGCCGTTGTCATCGAGGCAGCGCTTGATAAAAGCCAGAATCTCAGCTTGGCGTGGCGTCAGTTTTAGCATGTTGATCGCTCTGTCTTTTTATACAGTGACTGGGATTATATACAGTGGACTGCACTTGGCAATCATCCTTTTCTGCGCCTCCGCTGGACGGTCATTCGTCAAGTGTCCTACAAGGCAGAGATAGCGCTGCCTACAGACCTGGGAGTATGTGATTAAATAGCGATGAAATAGATGACTGCCCGGCCGGAAAGCGAACTTGCAGGCTTGACAAGACACACCCTGAAACGTATGTTTCAAACAAGTGTTTGTCAGGCGGAGTATCCATGGCCCAGTCGGAAACCGTTGAACGCATTCTCGATGCTGCCGAGCAATTGTTCGCGGAAAAAGGATTTGCTGAAACTTCATTGCGGCTGATCACCAGCAAAGCCGGGGTCAACCTCGCCGCAGTGAACTACCATTTCGGCTCGAAAAAGGCCCTGATCCAGGCGGTATTCTCGCGCTTCCTGGGTCCGTTCTGTGCCAGCCTCGACCGTGAACTCGAGCGCCGCCAGGCCAAGGCCGACCACAAGCCGACCCTGGAAGACCTGCTGGAAATGCTCGTGGAGCAGGCGCTGGTGGTTCAGCCACGCAGCGGCAATGACCTGTCGATCTTCATGCGCCTGTTGGGCCTGGCATTCAGCCAGAGCCAGGGCCACTTGCGCCGTTACCTGGAAGACATGTACGGCAAGGTATTCCGCCGCTATATGTTGCTGGTCAACGAAGCCGCCCCGCGTATTCCGCCTATCGAACTGTTCTGGCGCGTGCACTTCATGCTCGGTGCGGCCGCATTCAGCATGTCCGGGATCAAGGCGTTGCGTGCGATTGCCGAGACCGATTTCGGCGTGAACACTTCTATTGAGCAGGTCATGCGCCTGATGGTGCCATTCCTTGCCGCCGGTATGCGCGCTGAAACCGGCGTGACCGACTCGGCCATGGCTGCCGCCCAATTGCGCCCGCGCAGCAAATCCACGCCAGCTGCCGCCAAGGTTTGACCGCTCCGGGTGTGCGCGGCCGCTTGCATCCGCTAAGCTAGCTGCCCATGTCGAATTCAGCTATTTACTCGCAACCTGTTGTCCTCACTGCGCCTGGTGGGGTCAACGGGTTGTGTGCGTTATTTAAGGAAGGTTTATGACTGCTGCCCTGCAAGGTTCTTTGATGGTCGACGTGGCCGGTACTTGGCTGACGGCCGAGGATCGCCACCTGTTGCGCCAGCCTGAAGTCGGTGGCCTGATCATTTTTGCGCGCAATATCGAGCACCCGCGGCAGGTGCGGGAATTGAGCGCGGCGATTCGTGCCGTGCGCCCGGACCTGCTGCTGGCGGTCGACCAGGAAGGCGGTCGCGTACAGCGCCTGCGCCAGGGCTTTGTGCGCCTGCCGGCCATGCGCGCGTTGGCGGACAACCCCAGCGCCGAGTACCTGGCCGAGCAGTGCGGCTGGATCATGGCCACTGAAGTACTGGCGGTCGGTCTCGACCTGAGCTTCGCCCCGGTACTGGACCTGGACTACCAGCGCAGCGCCGTGGTCGGCACCCGTTCCTTCGAGGGCAATCCCGAGCGCGCCGCCGTGCTCGCCGGTGCCTTTATCCGAGGCATGAACAGCGCCGGCATGGCCGCCACCGGTAAACACTTCCCGGGCCATGGCTGGGCCGAGGCTGATTCCCACGTCGCGATTCCCAATGATGAACGCAGCCTGGAACAGATTCGCGCCAATGACCTGGTGCCTTTCGCACGCCTGAGCAAGCAGTTGGCGGCAGTGATGCCGGCGCATGTTATCTACCCGCAGGTGGATGCGCAGCCTGCCGGTTTCTCACGCCGCTGGTTGCAGGACATCCTGCGCGGCGAGTTGCAGTTCGATGGGGTGATTTTCAGCGATGACCTGTCGATGGCTGGCGCCCATGTGGTCGGCGACGCGGCCAGTCGGATCGAGGCGGCGCTGACCGCCGGTTGCGACATGGGGCTGGTGTGCAACGATCGTGCGGCGGCTGAGCTGGCGCTGAGTGCGGCGCAGCGCATGAAGGTCACGCCGTCGGCCCGCATCGCGCGTATGCGTGGGCAGGCGATTGCTTCGACTGACTACAAGCAGGATCCGCGCTGGCTCACCGCACTGGGCGCTTTGCGGGATGCACAGCTGATCTAGCGCTTTTCCTGCTTATTGGGCAACGGCGCAAACAACGCCTCGATATCTTCGTTGCCCAACTGCCAATCCCCCGTCGTACGCCCATCCAGCACGCCCGCTGCCAGGTCGGATTTTTCCTTCTGCAGGTGCTGGATTTTCTCCTCCACCGTGCCCCGCGCAATCATCTTATAGACGAACACCGGCTTCTCCTGGCCGATGCGGTATGCACGGTCGGTGGCCTGGTTCTCGGTGGCCGGGTTCCACCAAGGGTCGTAGTGAATCACGGTGTCGGCTTCGGTCAGGTTCAGGCCCACGCCACCGGCCTTCAGGCTGATCAGGAAAATCTGCAACTTGCCGCTCTGGAAATCCTTCACCGGTGTGCGCCGGTCGCGGGTCTGGCCCGTCAACAGGGCGTAAGCGACACCGCGCTTTTTCAGCTCCACTTCGATCAGGCTCAACATCGAGGTGAACTGGGAAAACAACAGGATCCGGCGACCTTCCTCAAACAGCTCTTCGAGCATTTCCATCAGGCTGTCGAGCTTGCCCGAGCTGCTGCCGCGGGTGGGCAGGGTCGCGTCGTTGACCAGGCGCAGGTCGCAGCACACCTGGCGTAGCTTCAGCAGTGCTTCAAGGATGATGATCTGGCTGCGCGCCACGCCTTTGCGGGTGATTTCGTCGCGGACCTTTTTATCCATAGCCAGGCGCATGGTTTCGTACACATCACGCTGAGCCTCATTGAGATCGACCCAGTGAATGATTTCGGTCTTGGGCGGCAGCTCCGTGGCCACCTGCTCCTTGGTGCGGCGCAGCAGGAAGGGTTTGATACGGCCGTTGAGGTGCTGCAATCGCATCTCACTGGCGCGCTTTTCGATGGGAACGCGGTAGTCGCGGTTGAAGCTCTTGACGTCGCCCAGCCAGCCCGGCAGCAGGAAGTGGAACAGCGACCACAACTCGCCCAGATGATTTTCCAGCGGTGTGCCGCTCAGGCACAGGCGCTGCCGGGCATTCAGCTCGCGCGCGGCCTGGGCAGCCTTACTGGAAGGGTTCTTGATGTACTGGGCTTCATCGAGGATCAGCACATGCAAGGGCAGGGCGGCCAGGTGCTCGATGTCTTTGGGTAGCAGGGCGTAGGTGGTCAACAGCAGGTCGTAGTCCTGCAGGCTGGCGAAGTGTTTTTTGCGCGTGGCCCCGTACAGCGCCAGCACCTTGAGTTGCGGGGTGAAGTGCGCCGCTTCGTCGAGCCAGTTGGGGATCAGGCTGGTGGGCATCACCACCATGCACGGCCGGTCCAGGCGCCCGGCGATCTTTTCACTGAGGATATGCGCCAGGGTCTGCAGGGTTTTGCCCAGGCCCATGTCATCCGCAAGTATGCCGCCCACCTCCAGTTGGCGCAGCGACTGCATCCAGCTCAACCCTTCCAGTTGATAAGGTCGCAAGGTCGCGTTCAGGCCTTCGGGCGCCACGCAGGTGAAGTCCTTGATGTCCCGCAGGCGCTGGGCAAAGTTGCGGATCTTCTCGCCGCCCTCCCATTGCAGGGGCAGGTCTTCCAGCGGGTTGAGGCGAATAGCATCGGCCTTGGCCAGGCGCAGCGCGGTGGTGCCGGGCTCCTGCAGGTAAAACTCGCCGAGGGTGGCCAGTACCGGTTTCAGGCGGCCGTAGGGCAGGGCCACTTGCAGCGGGCCGTGGCCGCCATTGGGCAGGCCGGGAATATTCACCAGGATCAGCTCGTCATCCCGGCGTCGCGCGAGTTTTTCCGGGTTGAGGATCTCGGTGTGGGAGCGCATCAGGTTGAGCAGGATCGGTAGCAGGCTCAGGCGCTCACCGTTGACGATAATCCCCAGTTCCAGGTCGAACCAGTCGCGCTCGGGGCCTTCATCGACGGTGGCGTACCAGTCGTCGACGGCGCTCAGGTCAAACCCGAAGTCATCATCGATCTGCAGTTCCCAGCCCTCGGCCCGCAGGGTCGGCGAGGCATTGAGGGTGAAGTTCAGCCAGGCGCTGTCATTGACCATCTCGAACAGCTCGCCGGCGCTTTCCGGCAAGGCCTTGCTCTGGCGCGTGGCGATCTTGAAACCGAGCAGGCGCAGTTGTTCGCGATAGGGCTGCTCCAGCTCGGGATGGCGCTTGATGCGCAGGCTCTGGGTTTCCTGGCGCACGATGATGTCGGCGTTCTTCTGCCCGCTGACATAGTTGCCCAGGTAGTTGAACGACAACGCCGCACGGTGCTGGATATAGCGTTGCATCTTGCCGTTGCGCGGCTCAAATGCGCTGAACTCGACGCTGGCCAGCCACAGGCGCGGCACGGGCACCACATCCTCCATCACCACCTGCGGCAACACCACGCGGTTATCCAGCACGGCCTGGAGTTTTTCCAGCAACTCGGCATCCTGGGCCGCCGCCGGGTAGGCCAGGGTTTCCTGGACCTTGAGCAGCACCGCCGCGATGTGTTTGCAGTTGGTGTGCACCGGGCAGGTACAGCGGCTGTCCACCAGGATCAGCGCGCCCTTGGCAGATTCGCGCAATGAGATGGTCTGCCGGTAAACGTTGCCCCCCGAGCCTTCGCAACTGGCGATGATGGTGCTGTCGCCGGACTCGACGATGCGCACACGGTTTTCCAGGGCATAGCGCCGCCCGCGCTCCAGGCTTTGTTCTTTGAAGCGATTGGCCCATGAAGGGGCCAGGGGTTTGGTCAACGGCGACGTCAGGGGCATGGCGCTGGATCAGTCCTGAATGTCGGGTGGGGGTGCGCTGGGTGGCTTGGCGGTCAGCGAAGTGATCTTGATCAGCAGTGCCAGGTGGCCGCCGTCCAGGTAGTTGAGCTGGTTGTTCTTGGTGCGCACGTCTTTCTGGCTCAGGTGTTCGCTGGCCACCACGCTGCCGTTGCTGTCGAACGTGTTGAGCCAGAAGTCCGCATCGATATCCGTGAAGCGCCCCAGTTGCAGGCTCAACACGCCCTCGATGGGGAACTGGCCGAACTGCTCCTTGCCGTCGGTGATCGCGATCCTGACCGGCTGCTCGCCGAGGTTCTGTTCCCAGGCCTTGTGCGCCAGCACGGTGAAGCTGTTATCGGCGTTGAGTTTGTCGACGATATTGTTCAGGCGCGGCGGGCTCAGCCTGTCGCCCAACCGCTGCGCGCCCGCATCCCAGTTTTCCGGCGCAGCGCGGCTGTTGAGCGCCGGCTCCGCGTTCTGGCGTACCAGGATCATTTCCACCTGGTACGGACTGTCGGCAAATGCCGAAGGCGCGAGTACCACCAACAACAGGCTCAGAATGCGGAACAGGCGCATTGGGGCGTCCTTCAAGCAGATTTCGGGATGAGGCGCTCGAACAACGCCTCCAATGTATTAAAGCGTTCTTCGGCACGTTCCATCGGCACCATGAACTTGAACAGCGTAGCCCCTTCGAACTTGTAGCGATTGGGCTGGCCCTGGATCAGCTTGATCAGCACCAGGGGGTCCACCGGCGTCTGCGCTTCGAACTCGATACGCCCGCCTTGCGGCCCGGCGTCGACTTTCTTGATCCCGAGCTGCTCGGCCTGCAATTTGAGCAGGGTCAGGCGCACCAGGTTCTTGGTCGGCTCGGGCAGCAGGCCGAAGCGGTCGATCATCTCCACCTGCAGGTCCTTGAGGCCCTCTTCGTCGGTGGCCGAGGCGATGCGCTTGTACAGGATCAGGCGTGCATGCACATCCGGCAGGTAGTCTTCGGGGATCAACGCCGGCAAGCGCAGGTTGATTTCCGGACCGCCGCCCAGGGGCTGGTCGAGGTTTGGCTGCTCGCCCTTGCGGATGGCTTTCACCGCGCGTTCGAGCATCTCCATATACAGGGTGAAGCCGACGGCCTGGATTTGCCCGCTCTGGCCATCGCCCAGCAGTTCGCCGGCACCGCGGATTTCCAGGTCGTTGGTGGCCAGGACAAAACCGGCGCCCAGGTCCTGGGTGTTGGCGATCGCTTCCAGGCGCTTCTCGGCGTCCCCGGTGATCTGCTGGCGGGGCGGCGTCAGCAGGTAGGCATACGCCTGGTGGTGACTGCGCCCAACCCGGCCGCGCAGCTGGTGCAGCTGGGCCAGGCCGAACTTGTCCGCCCGTTCGATGATGATGGTGTTGGCGCTAGGCACGTCGATGCCGGTCTCGATGATGGTCGAGGCGATCAGCACGTTGAAGCGCTTGTGGTAGAAGTCGCTCATCACCTGTTCGAGATCGCGTTCGCGCATCTGCCCGTGGCCGATGGCGATGCGTGCTTCCGGCACCAGTTCGGCGAGGTCGGCGGCGCATTTCTCGATGGTTTTTACGTCGTTGTGCAGGTAGTACACCTGGCCGCCACGCAGCAATTCCCGCAGCAGCGCTTCCTTGACTGTGCTTTTGTTCTGCTCCATCACGAACGTGCGCACCGACAGGCGCCTCGCCGGCGGTGTGGCGATGATCGACAGGTCGCGCATGCCCGACACCGCCATGTTCAGCGTACGCGGAATCGGCGTGGCGGTGAGAGTAAGGATGTCGACCTCGCTGCGCAGGGCCTTGAGCTGTTCTTTCTGACGCACACCGAAGCGGTGTTCTTCGTCGATGATCACCAGGCCCAGGTTCTTGATCTTTACATCGTCCGACAGCAGCTTGTGCGTTCCGATCACGATGTCGATCTTGCCTTCGGCGAGGTCGGCGACGGCGGCATTCACCTCCTTGGCGGACTTGAAGCGGCTCATCACTTCCACGGTCACCGGCCAGTCGGCAAAGCGGTCACGGAAGCTGTTGTAGTGTTGCTGGGCGAGCAGGGTGGTCGGCACCAGGATCGCCACTTGCTTGCCGCCGTGTACCGCAATAAAGGCCGCGCGCATGGCCACTTCGGTCTTGCCGAAGCCCACGTCGCCGCACACCAGGCGGTCCATCGGCTTGGGCGCGAGCATGTCGGCGCGCACCGCTTCGATGGTGGTTTGCTGGTCCGGGGTTTCTTCGAATGCGAAGCCGGCGCTGAAGGTGGCGTAGTCGGCCTTCGGGTCGGCGAAGGCATACCCTTCGCGCGCCGCACGACGGGCATAGATGTCGAGCAGTTCGGCGGCGACATCGCGCACTTGCTCGGCGGCCTTGCGCTTGGCTTTCTGCCAGGTCTCGGAGCCCAGGCGGTGCAACGGCGCCAGGGCGTCGTCGCTGCCGGTGTAGCGGGCGATCAGGTGCAGGTTGGCCACCGGCACGTAGAGCTTGGCGCCCTCGGCGTATTCCATGGTGAGGAATTCGGCGGCCTGGTTGTCGATCTCCAGGGTCTGCAGGCCCAGGTAGCGGCCGACACCGTGGTCGATATGCACCACCGGCGCGCCTTCGCGCAGTTCCGTGAGGTTTTTGATCACCGCGTCGTTGTTGGCGTCGGCGCGTTTTTCACGGCGGCGACGCTGCATCACGCGCTGGCCGAACAGCGGGCTTTCGGCGATCAGCGCGAGCGCCGGGTCATCCAGCAGCAGGCCTTCGTCCAGTGGCGCGATGGTGATCGCCAGGCGCTCTTTGCTGGCGACAAAATCCGGCCAGCTGTCGACGGTTTTCGGCCGCAGCTTCAGGCGTTCCAGCAGCTCCAGCAGCACTTCACGGCGCCCGGCGGATTCGGCGGTGAACAGCACGCGGCCGGGGAAGTCGCCGAGGAAGTTCGAGAGTGCTTCCAGGGGTTGCGTGGCTTTGGCCTGGATCGCCAGGTCCGGCAACGTCGCCGCAGGGAAGCGCTCGCGGCCGCTGCCGGTGTCCACATCCTGCTGGCTGGCGACCACGCGCGGCCAGTTTTTCAGGCGGGCGAAACAGTCTTCCACCGGCAGGAACAGCTCGGCGGGCGGTAATAAAGGCCGGGAAGGATCGACGCGGCGCTCTTCATAGCGGTTACGCACGTCGTTCCAGAAGTTTTCCGCCGCCTGTTCGATGCCCGGCAACGAGAACACCTGGGTGTCCTGGGGCAGGTAGTCGAACAGGGTCGAGGTTTCGTCGAAGAACAGCGGCAGGTAGTACTCGATGCCCGCCGGGGTAATCCCGCTGCTCAAGTCCTGGAAGATCGGGCAGCGGCGGAAGTCCACGTCAAAGCGTTCACGGAAGCGCGCCTTGAAGCGCGTGACCGCGTCCTTTTGCAGCGGGAACTCCCGTGCCGGCAACAGCTTGATCGACTCGACCTTGTCGATGGACCGCTGGTTTTCCGGGTCGAAGGTGCGCAGGGTCTCGATTTCGTCATCGAACAGGTCGATGCGGTACGGCAACTTGCTGCCCATGGGGAACAGGTCGATCAGCGCACCACGCACGGCGAATTCACCGTGTTCATACACCGTGTCGACGCAGCGGTAGCCGCTGGCTTCGAGGCGCGTGCGCATCTGTTCCACGTCGAGCTTCTGGCCGATATCCAGCACCAGGCTGCTGCCCAGCAGGAACTTGGTCGGCGCCAGGCGGTGCAGGGCGGTGGTGATCGGCACCACCAACACACCGTGGGCCAGTTCCGGCAGGCGGTACAGGCTGGCGATGCGCTGGGAGATGATGTCCTGGTGCGGAGAGAACAGGTCGTAGGGCAGGGTTTCCCAGTCGGGAAAATGCAGCACCGGCAAATCGGGGGCGAAGAAGCTCAGCTCCTGCTCCAACCGTTCGGCGCTTTGGCTGTCGGCGGTAAGCAGCAGGGTAAAGCGCTTGGCTGCGCTGGCAGCCTCGGCAATGGCCAGGCTCAGGGCGGCACCGGGCAGGTTGCCCCAGTGCTGTTTACCTGCCGCGGCAGGGAGAAGCGGTAGACGCAGAACGGGCACGGAAGGTTGAGCTCCAAGCGTTGCGACAAAGTCGGTAATTGTAACGGCCCGGGGTGCCGCCTGTCAGTTGCTGACTGAGCCTATTACGGTTTGTAGGAAATGTAGTGGCTAAGACAAACAAAGCAGCCTTTTGACTCATTATGTAGTGCCGTTTTGCACGGATGTTTCGGAGAGTTACGGACAAGTTGGCGGCACTGCGCCATTGGTGGCCTTCTGAAGCCCGCGTGTTTCCTGGCCTGTAGCGGGGTGGTATTTTTTTGCAAGGGCTTTTTGTTGTGGTTGGCGCATTGCTCAACGGGCGGTCGGACGACATAATGTAGCCCCTTTTTTCAGCCCCTACATGTGGAAGGTTCCCGTGACTCAGAAGCCCGACCAGTGTCTTGGTGAATGGATCGACCGTGAAGCACTCGCAGAAGCGATGATCCCGCTTATCGGTCAGCTGTACCGCAATAACAATGTGGTGAGCTCGATCTATGGCCGCAGCCTGATCAACCAATCAGTCATCGCGATTCTCAAGGCGCATCGCTTTGCTCGCCATCGTTCCGCCGACGACAGCGAACTCTCCGTCCACGAAACATTCCCCCTGCTCAAGGCCATGAGCGAGCTCAAGCTCGGCGCGGCTTCGGTAGACCTGGGCAAGCTGGCCTACAAGTTCCGCAAGGAAGGTGCCGGCCGCAGCGCCGAGCAGTTCGTGCGTGAAGAAATGGCCGATGTGGTGGGCCAGCAAAACGCCGCTGCCCGCAAAGGCACCGACGTTGTCCTCTACGGTTTCGGTCGTATCGGCCGCCTGCTGGCGCGCATCCTGATCGAAAAAACCGGTGGCGGCGACGGCCTGCGCCTGCGTGCCATCGTGGTGCGCAAAGGCGCCGAGAACGACCTGACCAAACGCGCCAGCCTGCTGCGTCGCGATTCGGTACACGGTTCGTTCAACGGCACCATCACCATCGACGAAGAAAACAACACCATTACCGCCAACGGCAACCTGATCCAGGTGATCTACGCGAAGAACCCGACCGAGGTGGATTACACCCAGTACGGCATCAAGGACGCCCTGCTGGTGGACAACACCGGCGTATGGCGTGATGCCGAAGGCCTGGGCCAGCACCTGGCCTGCCCGGGCATCGACCGCGTCGTGCTGACCGCGCCTGGCAAAGGCAAGCTCAAGAACATCGTGCACGGCATCAACCACGGTGAAATCACCGCTGACGACAAGATCGTGTCCGCCGCCTCCTGCACCACCAACGCCATCGTGCCGGTGCTCAAGGCCGTTAATGACAAGTTCGGCATCGTCAACGGCCACGTTGAAACCGTTCACTCGTACACCAACGACCAGAACCTGATCGACAACTTCCACAAGGGCGATCGCCGTGGCCGCAGCGCCGCGCTGAACATGGTCATCACCGAGACCGGTGCCGCCACCGCCGCTGCCAAGGCCTTGCCTGAGCTGGCCGGCAAGCTGACCGGTAACGCGATCCGTGTGCCGACGCCGAACGTGTCGATGGCCATTCTCAACCTGAACCTTGAGAAAGCCGCTACCCGTGAAGAGATGAACGAGTACCTGCGCTACATGGCGCTGCACTCCGACCTGCACAAGCAAATCGACTTCGTCAATTCCCAGGAAGTGGTGTCCACCGACTTCGTTGGCTCGCGCCACGCCGGTGTAGTGGACGCGGAAGCGACCATTACCCAGGACAACCGCGTTGTACTGTACGTCTGGTACGACAACGAGTTCGGCTACAGCTGCCAGGTGGTTCGCGTGATGGAAGACATGGCCGGGGTCAACCCGCCTGCGTTCCCGCGCTAAGCCTTAGCACTGAATGAAAAAGCCCCGACTGGTTCGGGGCTTTTTCATGGCAGCGGGTTTGTGTTGTCGAGCAGGGCCTGATCGGCAGCAGGCTCCTTCCCACATTTCGAGGTGTGAATACCTTCAAATGTGGGAGGGGGCTCGCCCCCGATAGCGGTAGTTCAGCGTATGCCTGCCTAACGGGCAGGCCATTTTCATTTCAGCAGTTTGCCGCGCAAGTCATCGGACAAACCCTTGGGCGCCAGCCAAATGCCCAGGTAGGCCCTTGCCAGCGCGTCATTGGCGCTGCTGAACACCACCTGCCCATTGATCTCCAGATTCAGGCCACGGCCGGGGCGAAAGTCCAGGGCGTAGCGATCACCGCTGCGGATGTTACGAAAGCTGGCGTGCAACTGGTCGACTTCAAGCCTCAGGCGAGGGCTGGCTTGCTGGCGCTCCAAGGTGGCCGTCGCCGCCTTGATCACATCGTTGCGGTCGATGTCGCGAAAGTAATACAGCACAAGGCGCAGCGGCTGTTGCGAGTCCCATGCCTGCCTGGCGCTCACGGTCTGCGGGGTATACAGCGCAGCCGCGTACACATCCGCCCAGAGGTAGGTGAACACCGTCTGGTTTTTCAGCGCCAGTCCGGGGGCTTGCGCAGGAAAATCGGCTTGCCGGAGGCGGTCTGCTTCATTCGCATACACCACAACCGAAAAAATCATCATTAAACAGAAAACGACATGCCGCATAATGGCCCGTCCTGCAAAGGTGCGTGTCAGCAGTGTAATGCCGGTTTCCTGTTCCTGTAGTAAAGGCAAAACTGGCCTACGACGCGACCAAGGGTTAATGTGCGCGGCGTTGAGCCTTATATAGACTGTGCCCCGGTTCACACACTTGAGCCAAATTGTCCTTCATGACCGCTGGCCGCGGCATGATTTAGCCAGGCGTCCAACCGTGCGCCTGGCCTGTTCTGAGGAGTACGCATGGCTGTCTACAACTACGACGTGGTGGTACTGGGTTCCGGCCCGGCTGGAGAAGGTGCGGCGATGAACGCCGCGAAGGCAGGGCGCAAGGTGGCGATGGTCGATAGCCGTCGCCAGGTCGGCGGTAACTGCACCCACCTGGGCACCATCCCGTCCAAGGCTTTGCGTCACTCGGTGCGCCAGATCATGCAGTTCAACACCAACCCGATGTTTCGGGCCATTGGTGAGCCGCGCTGGTTCTCGTTCCCGGACGTGCTGAAAAGCGCCGAGAAGGTCATCTCCAAGCAAGTCGCTTCGCGCACCGGCTACTACGCCCGTAACCGTGTCGACCTGTTCTTCGGCACCGGCAGCTTCGCCGACGAGCAAACCGTCGAAGTGGTGTGCGCCAACGGCGTGGTCGAGAAGCTGGTGGCCAAGCACATCATCATCGCCACCGGTTCGCGCCCGTATCGCCCGGCGGATATCGATTTCCACCACCCGCGTATCTACGATAGCGACACCATCCTCAGCCTGGGCCACACCCCGCGCAAGCTGATCATCTACGGCGCCGGCGTGATCGGCTGTGAATACGCCTCGATCTTCAGCGGCCTGGGCGTGCTGGTGGAGCTGGTGGACAACCGCGACCAGTTGCTGAGCTTCCTCGACTCGGAAATTTCCCAGGCGTTGAGCTACCACTTCAGCAACAACAACATCACCGTGCGTCACAACGAAGAATACGAGCGGGTCGAAGGCCTGGACAACGGCGTGATCCTGCACCTCAAGTCCGGCAAGAAGATCAAGGCCGATGCCTTGCTGTGGTGCAACGGCCGTACCGGCAACACCGACAAGCTCGGCATGGAAAACATCGGGGTCAAGGTCAACAGCCGTGGCCAGATCGAAGTCGACGAGAACTATCGCACCTGCGTGCCGAACATCTACGGTGCCGGTGACGTGATCGGCTGGCCAAGCCTGGCCAGTGCGGCGCATGACCAGGGCCGTTCGGCGGCCGGCAGCATTGTCGACAACGGCAGCTGGCGTTACGTGAACGACGTGCCGACTGGGATCTACACGATTCCCGAGATCAGCTCGATCGGCAAGAACGAGCACGAACTGACCAAGGCCAAGGTGCCTTACGAAGTGGGCAAGGCGTTCTTCAAGAGCATGGCGCGTGCGCAGATCGCCGGTGAGCCGCAAGGCATGCTCAAGATCCTGTTCCACCGCGAAACCCTGGAAGTCCTCGGCGTGCATTGCTTCGGCTACCAGGCTTCGGAGATCGTGCACATCGGCCAGGCGATCATGAACCAGCCGGGTGAGCAAAATACCCTCAAGTATTTCGTCAACACCACGTTCAACTACCCGACCATGGCCGAAGCCTATCGGGTAGCGGCCTACGACGGCCTCAACCGGCTTTTTTGAGCGGCTCCGGCCGGTGGCCTGAGCCGGCCGGGGAGACCGATTTCAGTAATTCTCGAGGGTGGCAGTGGCCAAACCGGGAAAGTCTGTAATCAGGCTATCTACGCCGAAGTCGGCGAGCCTGCGCATCAGCGCAGGTTCGTTGACCGTCCACACGGACACATGCAAACCCTGGCGCTGGGCTTTTTCCAGGCGTTCGGGGGTGCACAACGTCCAGTTCAACGCCAGCATCTCACAGCCGTAGTTCTGCGCGACCTTCAGCGGGTCGAGCCAGGCATATTCGGCGACGAGCCCGCGTGACAGGTCGGGGGTGAGTTCAACCGCTGCTTTCAACACTTCCCGCGAGCTTGAGGTCACGGTGACCTTGTCCATCAGGCCGAAACGCACGGCCATCTCACGAATGGCCAGCACGGTGGTCGCGGCGCGGGTGCGCGAGGCGCTTTTGACTTCCAGTTGCCAGTGATCGAAGTCGCACTGTTCGAACAGCTCTTCCAGGCGCGGAATCGGGCAAGGCTTGACCCAGCCCGGGCCGCCTTTGCGCGCGTCCATCTTCACCAGGTCTGCCGCCGAATACTCGACGACTTTGCCGCGCCGGTCGGTGGTGCGCTTGAGGGTCGGGTCGTGGATGACCATCAGCTCGCCGTCCATGGACAGGTGCAAATCCAGTTCGCAGCGGCGTACACCGTGCTTGAGACACGCCTGGAAGCTGGTCAGGGTGTTTTCCGGTGCTTCGCCTTTGGCACCGCGGTGGCCGTAGATCAGGGTCACAGTTGCTCCTTTACGCCAGCTTGTCTGGCGGGGTAAATACGAATTCAGGTGTCTTGGGCGTCGCTCTGTTCCCGTGCCAGGCGCCGTTCCTGCGCCTGTTTCTGCAGGATGTAGCGCGCCAGCAGCTGGCGTTGGGCATCGGTCATGGCTTCGAATTCCGTGCCGACGTCAAAGCCTGTGCCCTTGGGATCGCAATGGGTGACCCGCGCGCGCAGCAGCAGGCCGAGCGCCTGGGGCATCAGCACCAGCTTGACCGCCAGGTGCGCACCCACCGTCAGGGGGGAGGGGTGTTGGAAATCGATGCCGCCTTCGGAAATGATCACCGGCTGCGGGGCGCCGACCTCATCCAGCAGGCCGCGGGCCATGATTTGGCTGAGCAAGTCCAGGCGTTTGTTCTGCACCCGGAGAAAGGCCACGAGGGTGCGATCCTTCTCGCTGAGCTGGCGCAGCAGGTGCTGGGCTTCAAATTCGCTCAGGTGCAGTTCACTGAGCAGATTGAACAGCGGTGAATCATCCAGCAACACTTCCTTGCTCGCCGCTTCGGGGGCAGACAGGCTTTTGATTTGGAGTGCGATCATGTCGTCGATACGGTAGTATTCGCGGCGCTCTTCTTCATCTAATGTCGACATGGCGAACCCCAGGTAACGGTAATGGTCTGAGTGTAAAGCTGCTTACCAGACCCCGCCACCGGGACGTCTTCTTTTCCTCCGAACAAGCCCCGACATGTTCAGACCTCTCTTCGTATTTATTGGCACGCGTTATACCCGTGCAAAGCGTCGCAATCATTTTGTGTCGTTCATTTCCTTGACCTCGATGATCGGTCTCGCCCTTGGCGTGGTCGTGATGATCGTAGTGCTGTCGGTGATGAACGGCTTCGATCATGAGATGCGCACCCGCGTGCTGGGCATGGTGCCCCACGCGACCATCGAGGGCGATGCGCCCATCAGCGACTGGCAAAGCCTGGCCGCCAAGGTCAAGCAGAACCCCAAGGTAGTGGCCGTGGCGCCGTTTACCCAGATGCAGGGGCTGCTGACCAACGACGGCAAGGTGCAGAAAATCCTGCTCAATGCCATCGACCCGGCCCAGGAACGCAACGTCTCGATCATCGACAAGTTCATGTTGCAGGGCAAACTCGACGATCTGGCCCCCGGCAGCTTTGGCATTGTCATCGGTGACAAGGCGGCGGCCAAGCTCGGCGTAGGCATCGGCGACAAGCTGACCTTCGTCGCGCCGGAAGTCACCGTGACGCCGGCCGGCATGTTCCCGCGCATGAAGCGCTTTACCGTGGTCGGCACTTTCCACGTCGGCGCCGGCGAGATCGACGGCTACCTCGGCCTGACCAACCTCACCGACCTGGCCCGCCTGCATCGCTGGCAGCCGGACCAGGTGCAAGGCCTGCGCCTGAAGTTCAACGACTTGTTCGATGCCCCGCGCGGCGCCTGGGAAATCGCCCAGCACCTGGGTGAAAGCCAGTACTACGCCCGCGACTGGACTCGCACCCACGGCAACCTGTACCAGGCCATCCGCATGGAAAAAGCCATGATCGGCCTGCTGTTGCTGCTGATCGTCGCCGTTGCCGCCTTCAACATCATCTCCACGCTGGTGATGGTGGTGAATGACAAGAAGGGCGACATCGCCATCCTGCGCACCCTCGGCGCCACGCCGGGGCAGATCATGGCGATCTTCATGGTGCAGGGCACCGTGATCGGCGTGGTCGGCACCTTGATCGGCACCGCGGTAGGCATTTTGGCCGCGCTGAATGTCAGTGCCGCCATCGCCTTGCTTGAAAAGGTGATCGGCCACAAGTTCCTCAACGCCGACGTCTACTTCATCGATTACCTGCCGTCCCAGGTGCAAGCCCAGGACGTGCTGATGGTGGGCGGCGCCGCGTTGGTCCTGAGTTTCCTTGCCACCCTGTATCCAGCCTGGCGCGCGGCACGTACCCAGCCAGCACAGGCCTTACGTTATGAGTGAATCGGGCATGAGTGAAAAAGCAATCCTGAGCTGCCGCAACCTGGGCAAATCCTACGAGGAAGGCCCGGAATCGGTCGTGGTGCTGTCCAACCTGCAACTGGAACTGCATCCCGGCGAGCGCGTGGCGATCGTCGGCAGTTCCGGTTCCGGCAAAAGTACCTTGCTCAACCTGTTGGGCGGCCTCGATACGCCGTCCCAGGGCAGCGTATGGCTGGCCGGTGAAGAACTGTCGGCCCTGAATGAAAAGGCCCGTGGCCAGTTGCGCAACCGTTCGTTGGGCTTTGTGTACCAGTTCCACCACCTGTTGCCGGAATTCACCGCCCTGGAAAACGTGTGCATGCCGTTGCTGATCGGCAAGACCGCGATCCCGGAAGCGCGCCAGCGCGCCAAGGCGTTGCTCGAGCGCGTCGGCCTCGGCCATCGCCTGGAGCACAAGCCGGCCGAACTGTCCGGCGGTGAGCGCCAGCGTGTGGCGATTGCCCGTGCCCTGGTGAACAACCCGGGGCTGGTGATGCTCGACGAGCCCACCGGCAACCTCGACTCCCACACGGCCCAGGGCATCAAGGACTTGATGCTGGAACTGAGCACCCAGATGCGCACTGCGTTCCTGGTGGTGACCCATGACATGAGCATGGCCCGCCAGATGGACCGTGTGCTGCACCTGCAGGAAGGTCATCTGGTCGCCATCTGACCTGTTTCAAGCCCGGTGCCTGACGCCGGGTTTTCTATTTTTCCAACGGTGCCCGCGAATGTTCAGACCGTTATCGATTTTCATCGGCACGCGCTATACCCGCGCCAAGCGCCGCAACCGTTTTGTTTCGTTCATCTCGATGACCTCGATGATCGGCCTCGCCCTGGGCGTGCTGGCGATGATCGTGGTGCTATCGGTGATGAACGGCTTCCAGCGTGAAATGAGCTCGCGCATCCTTGGCATGGTGCCCCACGCCACTGTCGTCGGGGTGAACCCGATCGACGATTGGCAGCCGGTGGCCGCTGCGGCGATGAAGAATCCGCAAGTGACTGCCGCCGTACCGTTCACGCAGATGGACGGCATGTTCTCCTACAAGGGCGCGATGCAGCCGATTGAGATCAGCGGCGTCGATCCGGCCCAGGAAGGCAAGGTGTCGATCGTGGCCCAGCATATCGTGCAGGGCAAACTGGAAGACCTGAAGCCCGGCGAGTTCGGCGTGGTGGTCGGCGAAATCACCGCCCGGCGTTTTCGCCTGAATGTGGGCGACAAATTGACCCTGATCGTCCCGGAAATCAGCAGTGCGCCCGGTGGTATCACCCCGCGCATGCAGCGTCTGAACGTAGTGGGTATCTTCAAGGTCGGCGCCGAGCTGGATGGCTCCATGGCCCTCATCCACATGGCTGACGCTGCCGAGATACAGCATTGGCAGCCGAACCAGGTGCAGAGCGTGCGCCTGGCGTTGAAAGACCTGTACGCAGCGCCCAAGGTCTCGGCGGACATCGCCGCCAGCCTCGGCAGCGGCTACAAGCCCGATGACTGGACCCACACCCAGGGCAGCCTGTTCAGTGCGATGAAGATGGAAAAGACCATGATCGGCCTGTTGTTGCTGATGATCGTCGCCGTCGCGGCGTTCAACATCATCGCCACGCTGATCATGGTGGTGAACGACAAGGGTGCGGACATCGCGATCCTGCGCACCATCGGTGCCACGCCACGGCAGATCATGGCGATCTTCATGGTGCAGGGCACGGTGATCGGCATTGTCGGCACCTTGATCGGCGGCGTGCTGGGGGTGATTGCGGCGCTGAACGTGAGTGAGCTGGTGGGCTGGCTGGAGCGGGTGAGCGGGCAGCATATCTTCAGTTCGGATGTGTACTTCGTCAGCAACCTGCCTTCGGAGCTGCAAAGTGGCGATGTGGTGCTGATTTGTACGGCCGGGTTTGTGTTGAGCTTCCTGGCGACGATTTACCCGGCGTATCGGGCGGCGAAGATTGAGCCGGCGCATGCCCTTAGGTATTCGTAGTCTTTAAGACCGCTATCGGGGGCAAGCCCCTCCCACATTTGAATGTATTCACGGATCAACGTGTGGGAGGGGGCTTGCCCCCGATAGGGCCGGCCTGGCTTGCATCAATTTCCCCTGGGCAACTCAATCACAAACCTTGTCCACCCCGCCGCGGACTCACAAAAAATCCTCCCCCCGTGTGCCCGCACAATCGACTGGGTAATCGCCAATCCCAGCCCCGCATGCTCGCTGCTGCCTTCATGGCGCGCCGGGTCGGCTCGGTAGAACCGGTCGAACAGCCTCGGCAACACGTGCGCTGGAATACCTTCCCCGCTGTTTTCTACCGTCAGTGTCACGCCCCGTACGCCTTCAACCATCCGCACGCGCACTTGGCCGCCGGCCGGGGTAAACCTGAGGGCGTTATCCAGCAGGTTCGACAGGGCCCGGCGCAGCATGCCGCGATCGCCGGCGGTTTGTGCGCCGCCTTCGCGTACCAGCGAGACCTGTGCGTCTTCTGCCAGCAACGCGAAAAACTCCAGCAACGTCTCCACTTCATCCGCCAGCACCAACGGCTCGCGCTTGGGCACCAGCAAGCCGTGGTCCGCCTTGGCCAGGTACAGCATGTCATTCACCAGCTGCGCCATCCATTGCAGCTCTTCCAGGTTGCTGTGCAGCGCTTCGCGGTAATCCTCCAAGAGGCGCGGTTGGGTCAGGATGACCTGGGTCTGGGTCAGCAGGTTCGACAGGGGCGTGCGCAGTTCATGGGCAATGTCGGCGGAGAAGGCCGACAGGCGTTGGAAGGCGTCGTCCAATCGCCCCAGCATGGCATTGAAGGCCTGGGCCAGTTCGGCCAATTCCGCCGGCATTTGCTGCTGAGGCAGGCGTTGGGTCAAGGAGTGGGCCGACACACTGGCAGCCACTTCGCCCATGCGCCGCAACGGCCGCAAGCCACTGCGTGCAGCCCAGGCGCCCAGCAGCGCGGTGGCCAGGGCCGATAGGCCGACGGTGAGCCAGATCAAATGTTGCATGCGTTGCAGGAAGTGCTGGTGATGGGTGATGTCGAGCATCAGGGTCAGTTGCGGTGAGGCGGGCTGGCCGGGCCTCAAGGGGGCGTTGTACACGCGGTAGTCGGTGCCGGCGTTCTGCAGGGTGTGCAGGCCAGGCGCCTCGGGCAGGCTGACGCTTGGCGCATCGTCCAGCCAGCGCTGGCCGGCGGCGGTGATGCGCAATGTCAGGTCAGGCTGGCGATTGAGCTCGGCTCGCAGCTGCGCTTCGCGTTGGGCGAATGAGTCCAGTGATTCGACGCCCTGCAAGGTACTGCGCAGCGCCACCAGCTTGCTGTCGAGTTGCTGTTGGTCCAGCTCAATGAAGTGCGCCTCGCTGGCACGGTTGAACAGCACGCCGGCGAACAACGAGACCACCGCGGTGCACGCCGCAAACAGCAGGGCCAGGCGGCTGGCCAGGGACAGACGCTGGATCAATGGCTGCGCTCCTCCAGCACATAACCCATGCCGCGCACGGTATGGATCAGTTTGGTGGGGAAAGGATCGTCGACTTTCAGGCGCAGGCGCCGGATCGCGACTTCGATGATGTTGGTGTCACTGTCGAAATTCATGTCCCACACTTGGGAGGCAATCAGCGACTTGGGCAGGACTTCGCCCTGGCGGCGCAGCAGCAGCTCCAGCAGGGAGAATTCCTTGGCGGTGAGGTCGATGCGCTGGCCGTCCCGTTCGACGCGGCGGCGGAGCAGGTCCAGGCGCAGGTCGGCCAGTTGCAGGGCGGTTTCCTGCGGCGTGCTGCTGCCACGGCGCAACAGGCTGCGTACCCGCGCCAGCAGTTCGGAGAAGGCAAAGGGCTTGACCAGGTAATCGTCGGCACCCAGTTCCAGGCCGTGCACCCGGTCTTCCACGGCATCCCGGGCGGTCAGAAACAGCACCGGGATCTCCAGGCCGGCACTGCGTACCGCTTGCAGGATTTGCCAACCGTCGCGACCGGGCAGCATCACATCCAGGATCAACAGGTCATAATCGCCGGTCAGCGCCAGGTGCTGGCCGCTGGTACCGTCGGCCACCAGTTCGGTGGTGAAGCCCGCCTCGGCCAGGCCTTGGCGCAGATAGTGGCCGGTTTTCGGTTGGTCTTCGACGATCAGCAATTTCATGGGCGGCTCTTGGCAACAGTTCACGAGGGGCTTTATACCCTGGGTGCCAGGGGAAGGGCGCAACCTGACAAAGTTGTAATCTAGCAGTCAGCTGGCTGGCAGCGGCGCACTCTTAGAGTGCTGTCCAAGCAGGTTGCACACTTTTTGGAGAATCGAGATGGCATTGCGTACACCCCTGTTGTTGGCGGGCTGCCTGTTGGCGTTGAGTTTCAATGCAATGGCGGATGCGGCCCATACCTATGCGTTCGGCCAGCCGGCACCGGCGGATAAGGCCACACGCACCGTGGAAGTGACGCTGCAGGATATTTCCTTTTCGCCCAAGTCCCTGGACGTCAAGGCCGGTGAGACGGTGCGCTTTGTACTGGTCAACAAAGGTCAGTTGCTGCATGAATTCAACCTCGGTGACGCGGCGATGCACGCCGAACACCAGAAGGAAATGCTGCAGATGCAGGCCAGCGGCATGCTCACTTCCACGGGAATGGGCAAGATGGATCATAGTGCCATGGGCCACGGTGAAATGGGCGGCATGAAACACGACGATCCCAACAGCGTGCTGGTGGAGCCCGGCAAGACCGCTGAGCTGACCTGGACGTTCACCAAGGCCACCGGCCTGGAGTTTGCCTGCAACCTCCCCGGGCATTATCAGGCGGGCATGGTCGGCAAGCTGACCGTTGAGTAAGGCGTTTCTTAAGGGCGGGGGCAAAGGCTGGTAGACTGGCGCGGTTTATTTAGCCAGGTTTCCGCCATGCATCCCGCAGCCGAACATTCGCCGCTGGGCAAGTCCAGTGAATACATTTCCACCTACACCCCTTCGTTGCTGTTCCCGATTCCACGCGCCGCCAAATGGGCCGAGCTGGGCCTGAGCGCCGAGACCCTGCCGTACAAGGGCGTGGATTTCTGGAACTGCTTCGAGTTGTCCTGGCTGCTGCCGTCGGGCAAGCCGGTGGTGGCCATCGGTGAGTTCAGCATCCCCGCCGACTCGCCGAACATCATCGAGTCCAAGTCGTTCAAGCTGTACCTCAACTCGCTGAACCAGACCGCGTTCACCGATACACCAAGCCTGGAAGCGACCCTGCGCACCGACCTCAGCGCCGCCGCCGGCAAGCCTGTTACCGTGCGTATCCGCAGCTTGGCCGACATTGGGGCCGAAGGCGTGATGGCGTTGCCGGGCACGTGCATTGACGATCTGGATATCAGTGTCAGCAACTACGAACACCCGCGCCCGGAGCTGCTGCGTTGTGATGACTCGCGCATTGTCGAGGAGAGCGTGCACAGCCACCTGCTCAAGTCCAACTGCCCGGTGACCAGCCAGCCCGACTGGGGCAGCGTGGTGGTGGAGTACCGTGGTTCGGCGTTGGATCACGGGAGTTTGCTGGAATACCTGGTGAGCTTTCGCCAGCACTCGGATTTCCATGAACAGTGCGTGGAGCGCATTTTCCTCGACCTGCAGCGTTTGCTGAAGCCGGAGAAGTTAACGGTGTATGCGCGCTATGTGCGGCGCGGCGGGTTGGATATCAACCCTTACCGCAGTACTGAGGATGTGGCGTTCCAGAACGTGCGCCTGGCCCGTCAGTAAGCAAAGGTGGGAGGGGGCAAGCCCTCTCCTACCTTTTGGTTCTGCGCCTGGCTTGGGCTCGGGTCAGATCCCCATATTGCCCAAGGTGATCATGATATTGCGCAGTGTCCCGGAAATCACCGGGTGCTCAGCGTCGAACTCTATGGCAGCTTGGCTCACATCGTCGGAAATACTCGGCGTTTGAGTGGCTGGTTCAAGTTCAAGTTGCAATTCAAACTTGGCAATCAAGGCTTGCAGAGCATCACGTTTTTCTTCCGACAGCGGCGGCTCCTGTTCCAGCTGCCCGCGCAGGATCTCGACCTGTTCTTCCAGTTTTTTGCGATCAGGCATGACGTTCTTCCTTTTATCGATAGGCACTGGCATAGACCACGGCACGCCGTGAAAGGTCTACGGACTGACCTGTAGATTAATCCACGGGCGCCGACTGTGCATGATCTCGATCAGGGCTTCTCGCCTTTGAGCTGGCGCAGGCTGATGTCGGCCAGGCAGGTGCCGAGTTCACCGAGGTGATCGATCACCGAGTGGACCCCCAGGCCATAGAGCTCAACGGTTGCTTTGCCGCGCTTGTGCTCGCGTTCCTTGTCGCTCAACGCGTGCCACTGCTCAGGCGCCAGGCCGCACAATGAACCACAGGAGGCCAGGCCAATGGTCCACAAGCCGGCATTCAGGCCCGATTGCAACAGGCGCGGTTCGCCGCTGACCAGTACGCAACCTTCCAGGCGTTCAATGTTGAGTTCCATCAAGGCTTGCCAGCAGGCATGAGGGGCGGGCCAGCGGATGGAGGAGGGGGATGCGGCCTTGAGCCAGCCGGGCAGTACGGCGGCCAGTGGTGTGGTTACCGAAGGCGGCAGTTCATCCAGCCAGGCACAGGGGACGCCTTGTTCCTTGAGGCTGCGCAGGATTTTCAGGGCGCCGGGTGTGGCTTGGGAGTCCGGGGAGGGGGAATCGGTGCGCGCCCGGGAACCAAAGTCCACCAGGCAACCACTCAGGCCAAACAGAACAGCAGTCAAGGCGGGCGCGTTGGCGATGGCTATCTCGGCGTGAGGCATGTCGACATCCCTGAAATAGCTGTGACGCTATCGGGGCAGGATGACAAGCAGATGACAGCGGGGTAATTGTAGGAAAATTGTCCATTTGTGTTAGGACGATTCCTAGCAGCTGCCTAATTGGGTACTTCCGTCATATACTGACGGCCTTATTCAGGGCATAGCGCCCATGACAGACCATTCAAGGAGCAAAAGCTATGCGCTGGAGCCACTACTTCGCTCAGCTATCGGTGTGTGCCACTGTCCTGCTGGCGCCTTTCGCTGCACAAGCTGCATCGGAAGATGATCCATGGGAAAGCGTCAACCGCCCGATCTTCACCTTCAACGACACCGTTGATACCTACGCCCTCAAGCCATTGGCCCAAGGCTATCAGTGGATCACCCCTCAATTTGTCGAAGACGGTATCCACAACTTCTTCCGCAATATCGGCGATGTCGGCAATCTGGCCAACAACGTGCTGCAGCTCAAACCCCACAATGCCGGGGTCGACACTGCGCGCTTGCTGGTTAACACCACCTTCGGCGTGCTGGGCTTTATCGACGTCGGCACCAAAATGGGGCTGCAACGCAGTGATGAAGACTTCGGCCAGACCCTCGGTTACTGGGGCGTGGGCAGCGGTCCCTACGTGATGATCCCGCTGCTGGGCCCGAGCACCTTGCGTGATGCACCGTCCAAATACGTGGACAGCTACACCCAACCGTACCGCTATATGAACGATATCGGCTGGCGCAACAGCACCATGGGCCTGAACATCGTTGACACCCGTGCCAGCCTGCTCGACAGCGAGAAATTGATCACCGGCGACAAGTACACCTTTATCCGCAATGCCTACCTGCAGAACCGCGAGTTCAAGGTCAAGGACGGCAAGGTCGTCGACGACTTTTAAGCTGTGATGTTTTGAAATGAAAAAAAGGCGACCCTGGCGGTCGCCTTTTTTGTGCGCGGGTTTCAGCGCATTTTCAGGATCCTAAGCCCGAGTTGTTGCTCGTCGCCCACGGTTTTGGTCCAGACCACTTCCGTGTCAGCCTCCAGGCCCTTGAGCGCCGCGTGCTCTGAATCAATGCGCACGGTGAGTAGGTCTCCCACCGCGAACTGACGCGGTGCCTGCACCTGCATCCCGGAGCTGGAAAGGTCCACGCAAACCCCGGCAAACTCCTGGCCTTCGTGGAGCAAAGATACTTCGGCATCCACCCGCATGCGGATGAAATCGCGTTTTTCGGCGTAGTCGCGCTCGTGTTCGCCCATCGGTTCCATCCTTACTTTGTGTTGTGGTCTTGGCTGTTCTTATAACTCCCGGTGATTTGCGATGTAAAGACGCCCGGCGACCATCGGCATGAGCTTGAAACCCCCGGCGGATGGGAGTACCGTCTGCGCCTTAGAAGGGCACCTCTGCTTTACAGTTGTGCATGGGAAAAATCCCATTGCGTTGTAGTACAGAGAGGCTAGAAAGCGAATCCAGTACGTGAGCCCGGCCATTGCCGAGCCACCTACGCCAACCTAATTCTGGCGCCGTTTGCCCACATGCAAAAAACCAGTGCCACGCTGCTGATAATCGATGACGACGAAGTAGTGCGCGCGAGCCTCGCGGCCTATTTGGAAGACAGTGGCTTCAGCGTCCTGCAGGCCAGTAATGGCCAACAGGGTCTCCAGGTATTCGAGCGCGACCAGCCCGACCTCGTGATCTGCGACCTGCGCATGCCCCAGATGGGCGGCCTGGAGCTGATTCGCCAGGTGACCGAGCTTGCCCCGCAGACGCCGGTGATTGTCGTGTCCGGTGCCGGCGTCATGAACGATGCCGTCGAAGCGTTGCGTCTGGGCGCTGCCGACTACCTGATCAAGCCCCTCGAAGACCTGGCGGTACTGGAGCACTCTGTGCGCCGCGCCTTGGATCGTGCGCGCCTGCTGGTCGAGAACCAGCGCTACCGCGAAAAGCTCGAAACCGCCAACCGCGAACTCGAAGCCAGCCTTAACCTGCTCCAGGAAGACCAGAACGCCGGTCGCCAGGTGCAGATGAACATGCTGCCGGTCAGCCCCTGGACCATCGACGAATTCCAGTTTGCTCACCAGATCATCCCGTCGCTGTACCTGTCGGGCGATTTTGTCGACTATTTCCGTGTTGACGAGCGGCGTGTCGCGTTCTACCTGGCCGATGTCTCCGGCCATGGTGCTTCCTCTGCTTTTGTCACCGTGTTGTTGAAGTTCATGACCACACGGCTGTTGTTCGAATCCAAGCGCAATGGCACCTTGCCGGAGTTTACCCCCTCCGAGGTGCTGGGCCACATCAACCGAGGCCTGATCAGCTGCAAGCTGGGCAAGCACGTGACGATGGTAGGCGGTGTGATTGATGAAGAAACCGGTCTTTTGACCTACAGCATCGGCGGTCACCTGCCGATGCCTGTTTTATACACTCCCGACAGTGTGCGTTACCTGGAAGGGCGTGGTCTGCCCGTAGGCTTGTTCAATGAAGCTACTTACGAAGACCACATCCTGGAGCTGCCGCCGACGTTCAGCCTGACGCTGATGTCCGACGGCATCCTGGACCTTCTTCCAGAGCCTACACTCAAAGAGAAAGAAGCCGCCTTGCCCCAGAAGGTCAAGTCGGCGGGCGGCAGCCTGGATGGCCTGCGGCAGGTTTTTGGATTGGCCACGCTAGGGGAGATGCCGGATGATATCGCCCTATTGGTGTTGAGCAGGAATCTTTGATGAGTACCGGAAGAATCCAATTCGCCGAGCAAGACGGGACCTTCGTCCTGAAGTTTGTCGGTGAAGTGCGCCTGACCTTGTGTTCGGCGCTGGATGCGACGATTGAGCGGATTTTCACGGCGTTGAATTTCTCGGCGATCGTGATCGATCTGACCGAAACCCGCAGCATCGATAGCACCACCCTTGGGCTGTTGGCCAAGTTGTCCATTCTGTCCCGGCAGAAGGTCGGCCTGTTGCCGACCGTCGTCACCACCCACGAAGACATCACCCGTCTGTTGCAGTCCATGGGCTTCGACCAGGTGTTCAACATCGTTGATCGCCCGATCCCTTGCCCGGAATGCCTCACCGACCTGCCGTCCCAGGATCAGTCCGAGGAAGTGGTGCGGGTCAAGGTGCTGGAAGCGCACAAGATCCTGATGGGCCTCAACGAGTCCAACCGCGAAGCCTTCCACGACCTCGTCAACGCCCTCGAGCGTCACTGATCCCAGGGATCGCCTGCTACTTTAGGGACAGCAGAGCAAAAAAGGGCGGTACCCTCACAGGTACCGCCCTTTTTGTCGCCGGCGCCGTTTACAGCTTGGCGGACAACAGTGCCTCAAGCTTCTCCTGGTCCCGGGCAAACTGACGAATCCCCTCCGCCAGCTTCTCAGTCGCCATCGCATCCTCGTTGGACTCCCAACGGAACTGCGCTTCAGTCAGATGCACTCGCGCTTCTCCGGCGTGCCCTGGCGACAACTTGCGTTCCAGCTTGCCGTCATCCGCCGCCAGCTTCTCCAGCAGGTCCGGGCTGATGGTCAGGCGATCACAGCCGGCCAGCTCTTCAATCTGGCTCAGGTTGCGGAAACTCGCACCCATCACCACGGTCTTGTAGCCATTAGCCTTGTAGTAGTTGTAGATGCGTGTCACCGACTGCACGCCCGGATCATCAGCGCCGGTGTAGTCGTTGCCATTGGCTTTCTTGTACCAGTCGTAGATACGGCCTACGAACGGTGAAATCAGGAACACGCCGGCTTCTGCGCACGCCACCGCCTGGGCAAACGAGAACAGCAGGGTCAGGTTGGTCTGGATGCCTTCTTTTTCCAGCTTCTCCGCCGCGCGGATGCCTTCCCAGGTGGACGCGATCTTGATCAGCACGCGGTCACGGCTAACCCCAGCTTTGTCGTACAGGTCGATCAGACGGTGCGCACGCTTGAGTACGGCGTCAGTGTCGAACGACAGGCGGGCATCCACCTCGGTGGAGATGCGCCCTGGCACGACCTTAAGGATCTCCTGGCCCACAGCCACCGCGAAACGGTCGCTGGCCAGGCCGACATCACCGTTGCAATCCTGCACACACTCATCCAGCAGCTTGGCATAGCCCGGAATCGACGCGGCCTTGAGCAGCAGGGAAGGGTTGGTAGTGGCGTCTTGGGGCTTGAGCTTGGCGAGGGTGGAAAAATCGCCGGTATCGGCTACGACAGTAGTGAATTGCTTGAGTTGTTCCAGCTTGGAAGTCATGGGCGTGCTCTGTCCTATGGGTCTGATGACATTACCCGAGCGCTGGCAGGCGCTCAAGGGCGCAAATGCGTTCGATCGTTTGCGAGGGCAACAACCTGAAAACAGCCGTTTGAATGCCCGGCCGTAGTGCTGAATAGGAGGCCAGAACGGCCGACAGGTTCAACCCGACTGCCCGATGACACTTGGATAGCGCCTTCATGCCAACTGACTCCTTCCCTGGCACACACCGCACCAAATGTGGGAGGGGGCTTGCTCCCGATGGCAGTGTGTCGGCTCATCCAATAACCAACTGCCCCCCCCCTGCAAGCTATCCAATCAACGCCCTTCCAACAAAGCCCCAGCCTGATCAAGCAATGCCAATGGATCCGCAGCCTTATGGATATCCACCGACAACAACTGCCTGAATCTGCGCGCCCCAGGGAAACCGGTGCCCAACCCCAACACATGCCGCGTAATGTGATGCATCGTCCCGCCAGTCGCCAAATGCTCAGCAATATAAGGCCGCAACTGCGCCAACGCCTCCGCCCGACTGATCACAGGCTGCGCGCTACCAAACAACTGCTGATCCACCTCCGCCAGCAGATACGGATTGTGATAAGCCTCGCGGCCCAGCATCACCCCGTCAAACGTCTGTAAATGCTCATGGCATTGCTCCAGCGTCTTGATCCCGCCGTTGAGAATAATCTCCAGCTCAGGGAAATCCTGCTTCAACTGCGCCGCCACGTCATACCGCAACGGCGGAATGTCGCGGTTTTCCTTCGGCGACAAGCCCTCAAGAATCGCAATCCGCGCATGCACGGTGAAACTGGTGCAGCCGGCGTCCTTCACCGTCCCGACGAAATCACACAACTGGGCATAACTGTCCCTGCCGTTGATGCCGATACGGTGCTTCACCGTTACCGGAATCGACACCGCATCACGCATCGCCTTCACACAATCGGCCACCAGGGCCGGGTGAGCCATCAGGATCGCGCCGATCATGTTGTTCTGGACGCGGTCGCTGGGGCAGCCGACGTTCAGGTTCACTTCGTCGTAACCGGCAGCCTCGGCCATACGGGCGCAGGCGGCCAGGTCTGCGGGGACACTGCCGCCGAGCTGGAGCGCGAGCGGGTGCTCGGCTTCGTTATGACGCAGGAAGCGGTCATGGTCGCCGTGGAGGATTGCGCCGGTGGTGACCATCTCGGTGTAGAGCAGGGCGCGTTTGGAGAGCAGGCGCAGGAAGAACCGGCAGTGGCGGTCGGTCCAATCCATCATCGGGGCGACGGAGAAGCGGCGGGAGAAAGTAGCAGTGTGTAGGGACATTGGGGATCTGAGTCAACGAGGCGAATTGGGCGCAGTTTATCAGGGATGGATCTAGGCTGTGGGAGACGCTTGTTTTGCGGTATTCACCACTTCGAACGCGGACATTGCCGTGTATGGAATATGCCGAGGATTTACAGGCGATCACTGCGAGCCCGACATGCGATCAGGTAGGACCAGTTGGCTACTGCCCATTCGCGGTTGTGTTTGACCCGGCCTCCGTCGATCAACCAGCCGGCAACCTGAACCCTCCCTGTCCCCCAGCAAAGTTTCATAATTCCTTCCACCGTTGAGGTCTACGATCTTCCTCAAGAGAAGCCCCCACGGTCCAGTCCACAGGGAACTGAAAAAATGATTTTGAACCTCGTCAAAGTCGTGATGATTACCGGCGCGTTGCTGTTGGGCGCTTGTTCTTCGGGTGCGCCGGGCATGAGTGGCGACCCTTGCTTTTCAGGCGGATGCCAGGCGTTTGGTGACCACAGCTCCAGCAAGGCTGCCAAAGCTAATTTTGGCGGCAGTGGCCTGGGGAGTAGTTATGGGGAATATGGGACGGGGTTGTTGCATGATGATTGATGGCGCATATGGCCCGGCGGGGGCAAGCGCCCTTGTCGCCGAGGGAGGTGAGTCAGCCTGTTATCACAACCCCATTATGGAAAATCTCGCGCCTGGCGCGGCGGCTGATGTTTTCATGTTTGCTTGAGGTGTAGATTTCGTCAAAACGACGGCGATCAATGCCCTCGTAGTTGTCAAGTTCTTGCAGCACCCTCCGGTCGTAATCCTCTTCGATCATGAACCGGAAAATTTCCCGCCGATAATAGAACCCGAATTGAAACGCCAGTACCTCGGTCAAGTAGTCCGTTGGCGTGAGAAAGCAGTTTTCCAGGTCGATGGCCTTGGCGTGCGTCGGCTGCTCCAGGTTGATCATCACATTGTTTGCCCAGAAGTCCATATGCACCACGCCTTTGCTGTGCAGGCAGTGCAACAGTTTGAACGACGCGGTGATCAGGCTCTGGATGTCACGCTCCTGCTTGAGCCATTCCAGGCCATTGAGGTGGCCCTCCAGCATCTCGGTAAAGATGAAGAATTCCTGGATCAGGCCAAGCGCTGACTTTCGATAACCGAACCCATACAAGCCAGCAACCGGCGCACCGCGTTTCTGGGCGCCGAGGGTGTTGATGACTTCTTCGACCGGCCAGTCAAACGCACCGTCCCGCTTGGCGCGCCCGAAGGTCACGCGCAATTTGGGCCTGAGGCTGTCCAGCGGCTGGGACTTGGCGAACAGGTTGGCTTCCATCCCTTTGAGCGGTGCGCTGATGCGATCTGTCAGTTGGTGGCGCGTGTCGATCAGGTCCTGAATCGCCTGCTGCGTTTTGTGGTCGGTGGTGTCGGTGGTGAAGATCGTCGCTTTGCGATGAGTGAGGGTCGTCGGAAAACTTTGCAATACACCTGTGTCAGGAAAGCTCAAAACACGTCCTTGTCATTGGGAATAAATATGACGGATATGTTACAGCTTGTGCTTATTGGATCCAACCTGAACTTTACCTGAACGAAAATGAAATAGTCTAACTGCGCCGATTCTTCACTGTTCATGGCGATTGAAATGTGCTTATAGCCATGGGGCTTGAGCTTAATGCCCTCCCTGCATCCGCCGTGCTATCAGGTAAATGCCCAGCCCGACCAGTGCCGTCGCCGCGCCGATGTAGCCGGTGCTGGTCCAGCCATACCCGGCCGTAATCGCCATCCCGCCAAACCATGGCCCCAGCGCATTGGCCAGGTTGAACGCCGCATGGTTGGACGCTGCCGCCAGGCTCGGTGCTTCGTGGGCGATGTCCATCAGGCGGATCTGCAGCGGTGCGGCCAGCGAGACCATGGTGCCGACCAGGCCCATGCTCAGCAGCACGCCCCATAGCGAGGACGCCGCGAAGGGGAAGAACAGCAACACGGCCATCGACCACACCAATATCCAGCCCACGGCGCGAAACTGCATGCGATCAAACAGCTTGCCGCCGGCGATGTTGCCGATAATCCCGCCCACGCCGAATGCTGCCAGCCCGAATGGAATCCACTGCGGGGATACCTTGGTCACTTCCAGCATGGTCGGTGCCAGGTAGCTGAACACGCAGAACATACCGGCAAAGCCGATGGCGCCAATGGACAGCGCCATCCACACCTGGGGTTTGGTGAAGGCGCGCAGTTCCTTGCGCGGGTCGCTGCGTTGTTCGTCGTGGCGATGGGGCACAAATTGCCAGACCAGGGCGATGGTGCACAGGGCGATCACGCTCACCAGTGCAAACGCCGAGCGCCAGCCCAGGTGCTGGCCGAGGAAGGTGGCGATGGGGTTGCCCAGCAGCATGGCCAGGGTCAGGCCCATCATTACCCGCGCCACGGCGCCGGCACGTTTGTCGTTGGGCACCATGCTCGAGGCGACCACCGCAGCAATGCCGAAGTAGGCGCCGTGGGGCAGGCCGCTGATAAAGCGGAACGCCACCAACGAGCCGAAGGTCGGGGTGAACGCAGTGGCGAGGTTGCCCAGGGCATACAGGCCCATCAGCAACAGCAACATATGTTTGCGCAGCAGCTTGGCGCCGAGGATGGCCAGCAGTGGGGCGCCGACCATCACGCCCAACGCATAGGCGCTGATGGCGTGGCCAACCTGGGGTTCGCTTAAACCCAGGTTTTGCGCGATGTCGGGCATCAGGCCCATGATGGCGAATTCGCCGGTACCGATAGCGAAGGCGCCCACGGCCATGGCAGCTTCCATTTTGGCGGCGCTGCGCGCGGGCAGTACGTGCCCGGGAGTTTGGTGGATAGACATGGATCGCTCTGTATTGAAGGGGTACGAGGGAAAACCGTCGATGCTACGCAAGCAGCGACGAAGGAGTCTAGAACCACCTTTTGCCCGAGAGTTCCTGCCCTGTGACCTCAGGTCGCGCTTGCCACACTTGACACTCGCGCGTTAAAACCGGCGATTTAGAGTTGTCAATTGGCCAAACGACGCATAAACGCCGTGTGGCGTGATATTCTGCGCGCCGTCTTGGTCTGGTCTTTCCCCGGTACGTACACCCGTATACGTCCCGGCGTTTGGCTGTCGCCCAGGTAGCTGAAGCCAATAATGATAAGAAGTCAGCGCAGAAGGGACATAAAAGTGAGGTCGATACGTCGGCCTTGTGTGCCCACCCTGCGGTCCCCGAGTGAATGTGCAAACCCCGCGGTGCGTTGCCTGGCGCAGCGTGATTGAGGGTTGCCCATGATCAGGGGCGGTGGGGCGGATGGCGTTTTATCATAGGTGCTACTGATGTTTAAAAAAGTAAACACTGCCCTGCTGGGGCTGGCTTTGTCGATGGGGATCACGTCCGTTCACGCGGAAGAGGCAAAGAAAGTCGATGTGCTGCTGATCGGCGGCGGCATCATGAGTGCAACCCTGGGTGTCTGGCTCAATGAGCTGGAGCCGGGTTGGTCGATGGAAATGGTCGAGCGCCTCGATGGCGTCGCCGAAGAAAGCTCCAACGGCTGGAACAACGCCGGTACCGGCCACTCGGCCCTGGCTGAGCTGAACTACACCCCTGAAGACAAGAACGGCAACGTTGAGATCCCGAAAGCGGTCGAGATCAACGAAGCGTTCCAGATCTCCCGTCAGTTCTGGTCCTGGCAGGTCCAGCAGGGCGTGCTGAAGAACCCGCGTTCGTTCATCAACTCCACACCGCACATGAGCTTTGTGTGGGGCGATGACAACATCAAGTTCCTCAAGAAGCGCTACGAAGCCCTGCAAGCGAGCCCGCTGTTCGCCGGCATGCAGTACTCCGAAGACCCGGCGCAGATCGCCAAATGGGTTCCGCTGATGATGGAAGGGCGTGACCCGAACCAGAAAATCGCGGCCACCTGGAGCCCGCTGGGTACCGACATGAACTTCGGCGAGATCACCCGCCAGTTCGTCGCTCACCTGCAAACCACGCCTAAGTTCGACCTGAAACTGTCGAGCGAAGTGCAGGACATCACCAAGAACGCCGACGGTTCGTGGCGTGTCAGCTACAAAAACCTGAAAGACGGCACCAAGACTGAAACCGACGCCAAGTTCGTGTTCATCGGCGCTGGCGGCGGTGCACTGCACCTGCTGCAAAAGTCGGGCATTCCTGAAGCCAAGGAATACGCTGGCTTCCCGGTCGGCGGCTCGTTCCTGGTGACCGATAACCCAACCGTCGCCGAGCAGCACCTGGCCAAGGCCTACGGCAAGGCTTCGGTTGGCGCGCCACCGATGTCGGTTCCGCACCTGGACACCCGCGTGCTGGATGGCAAGCGCGTGATTCTGTTTGGCCCATTCGCCACCTTCTCGACCAAGTTCCTGAAAGAAGGCTCGTACCTGGACCTGCTGACCAGCACCACCACCCACAACATCTGGCCAATGACCAAAGTCGGTATTCGTGAATACCCACTGGTCGAGTACCTCGCCGGCCAACTGATGCTGTCGGATGACGATCGCTTCAAGGCGCTGCAGGAGTACTTCCCGAACGCCAAGCAATCCGACTGGCGCCTGTGGCAGGCCGGCCAGCGCGTGCAGATCATCAAGCGTGACGAAGAGCAGGGCGGCGTCCTGAAACTCGGTACCGAAGTGGTCAGCTCTGCCGACAACACCATTGCAGGCCTGTTGGGTGCGTCGCCAGGCGCGTCTACCGCGGCTCCGATCATGTTGACCGTGCTGCAGAAAGTGTTCAAGGACAAGGTTGCGACCCCTGAGTGGCAGGCAAAACTGCACCAGATCGTGCCTAGCTACGGCACCAAGCTGAACGACAGTCCTGAGGCTGTTGCCAAGGAATGGGCCTACACCGCCAATATCCTGCAACTGCCTGCACCGCCTGCGATTCCGCAACAGGCTGCTGTCAAGGCGCCCGAGGCTGCCAAGCCTGCGGCTGAGCCGAGCAAGCCGGCGTCTGACCTGGCGCTGTAAGCCGCTGGGGAGGTCCTGGGTCAGGACCTTGCCGGTAACAAAAAGCCCGCTGAACCGGTAACGGTCAGCGGGTTTTTTTGTGCGTGTCTAACGGCGGGTGCGTTCGACAGGCGGCAGTTCAGCCGTACGCTCGGCGGCGGCCAGCGCTGCCTTCAAGCCAGCCTGGTCCAGCGGCACGCAATAGGCAGGCTTGCCGCGTTCCAGCCGCCAGCTGTCATCCAGGCTGCCGGCATCCACGGCGTCGAAACCCAATTCGTCGAGAAGCGTGATGACGCGTGCCTTCGCTGCGGCGTCATCCGCGGCCACCGGCAACGCCCGGCGGTCGGGGGCACCGTGGGGGCGGGCGTCCTGCGTCAGGTCGGGAGCGAAGATCGCGTTGAACACTTTGACTACATGTGAATGGGGCAAATGCTCGGCGAGCAGCCGGCTGGTGGTGGTTTCGAAGCGATCCAGTACCGGTATATGGCCGTCGCGGTTCGGGTAGTAATTATTCGCGTCCATCACGGTCTTGCCCTCCAGCCATTGCGCCGGGACGCTGCGGTAATGCTCCAGGGGGATCGCCACGAGTACCACATCGCCGAATTTGGCGGCGTCGTCGGCACTGCCCACCTGCACGCCGAGTATGCCGCTCACGACGCTGCTCATGGTGTGGGGGCCACGGGAGTTGCTCAACATCACTTCGTGCCCGGCCGCCAGCGCCAGTTGGGCCACGGCGCGTCCGATAAAGCCTGCTCCAATAACACCAATCTTCATGGTCTTGCTCCAATGAGTAGGGGAGCGGTTATGATGATTGGCAACCAATTGGCGATAAATCGTCGTTTTGGCGTGGATGTTGTTACTGGGAGTAGGGAATGATGGATCGCCTGTCGAGCATGAATGCCTTTGTGATGGCTGCTGAGTTGGGCTCGTACGCGCGGGCTGCCGAGCGCTTGGGCATGTCGCCGCAGATGGTGGCCAAACATGTCACCGCGCTGGAGCAGCGCCTGGGCGCTCGCTTGCTTAACCGCACCACACGGAGGCAAAGCCTGACGGAGCTGGGGAGCGCGTATTACGAGCGTTGCAAACATATCCTGGTAGAAGCCGAGGCTGCCGATTCACTGGCGCAGATCATGAACGACACGCCGCGCGGCAAGCTGAAAATCACCGCGCCCGTCACCTTCGGCTCCTACAGCCTGATGCCGTTGATTACCGGGTTCCTGCGCGACAACCCGGATGTGGAAATCGACCTGCACTTGACCGACCGTTTCGTGGACCTGGTGGAGGAGGGCTATGAAGCCGCTTTTCGTATCGGCCCCCTGGCGACCACCGGCCTGACAGCCAGGCCACTGGCACCTTACCGCCTGGTGGTCTGCGCGTCGCCTGAGTACCTGGTTGCACGTGGTACCCCGCAGGCCCCGGTGGACCTTGAGCGTCATGAATGCCTCGGCTACGCCTTCTGGTCGCGGCCGGCGGATCGCGAGTGGGTGTTCTACCAGGGTTCGACGCCTTGCAAGGTGCAGGTTGCCAGTCGCTTGCAGATCAATGAAAGCAGGGCCTTGATGACCGCCGCGCTGGATGGTTTTGGCATCGTGCTCGGTCCGGAAGACTTCTTGCGCGGGGCGTTGGACAGGGGCGAATTGGTGAGAGTGCTGCCGGACTTTGAAGCGCCGAGCCGGCCGATGCACCTTGTCTACACGGCGAACCGCCAGCGTACGGCCAAGTTGAGACGCTTTGTCGAAGCGGTGTTGGGACGCTTCGGTCACCCTTGATGCGTGCTGCTTCAGCAATCCGACAGACACAACCTGTTAAAAAAGTACCCAGGCCTGAGCAGGAGCATGGCTGAAACACGGGGGCATTTTTACCGGTGCAGGTGTTGGGCGATAACGCCCGAGGGGGTTGTATGTTGTTACGTTACGCGGCATTAGCGGCAGTTGTGGTCGCGGCGTCCGGGTGTGTACAGGAGCGCGTGGTGCATGAGCGCCGGCCTGTACAGCGTGAATATGTCGAGGTGGTTGCGCCACAACCGCCGCCGACCCAGATCATCGAAGTCGAGCCTGCCGTACGTGAAGGTTACATATGGTCACGTGGTTACTGGCGCTGGGAAGGCGGGCGCTACGTTGCCGTACACGGCCATTGGGAGCCGGTGCGCGAAGGCTATCGTTATGTGCATCCGCATTGGGTGCAGCGCAATGATGGCTATCACTGGCAGGTGGGCGGCTGGGTTCGTTGAACCCCGACTAGGAGGGCTTCTTTGTACCCAGGAGCCGTACTTCCCGCAGCAGCGCGGCACCGAGTTGATCGGTGCCCAGTTCCTTGTATCCCACGGCCTTGACCTCTCCGTTCTCTTCGGCCTGGATGATGATCACCGGTGTCTCTTTGCCGCTGGCTTCGTCGATGTGAAAAGCATATTGGGGAATATCCACCTTGATCGGCGTACCTGCGGCCTTGCCTTGCACATTGATCAGGAACGCTGCGCAGCCGGCGTCGACATCCACACTGGTGGCAGAACGCCCGCTGACGAAGCAGCTCTTTGGCAGGTCGGGCCAGATGATCTCGGCCAGTGCGAGGGGCGGCGTCAGGGCCAGGGCAGCAAGAAGAAGCGTGCGCACGTGGGGCGTTCTCTCGTTCAGGGATTAGCGACTTTTACCAAAGCCTGCCCCTTGCCGCAATGTTGCCGCTCAGCCCAGACGCTTCATACCCGCGGCCTTGGCCGCACCGAGGTCAAAGGTAGCAGTGTATTCGCACCCGGCCGCGTGGGCGCAGCGCTCTATCAGGCAATCGGCAAAATCGGCGTTGTTGGCCGTGAACCGTCGAAGCGCCTGCCAGACGACCTCGGCATGTTCGACGGTCAATTCACGGGTGCGCAGCAGTGTTTCCAGAACGACGACAATGTCATTTTTGGCGCATTGGTAGCAGCTCTGTAATACCCACACCAGCTCCACCACGGACACCAGGCTGACAAACCCTGGCGAAAGCGTGGTGAGGGATTCAATCAATTCGCAGGCCTTGGGGGATTGAACGGGATCATCCTGGGTGACGTAGCGCACCAGCACATTGGTATCCAGCCCGATCATCCAGCCTTCGCTCCCTGTGCTGCGATGGCGCGGTTCATGTCGTCAATGGACACGGCCCTTGCAGGCTTACGGACCAGCCCCTTGAGGTCATGGACCGTCTTGCTCGCTGCAATGATGGAAAACTTGCCATCTTCCGTTTCGACGAATTCGACGCGGTCGCCTGTTTCCAGGCCGAGTGCGGTCCTGACTTGGACGGGGATGGTGATTTGCCCTTTTGAGGTAAGTGTGGCGGTCGCCATGGTAAAGATCTCCAACATGATGCTCCTTACCTTAGGGTAAGGAGTGGTGGAGGACAATATCCGTTGGTCCATAGGTCGCTCTTCAGGTGGAGGATGAGTCGGAGTCATGAAAACCTAGTCCGAACTCAGCCCTCCCGCACGCTTACCCATGGCGCAAAGAGATACCAACTATGACCGACCGCCAATAAAGCCTGGCGGCTGTAAGCAAATTACCTGGCGAGCTCACTGCACTACGCGATAACACGGCACATACGCCGCGCCACCCGGCAACTTCATGCGATGCTGGGCAACGAACGCCTGCAACAGCTCATCCAGTGGCTTCATGATGGCCGGGTCGCCGTGGATCTCGTACGGGCCATGTTCTTCGATCAGGCGAATGCCCTTGTCCTTCACGTTACCCGCCACGATCCCCGAAAACGCACGGCGCAGGTTGGCTGCCAGTTCATGGGGCGGCAGTGCGTGGCTCAGTTGCAGGCTGGCCATGTTTTCGTGGGTCGGGTCGAACGGGCGCTGGAAGCCTTCGTCGATCTTCAGCAGCCAGTTGAAGTGAAACGCGTCGTTGCGCTCACGGCGGAACTGCTTCACCGCCTTGAGGCCGGCAGTCATCTGGCGGGCCACTTCGGCCGGGTCGTCGATGATGATCTGGTAGTGCGCCTGCGCGGCTTCGCCGAGGGTGGCGCCGACGAAGGCATGCAATTGTTGCAGGTACGGCGCGGCTTGTTTCGGCCCGGTGAGAATGACCGGGAAGGGGACGTCGCGGTTGTCCGGGTGCATCAGGATGCCCAGCAGGTACAGGAACTCTTCGGCCGTACCGGCGCCGCCGGGGAAGATGATGATGCCGTGGCCCACGCGCACGAAGGCTTCAAGGCGTTTTTCGATGTCCGGCAGGATCACCAGTTCGTTGACGATCGGGTTCGGTGCTTCGGCGGCGATGATGCCCGGCTCGGTCAGGCCCAGGTAGCGCCCGCCGGTAATGCGTTGTTTGGCGTGGGAAATGGTCGCGCCCTTCATCGGGCCTTTCATCACGCCCGGGCCGCAACCGGTGCACACGTCGAGGCTGCGCAGGCCGAGTTCGTGACCGACTTTCTTGGTGTATTTGTACTCTTCGGTATTGATCGAGTGCCCGCCCCAGCACACCACGATCTTCGGCTCCACGCCCGGACGCAGGGTGCGAGCATTGCGCAGCAGGTGGAATACGTAGTCGGTGATGCCCTGGGAGTTGCTCAGGTCGATGCGCTGGCTGTCCAGCTCGTTCTCGGTGTAGACGATGTCCCGCAGGGCGCTGAACAGCATTTCGCGGGTGCTGGCGATCATTTCGCCATCGACGAAAGCATCGGCGGGGGCGTTCAACAGCTCCAGGCGTACGCCACGGTCCTGCTGGTGGATGCGCACTTCAAAGTTCTTGTAGGCGTCGAGGATGGTCTTGGCGTTATCGATATGGGCGCCGGTGTTGAGGATCGCCAGGGCGCACTGGCGAAACAGGGTGTAGATGCTGCCGGTACCGGCTTCGCTCAGTTGCTGGACTTCACGTTGGGACAGGGTTTCGAGGCTGCCCTTGGGGCTGACGGAGGCATTGATGACTTGGCGTTGGGGCATTCTGATTCCTTGAAAACGCAGCCACCGCACCTGTCGAGGTGCGATGACGTGAGAATGGTGGGCGCAGGTTAGGGCGCACGAGCCGGATATTTACCTCAGGCGCAGGGCCGAGCGCAAATACCGTCCAACACCATCATGCCGCAGAACTTACTCAATCAGCTTCCAGTTTTTGTAGAAAACCCGACGCAGGGTAAAGACCAGCCCGGCAAATCCCGCGATGACGGCGTTAAGCACCGACGGCAGCGGCGTCGGCCGTACGATGTCGATGAACAGGCAGTAGCGCTTGGCGTCGTTCTTGTTGAAGGACGCATGCATCAGCGTGTCATCAAAGATAAACAGCGGGTCGTCGTGCCAGTAGTGCTTGTGCTTGCCGACCTGGATGTACACGCCGTCGTGATGGGGCGCCGGTGCCATGTTGTAGAGCACGCGGAACATCATGCGCAGGGGACCGAAGTGAAAGGACGTCGAGCGGTTCTCGTTGAACACCGACACGCCGATGGTTTTCACGAACGGCAGTTTTTTGCGCAGTTCAGGAATATCCAGGGTGGTTTCGATCGGGCGCCCGTACCACTGGAAAAACAACATGCCGCGCTTCTTCTCGGCCATGCGTTCGTCCAGGTAGCCGATGATTTCATCCTTGTGGGCCATGGCGTCATCAAGCACCTGTTGCAGGTCTGTGCGCCAGGCCGGTGGCAGGTCGCCCATCGTGTAGACGTGACGGTTACGCGCGCTTAGAAGGTCGAACAGGGTGTTGAACGGCGCCAGCAGCCAAGTGTTGCGACCGCTGCCGATAAAGTATTTCTTGACGGTCGGCTTGTCATACAGGCCGTTACGCAGGAAGTCGTAAACGCCGCACACCAGTACCAGGCAGAGGAACACCAGCGTGGTTTCGGGGAACACATCGATAATCAGCAACACGCCGAGTACCCAGGCGACCGATACCGCTTTCTTACGCAAAGCAGACTTGTTCATGCAACTCAGCTCCAGGAGGACGCCATTCGACAGGTCCGGATCCGTGGCCGCGAGTGGTGGGGTTTTGAAACATAATGAAACATCTTCGTCATGATAAGGCGTCCAGCAGCGGATTGGCGTTTTAAATAGTGCAAAATTGTGAAGGCTCGACACAGTCTTTAACCCTGGTGGGCTCGTATGGATTGGATTTTGTAAACAGAAGATTTGCGACTATCGTGACGCTTCGGTTTTTCGGACGTCATAGACCGGTACGATTGAAGTTGAATGGCCACCATTGGCCTTCGGCACCTTGGAAGAGGCAGAAATTTTATGATCATCAAACCGCGGGTTCGTGGCTTTATCTGTGTGACCGCTCACCCTGTTGGCTGTGAAGCGAACGTCAAGGAACAGATCGACTACGTAACTGAGCACGGCGCCATCAAAGACGGCCCGAAGAAGGTGCTGGTCCTTGGCGCTTCCACCGGCTACGGCCTGGCCGCGCGCATCAGTGCAGCGTTTGGCTGCGGCGCCGACACCCTGGGCGTGTTTTTTGAGAAAGAAGGCGAAGAAGGCAAGCTGAGCTCCGCCGGCTGGTACAACAGCGCTGCGTTCGAGAAGTTTGCCGTTGAAAAAGGCCTGTACGCCAAGAGCATCAACGGCGACGCGTTTTCCGACGAGATCAAGCGCCTGACCATCGAAACCATCAAGAAAGACCTGGGCAAGATCGACCTGGTCGTCTACAGCCTGGCCGCGCCACGCCGTACCGATCCCAAGACCGGTGAAGTCTACAACTCCACCCTCAAGCCAATCGGCAAGGCTGTAACCCTGCGCGGTATCAATACCGACAAAGGCGTTGTGGTCGACACCACCCTCGAACCTGCAACCCAGGAAGAAATCGACGGCACCGTCAATGTCATGGGCGGCGCCGACTGGCAGCTGTGGATCGACGCCCTGCGTGACGCCGACGTACTGGCCGAAGGCGCCAAGACCACCGCGTTCACCTACCTCGGTGAGAAGCTGACCCAGGACATCTACTGGAACGGCTCCATCGGCGAAGCCAAGAAAGACCTGGACAAGAAAGTCCTGACCCTGCGCGACAACCTCGCTGCACTGAAGGGCGATGCCCGCGTATCGGTACTCAAGGCGGTGGTCACCCAGGCCAGCTCCGCGATCCCGATCATGCCGCTGTACTTGTCGTTGCTGTTCAAGGTGATGAAAGAGCAGGGCACCCACGAAGGCTGCATCGAGCAGGTCTACGGCCTGTTCAAGGACAGCCTGTACGGCAGCGAGCCGAAGCTCGACGCCGACGGCCGCCTGCGTGCCGACCTGGCCGAACTGGAACCGAAGGTCCAGGACGCCGTGGCGGCACTGTGGAACCAGGTCACCGACGAGAACGTCAACGAGATCAGTGATTTCGCCGGCTACAAGGCTGAGTTCCTGCGCTTGTTCGGCTTTGAAGTCGATGGTGTGGACTACGAGGCTGACGTCAACCCGACCGTGAAGATCAAGGGTCTGGTCCAAGCCTAAACGCGGTTAAAAATGTGGGAGGAGGCGTGTCCCCCTCCCATATTTGTTTTTTTGGTTTTTCAGATCCGTCTTACGCTCCGGCGCGCACCTCCCTCCTTGTAAATCTGCCAGACTCCCTCAGCTCTCAAACCATGCTAACGGAGGATCTGATGACGATTCGTGCAGTCGTTTTTGATTTCGGCGGTGTTCTCTTCGATTGGAACCCGCAGCACCTCTATCGCAAACTGATTGCCGACGATCAAGTGCGGCAGTGGTTCCTCGATAACATCTGTACCCAGGCCTGGAACACCGAGCAGGATGCGGGGCGGCCGCTGGCCGAAGCCACGCAGATCCTGATCGATCAATACCCCGAGCATGAACCCTTGATCACGGCCTATTACGGCCGCTGGCACGAAATGCTGCGTGGCCCGTTGCCCGAAGGCGTGGCGATTCTCAACGCGCTGCATCAGGCCAACATGCCACTGTTCGGGCTCACAAACTGGTCGGCCGAGACCTTTCCCTATGCGCTGGCCCATTACCCCTTCCTTCGCAAATTTCGCAACATCGTGGTGTCTGGCGAGTTGAAGCTGATCAAGCCTGACGCGGCGATCTACCACGCCAGTCTCAGCCAGGTACGGGTGTACCTGCCGGATATCCAGCCGGGGGAAGTGGTGTTTATCGATGATGTCGCCGGCAATATCGAAGCGGCCGTCGCCCTCGGCTGGCAAGGCATTCACCATGTGTCTGCCGAGCAGACGGCGGCGCGACTGCGCGAGTTGGGCGTGGGCTTCTAGCGCGCCCACTTTTCCATGGCGAAATCCACAAAGGCGCGCAGCTTCGGCAAGCGATAACGGTCCTGGCCGTACAGCAGATGCATGGGCCGGCTGGGCAGTTGATAGGTGGTCAGCAAGGCCACCAGCTTGCCGGTTTGCAGGTCGGGCTGTACCAGGGCATCCGGCAGCATGACGATCCCCATGCCTTGCACGGCGGCCTGGCGCAAGGCCTGGGAGCTATTGATGGTCAGCGAGCCGGACACCGGGATTTCCACTTCACCTTCTGCGCCGGTCATGCGCCACAACTTGTCGGCGTTGCGCCAGTCATCGGTGGAAGGGTAGGCGAACGCCAGGCAGTCGTGCTGTTGCAGGTCCTCGGGCGTTCGGGGTGTACCACGTCGCGCCAGGTAGTCCGGTGAGGCGCACAGGGTGATGGTGTAGTCCTGCATCGGTCGGGCGATCAGGCTTGAGGGTTCCAGCTCGCCCAGGCGGATAGCCACGTCAAAGCCGCTGTCGACCATGTCCATGCGCTGGTTGCTGAGCACTACGTACAGCTTGATCAGCGGGTAGCGCTGGGAAAACTCGCTCAGGGCCGGCGCCAGGCGTTCAGTGCCGAACGCCGGTGGCGCGGTGATGCGCAGTGTGCCTTTGGGGACGTCGCCGTGGGCCTGTTCGGCCCATTGCTCGGAGTCGGCCACCAGCCCGAGTACTTCCAGGCAACGCTGGTAATACTGGCCGCCGAACTCCGTGAGGCTCTGTTTGCGGGTAGTGCGCTTGAGCAGGCTGACGCCCAGGCGTCGTTCGAGGGCGCGCAAGTGGTTGCCGACCATGGTGGTCGACATCCCGCAGGCGTGGGCGGCGGCGGTCATGCTGCCGGTCTCCACCACTTTCACGTACACCGACATCGCTTGGAACAGGTCCATTATCAAGTCCTGGTTTAAAGTCATTGCAGGAAGGCGCAGTTTATCCAGCTGGGATGGCTAACGATACTGTTGCTATCTCAACGATGCACTGGAGTCCGCCACCATGACCGCCGCCTGCCTGATGACCACCTATCAACCCCTGGCCCTGAGTTTCACCCGTGGCCTCGGCACGCGCCTGTGGGACCAGCAGGGGCGCGAATACCTGGACGCAGTGGCGGGTGTGGCGGTGACCAACGTCGGGCATTCCCACCCGAAACTGGTGACGGCCATCAGCGAGCAGGCCGGCCTGTTGTTGCACACCTCCAACCTCTACAGCATCGACTGGCAACAACGTCTGGCCCAGCGCCTGACGCGGCTGTCCGGCCTGGACCGTGCCTTCTTCAATAATTCCGGCGCCGAAGCCAACGAGACGGCGCTGAAACTGGCGCGGTTGCATGGCTGGAAAAAAGGCATCGAAGAGCCCTTGGTAGTGGTGATGGAGAATGCCTTTCATGGCCGTACGCTGGGCACCATGGCGGCCAGCGATGGCCCCTCGGTGCGCTTGGGTTTCCAACGCTTGCCGGGGGATTTTCTCAAGGTCAGGTTTGGTGATCTGGCGGCGATCGAGGCAATCACCCAGACGTTTGGCACACGGATCGCGGCGGTCTTGCTGGAGCCCATTCAGGGCGAAAGTGGTGTACTGCCCGCGCCGCCGGGTTACCTGCAAGCCCTGCGTGACCACTGCACACGGCACGGCTGGCTGATGATGCTCGACGAAATCCAGACCGGCATCGGCCGCACCGGCGCCTGGTTTGCCTTCCAGCATGAAGGCATTGTCCCGGATGTGATGACCCTGGCCAAAGGCCTCGGCAATGGCGTGCCCATCGGTGCGTGCCTGGCCAGGGCAGCGGTAGCCGCGCTTTTCACGCCCGGCAGTCACGGCAGCACCTTTGGCGGCAACCCGCTGGCGTGCCGGGTGGGCTGCACGGTGTTGGACATTATCGAAGAGCAAGGCTTGTTGCAGAACGCTGCACAACAGGGCGAGCGCTTGCTGGCGCGGTTACGCATGGAATTGGAAGAGCATCCGCAGGTGCTGGCGATTCGCGGGCAGGGCCTGATGATCGGTGTTGAGTTGGCCAGCCCCTATCGCGACCTGGCCCAGCGTGCTGCCCAGGAGCATGGGCTGCTGATCAACGTGACGCGGGGCAAGGTCATTCGCCTGCTGCCGCCGCTGACCCTGGATGCCAAGGAGGTGGAGATGATCGTGCGGGCCATCACTCGGCTATTGAACTAGGTCCTTTCCGTTGAGCCACTCCTGGTTCATGGTTTCGGTATCCCCCAGGTATTCCAATAACCACGCCATGGCCGGGGACAGTTTGCTCTGTGCCCAGGCCACGCACGATGGGCTGGCCGGGAAGGGGCGCGTCAGTTGCAGCGCCATCAATTCGCCGCGTTCGATCCACGGCAATACCTGATGCGCCGGTGCCATGCCGACGCACAGGCCATCGCGCAGGCAATCGATGGCGGAGGCCCAGTTCGGGACTACCAACCGGCGTTGGTTATCCAGGGTCCAGGTGTCGCGCTTGGGCAGGTTGCGCGAGGTGTCGGTCATGCACAGCGAGGCGAAGGGGCGCAGTTGGTCGTCATTGAGCAACCCGTCCACCGCCGCCAATGGGTGCCGGGCGCTGACCACGCACAGCCAATTCAATAAGCCCATATCGCGAAAAGTAAAGTGACTGGCCACCGGCACGGCGCTGGTGGCACCGATGACAATATCGGTGCGCTCATCCGCCAGGGCATCCCACACACCGTTGTACACCTCGTATTCCAGCAGCAATTCCACCTCGGGAAACTGCCGATAGAAATCCAGCACCAACTGTCGGCAGCGCTGGGGTTTGACGATGGAATCCACCGCGACCTTCAACTGGCCACTCCAGCCATTGGCCACCTGCTGGCACAGGCGCCGTGTGCCGAGCATTTTTTTCATTACCCCGCGGGCCTCGTCGATAAACAGGCGGCCGGCGGGTGTCAGTTCCACATCACGATGCCGGCGCACAAACAGCGGTACCGCCAGCCACTCTTCAAGTTGGCGTACGGTATAACTGATGGCTGATGGCACGCGGTGCAATTCCTGGGCGGCGGCGCTGAAGCTGCCATGGCGCGCTACCGCATCGACGACATCCAGGGAGTATTCGGACCACATGAGGGTTGCCTTCAAAATTATTGATAACAGACGCCAATTATTATCGCTTCACAGCAAAACTGTCAGCTTCATAATGGGCGGCAGTCAGCAAATAGTTTGATGGCAGGATTAACAAGGTTTCAATGAAAAATTCTTTTGGTTTCACCTGGTATCTGGCGGGGCTGAGCATGCTCGGTTACCTCGCCATGGACATGTATTTGCCGGCATTCGGCGCCATGGGCGAGCAGTTGCAGATTGGTGCGGGCGCGGTGGGCGCCAGCCTGAGTATCTTCCTCGCGGGCTTTGCCGTGGGGCAGTTGCTGTGGGGGCCGTTGTCCGACCGCCTGGGGCGCAAGCCGATCCTGCTCGCAGGCTTGAGCCTGTTTGTGGTGGGTTGCGCGGGGATGTTTTGGGTCGAGACCGCGCCGCAGTTGCTGGCCTTGCGCTTTATGCAGGCGATTGGCGTGTGTTCTGCGGCCGTGAGCTGGCAGGCGCTGGTGATCGACCGCTACCCGGCCGACAAGGCCCACCGTGTGTTCGCCAGCATCATGCCGTTGATGTCGTTGTCACCGGCGCTGGCGCCACTGCTGGGCGCGATGGTGCTGAACCACTTCGGTTGGCAGGCCATCTTCGGTGTATTGCTGGGGGTGTCGCTGCTGTTGTTGCTGCCGACGTTGTTCCTGCGCTCCGTGTCGAAACCTCAGACGCGGGAAGACGAACCTTCGCGCCTTGGCTATTGGCAGTTGCTCACCTCCCGGGTGTTTACCGGCAATGTGATGATCTTCGCCGCCTGCTCGGCCAGTTTCTTCGCCTGGCTGACCGCTTCACCCTTCATCCTCGGCGACATGGGCTATAGCCCGAATGACATCGGCCTGAGCTACGTGCTGCCGACATTGGCGTTTCTGGTGGGTGGCTACAGTTGCCGTAGCGCTTTGCAGCGTTTCCAGGGCAAGACGCTGTTGCCGTGGTTGCTGCTGGCCTATTGCATCAGCATGGTGGCGCTGTACCTGGTCGCCACCTTGACCGTGCCGACGCTCACCACCTTGCTGATTCCGTTCTGCCTGATGGCGCTGGTCAACGGCGCCAGCTACCCGATCGTGGTGGCGAATGCGCTGATGCCGTTTGCAGAACATTCCGGCAAGGCGGCGGCACTGCAAAACACGCTGCAATTGGGCCTGTGCTTTCTCAGCAGCCTGTTGGTGTCATCGATGATCGAACAGCCGTTGCTGATTACTGTGATAGTGATGCTGGCGACCGCGCCCTTGGCCGTCTTGGGCTATTGGCTGGCGCGGCCGAAAGCAGACAAGTCGGAACTGGCCGCCGCCTAGAACGTCACTTCCATGTTCACCGTCGGCGTTGACGTACGGCTGCCCCGGCCGCCGTCCACGCCGAACTTGTTATGCCAGTACTCGTAACCCACCCCGAGGTACAGGTTCGGCTTCACGCTCCTGCCCGGTCGCACCGCGACCATCAGCGCGCTGCGCATCAGGGTTTCCGGTGCCGTGTCACGGCCATGGTAGTCCGCGCCTTTTTCCCCGACGTAGTTCACAAAACCCTGGAATTTCGCCGCATGGTTGGCGATCTCGAAAGGGCGCATCCACGTCAGGTTGAGCATGTAGGTGTCGTCAAACGTGTGGTTCGACTCACGTGCACCGGGGATGCCGGTGTGGTTGCGCTCCTTGTAGTACAGAAGGCTCAGGTCCAGCACGCCCACGGTGTTGAACTTCAATGTCGGGCCGAGCACCAGTGCGCGTTTTTTCGCCGAAGCGACGTTGTTGTTGCGGTTGGCATCAAAGCCCAGGGTCAGCGCGTAATCCTTGACCAGCCCGGTGCCCAGGGGCACATCCAGCACCCGTGATGCATACAACTGATGCCGGTATACCGCGTACACCTCGCTGCCGCCGTGGTCGGTGCCCTTGCGCGGGTCGCGGTTGTCGGACAGGAACACGTCCAGGTTCAGGAAGTTGCTGCCATACCGGTAGCCGCTGGCGTGGGTAACGCTGTAGATGCGCTTGCTGAATTCGTCGGGGTTATTCGGATTGGTGAACTGCTGGCCGTAGCGAAAACCTACGCTGTTGTTCATCCATTCCACCGCGACGGCCTCCCCGCCGCCGAGGAGGGTGAGTGCAACGGTGGCTCCCTGTAATGCCTTTTTCATTGTTCTAGTGTCCTTTGGCGTTCTGGCTCATCACGGCCGGGTTGTTTTTGTAACGCCGATGGAGGGTATCTTGTTCGAGCGATTGTATACAACTCTATGGACATCCAGTCTAAACATTGCATACAGTGTCACCACAACAAAAACAGAGAACCCCTCACCATGACTATCCCGAAGGCGTCACCGCAGCGGCCGGAAGATGAGAATCTAGGCGTCGCCGCCAACATGGCTTACGGCCTGCAGCATGTGCTCACCATGTACGGCGGCATCGTCGCGGTACCGTTGATCGTTGGCCAGGCGGCCGGGTTGTCACCGGCGGATATCGGCCTGTTGATCGCCGCGTCGCTGTTTGCCGGTGGCCTTGCCACCCTGTTGCAAACCCTTGGCCTGCCGTTCTTTGGCTGTCAGTTGCCGCTGGTGCAGGGCGTGTCGTTTGCCGGTGTGGCAACTATGGTGGCGATTGTCGGCAGCGATGGCGCCGGCGGGGTACCGGCGATTCTCGGCGCGGTGATGGCCGCGTCGTTTATCGGGCTGTTGATCACCCCGGTGTTTTCGCGGATCACCCAGTTCTTCCCGCCGTTGGTGACCGGTATTGTGATCACCACCATCGGCCTGACCCTGATGCCCGTGGCGGCGCGCTGGGCCATGGGCGGTAACAGCCGCGCGGCGGATTTCGGCAGCATGCCCAATATCGGCCTGGCGGCGTTGACCCTGGTGCTGGTGCTGCTATTGAGCAAGATCGGCAGCGCGACCATCTCGCGCCTGTCGATCCTGCTGGCGATGGTGATCGGCACGGTGATCGCGGTGTTCCTCGGCATGGCGGATTTTTCCGGGGTCAGCCAGGGGCCTATGTTCGGTTTCCCTGCGCCGTTCCATTTCGGTATGCCGACCTTTCACATCGCGGCGATCATTTCCATGTGCATCGTGGTGATGGTGACACTGGTGGAAACCTCGGCCGACATCCTGGCGGTGGGGGAAATCATCGATACCAAGGTCGACTCCAAGCGTCTGGGTAATGGCCTGCGTGCCGATATGCTGTCGAGCATGTTCGCGCCGATCTTCGGTTCGTTCACCCAGAGTGCCTTCGCCCAGAACGTTGGCCTGGTGGCGGTGACCGGAGTGAAGAGTCGTTTTGTGGTGGCAACCGGTGGCTTGTTCCTGGTAATCCTCGGCTTGCTGCCATTCATGGGGCGCGTGATCGCGGCGGTGCCGACCTCGGTACTGGGCGGTGCCGGGATTGTGCTGTTCGGTACCGTGGCGGCCAGTGGTATTCGCACCTTGTCCAAGGTGGATTACCGCAACAACATGAACCTGATCATCGTCGCCACGTCCATCGGGTTTGGCATGATCCCGATTGCCGCACCGAGTTTCTACGACCAGTTCCCCAGCTGGTTCGCGACCATTTTCCATTCGGGTATCAGTTCATCGGCGATCATGGCGATCCTGTTGAACCTGGCGTTCAACCATTTCACCGTAGGCAATTCGGACCAGCAGTCGGTGTTTGTGGCGGGGACTGAGCGCAGTTTGTGTTTCCACGACGTAGCGGCGTTGCGTGATGGGGACTATTTCAGGGGGGGCAAGTTATTTGATGCCGAGGGCAAGGAAATTCCATTGGTGGCGCAGGAGCCAAGGAAAGCCCCACACGCAGAAACCACAGAGGTCTAAAAATGTGGGAGGGGGCTTGCCCCCTTCCACATTTGGAACTCAACCAGCCTTGCGGACTGTGTGCGGAACAGAGCACGCCTCATCCAGAAACTTCACCACGGTGCCCATGCACGCCTGGCGTTCTTCCACGTGGGGCATGTGGCTGGAGTCTTCGAACAGCGCCCAGCGCACATCCGCGATTTCATCCAGGAACGGCTTGACCACCAGTGGCGTGGCTTCGTCATGCCGGCCGGAGATCACCAGGGTCGGTACCTTGATCGCCGACAGGCGACCAATGGATTTCCAGTCCTTCAGGCTGCCGATCACGTGGAACTCGGTCGGGCCGCTCATGGCGTGATACACCGTGGGGTCCGAGTCGACCTGGGCGAAGGTGCGCGCCACTTCTTCCGGCCATGGGTTCACCCGGCACACATGCTGGTCATAGAACACCCGCGAGGCGGCGAGGTATTCCGGGTCGAGGTAGGTGCCGGCGGCTTCATGCTTGAGCAGGGTTTCATGCACGCCTTGGGGCAGTAGCTTGCGCAGGCGGTTGGCTTCGCTGACCCAGGTGCGCATGCAGGTCGGCGAGTTGGCCGGGATAAACGCACGCAGGCCCTTGGGTTGCAGGATTGCGTGCTCGCTGCCGAGCATGCCGCCCCAGGACTGACCAAGGATCGCGTAGTTATCGCTGATCTGCAGGTGGTCCAGCAGGTTGTCCAATTCTTTAAGGAACAGATCGACGGTCCAGAAGGACGGGTCTTTCTCAGGCAGGTGCGTGGAGCGGCCGTTGCCCAATTGGTCGTAGTGGATGACCGCATGACCGCTGGCCGCGACGTCCTTGAAGGCGTCGACATAATCATGGGTGCAGCCCGGGCCGCCGTGGATGACCACCAGCGGCGTGCGGCCGCTGGCCAGGTCGCCAGTGACGCGGTACCAGGTCTGGTAGTCGCCAAACGCGGCATACCCTTCGCGGATTTTTTCGATGAAGTCCATTTCCTACCCTGCCCTGAAAAAATGATCAGGGACACGATAGTCTGCGGGCGAGATTTAGGTAACTAGCAAAACAGCTAGGTTTTGCCGGGGGATCAGTCTTCCAGCAGGCGGTAATGGGTGGCGCGGACCACCGCCTGCACGCGGTTCTTGGCGCCCAGTTTGTGCATCGCCGAGGCCAGGTGCAGGGTGACGACGGCCAGTGAGCGGCTCAGTTGCGTGGCGATTTCGGCGGCGGTCAGGCCGTCGGCGGCCCATTTGAGGCATTCGCGTTCACGTTTGGTCAGGTGAATGTGCGGGTAGGTGCGCAGCTCCTTGCCGAACAGCGGGTAGGCCGCTTCCTGCAAAGCGTGGGAAATCAGGCTGAAGTCCGACAAGGTCTGCTGCGCGTCCTGCAACACGGTAGGCGTTTTGCCAGTGCGCAAGCCGGTCAGTGACGCGAAGCCGCCACGGGGCAGATGCATCGGCACGCTGACGCCGCAGGTCAGTTGCTGGTCGTGCAGGTAGGATGAAACGGGGGCGTGGCAGGGGTCGATGATGGTTTGCAGGGCCGTGTCAGCCTTGGCTTCGTAGGACCACACGAACGGCGATACCGTGCGCAGGGCCAGGTGTTGCACCGGGTCGATCTGGTAGAAACCCTTGCTGCACCATAGTGCATGCCAATCGGTCGGCGTGTTACGCAGCTCCAGCACCGAGGGGGTGATCAACGCACCATTCTGGTCGATCGGCACCGGGGTGTAGTCGTATACCAGTGCATCGAAGCCCAACTGCTGGGCGAGGATAAAAGTGTTGTCCATCTGCTCATCCAGGCTCCTGCCCGGCATCAGACGATTATTGAAGGCAGTTAGCTTGGCCAGCATCCGTTCTGCTCCCGAATTCATTTGAATCTCCACTTCCTGCAAGTAGAATGCCACGCCCCGGCGAAGGACTGCCAGGCCAAACCTATAAGAAATACCAGGTTATGGACGCGCGGCATCCTCGGTAGTGTTGGCCTGATAAACGGCCGCTGCCCGCCAGGCCGAAACAACACAAGGAATGTATGCATGTGGCGTGAAATTGCCCCCGACCAGCAGTACAACGTGCAAGTCGATGGCCACAACCTCGTGGTCTACAGCTTCGGCGAAGGCGATGAGGTGCTCTTGTGTCTCAACGGCGGGCCGGGCCTGCCGTGTGACTACTTGCGCGACGCCCATGGCTGGCTCAAGGACCATGACCTGCGAGTGGTTGCATTCGACCAGCTTGGCACAGGCGCATCAGCCAGACCGACCGATGTTTCCCTGTGGGAAATCCGCCGTTATGTCGAAGAAGTCGAAACCGTACGCCAAGCCCTTGGCCTCGGCCGCGTGCACCTGCTCGGGCATTCCTGGGGCGGCTGGCTGGGCATCGAATACGCCATCCATTACCCCGACAGGCTGAAAAGCCTGATCCTCGAGAACACCGTCGGCGACATTCCGCATCTTTCTCAAGAACTCGAACGCCTGCGCGGCGCGCTGGGCAGTGAGACCGTGGCGATGATGCAACGCCACGAAGCCATGGGCACCCTGGATCACCCGCAATACCAGGCCGCGATCACCTTGCTCAACTATCGCCATGTCTGCCGCCTGGACGAATGGCCCGAGCCGGTCAAGCGCTCCCTCGGCGACTGGAACATGGGCCCCTACGAAACCATGCAGGGCCCCAACGAATTTCTCTACGTCGGCAACCTCAAGGACTGGAACCGCATCCCCGAGATGGCCGCTTTCAACATGCCGATCCTGATCACTACCGGCCAGCACGACGAACTCACCCCAGCCTGCGCCATGCGCATGAAGATGGCGGCCAGACACGCCGAACTGCATGTATTTCCCAACAGTAGCCATATGCCGTTCTATGAAGAGCCACAGGCTTATTTTCCGGTACTGTTGGACTTTCTCGCTCGCCACCGAGGCTGACCGATGAACCTGGCGCGCTACCGTTTTGTACTGTCCCGGCCGCTGCAATTGCTGCCGGTACTGTTTGGCATCAGCCTGATCACGTTTGTGCTGGTGCGCTCGATTCCTGGCGACCCGGCACGGGCCCTGCTGGGTTCGCGCAGCACGCCGGACGCCTTGCTGAAAATCCGCGCCCAGTACGGCCTCGACCAGCCTTTGTGGCAGCAGTATTTCTATTTCCTGAAGAACCTGCTCAAGGGCGATCTCGGCCAATCACTGCTGTACAAAGTCGACGCCTTGAAATTGATCGTCACCCGCATCGAACCCACCCTGGTGCTGGTGCTCGGCAGCGTGGTGCTGGCGCTGCTGATCGCGGTGCCGCTGGCGACGTGGGCCGCGCGCAATAAAGGCGGGTGGGCGGACAACCTGATCCGCGTGTTCACCACCGTGGGCCTGGGCATGCCGGCGTTCTGGCTGGGCCTGATGCTGATCCTGCTGTTCAGTGTGCAATGGGGCTTGTTCCCGGTGTCCGGCTACGGCCGTACCTGGCTGGACAAGGCGCACCATATGGTCTTGCCGTGCCTGACCATCGCCCTGGCGCTGTCGGCGGTGCTGGTCCGCAACCTGCGGGCGAGCATGTTGATGGAGCTGCAGGCCGACCACGTCACTGCCGCGCGGGCCCGCGGGCTGTCGGAAGCAGCGGTGTTCCGTCGCCATGTGTTGCCCAATTCCCTGGTGCCGGCGGTCAACCTGCTGGCGGTGAATATTGGCTGGCTGATCAGCGGCACCGTCGTGATCGAAAGCCTGTTCGCCATTCCCGGCATCGGCCAGTTGCTGGTGCGTGGCATTTTTACCCGCGACTACATGGTGGTGCAGGGCGTGGCCATGGTGCTGGCGTGCGCGACGGTGGTGGTCAACTTTATCGCCGACGTGGTCACGGTGGCCCTCGACCCTCGGGTGAAAATGCAATGAGCAGCCGTCCACTGATTACTCCATGGCGCCTGCGTGTGCGGTTTGGCTTTCGCAATGGTCGCCTGACGGCCGCGTGGGGGCTGTTGATCCTGCTGGTGTGGTTGGTCCTGGCGCTGTGTGCGCCGTGGATCGCGCCCTATGACCCGATCGCGCAGAACACCGACATCAGCTTGCTGGGGCCGAGTCTCGCCCATCCATTCGGTACGGATAACTACGGTAGGGACATCCTTTCGAGGGTGATCTGGGGTGCGCGCGTCGATCTGCAACTGGCCATTATCGGGGTGATTTTCCCGTTCATGATCGGCACGTTTGTCGGCGCGGTTTCCGGCTATATCGGCGGGCGCTTCGACAGTTTCTGCATGCGCGTGATCGATGTGATCCTGGCGTTCCCGTTCCTGGTGTTGATGCTGGCGATCATGGCTATCCTCGGTCCGGGTTTGAAGAGTTTTTATATCGCCATGGCGCTGGTGGGCTGGGTGTCGTATGCACGGCTGATCCGCTCACAGATCCTGGTGCTCAAGGAAAGCGACTTCGCCCTCGCGGCCAAGAGCCTGGGCTTTGGCCATGGGCGCATCCTGTTCCGGCATTTGCTGCCGAATGCGATGTTTGGCTCGATTGTGTTTTCCATGTCTGACGCGGTGCTGGTACTGCTCAACGGTGCCGCCGTGAGCTACCTGGGCCTGGGCGTGCAACCGCCGACGGCGGAGTGGGGGACGATGATTGCCGAAGGGCAGGCGTTTATCACCACGGCCTGGTGGATCTGCACCTTTCCGGGGTTGGCCATCGTGACCCTGGCCATGGGCTTCAGCCTGCTGGCCGATGGTGTGGCGCAAGTGCTGGGGGATCGCTCATGAGTCTGCTTCAAGTGCGGGATCTGAGTGTGATCGCCAATAACAGCGGGCGCGATGTGAACCTGGTCGACCGCGTGTCCTTCGACCTGGCCGAAGGCGAGATCCTCGGCCTGGTGGGCGAAAGCGGCTCGGGCAAGACCATGGCCTGCCGTGGCTTGATGCGCTTGTTGCCGTCACCCAACCTGCGCGTGCAGGGCGGTGCGGTACGCCTGGCGGGCCAGGACCTGCTGCAACTGGATGACGCCGGCATGCGCGCGGTGCGTGGCGGGCAGTTGGGCATGATTTTCCAGAACCCCAGCAGCCACCTCGACCCCTTGATGCGCATCGGCGATCAGATCGCCGAAGGCATCCGCCTGCATCAGGGTGCGTCGAAAAAACACGCGCGCCGACAAGCCATCGAAGTGTTGCGCCAGGTGGGCATTCCCGATCCCCAGGCACGGGTCGACAACTATCCCCATGAGTTTTCCGGTGGCATGCGCCAGCGCGCGATGATCGCCGTGGCCCTGGGCTGCAACCCGAACGTATTGATTGCCGACGAGCCGACCACGGCGTTGGACGTGACTGTGCAGGCGCAGATCCTGCGCCTGTTGCTGGACCTGCGTGACCAGCGCGGCCTGTCGCTCATCATGATCACCCACGACCTCGGCGTGGTTGCGCAAACCTGCGATTCCATCGCCGTGATGTATGCCGGGCGCCTGTGCGAGCACGGCAGCAAGTACGACGTGCTCGCCCACCCGCAACACCCCTACACCGCCGGCCTGATTGATTGCCAGCCGGCCCACGGCAGTGGCCCTGGGTTGCTGCGTACCATCCCCGGCCAGCCGCCCTTGCTCGATGCATTACCCGGCGGCTGCCGCTTCAACCCGCGTTGCCCGCAGGTCGGCGCGTTGTGCACCGAACGGTTGCCCGAAGGCGCGCGCGTGGCCTGTCACTACCCGCTCGGAGCACGCCCATGAGCCTGTTGCAGATCAAGAACCTGGAGGTGCGGTTCGCCGCGTCCGGCACGGGGGTGTTCGGCCTGAACAAGCAGTGGGTGAGGGCGGTGAACGGTGTGTCGCTGAACCTGGCCGCCGGTGAAACCCTGGGGCTGGTGGGGGAGTCCGGCAGCGGCAAAAGCACCCTGGGCCGGGCGATCCTGCACCTCAACCCGATCAGTGCCGGGCAGGTGCTGTTCGATGGCATCGACATGGCCCATGGCAGCGCGATCGACATCGCGCGCCTGCGCCAGGAAACGGCGATGATCTTCCAGGATCCCTACGCCGCGTTGAACCCGCGCCACACCATCGGCGAAACCATCGCCGAGGTGCTGCGGGTGCAGCGCAAAGTCCCGGCAGAGCGTATCCCGGCTCGCGTCAACGAACTGCTTGACCTGGTCGGCCTGCGCCCCGAACTGGCCAGTCGCAAACCCGGCGCCCTCAGTGGCGGCCAATGCCAGCGTGTCGGTATTGCCCGGGCGCTGGCGGTGGAGCCTCGCTTGATCATCGCCGATGAATGCGTGGCGGCCCTGGATGTATCGATCCAGGGCCAGATCATCAACCTGCTGTTGGAACTGCAACAGCGCATGAACCTGGCGATCCTGTTTATCGCCCACGATTTGGCCATCGTGCGGCGCCTGTGCGACCGCGTGGCGGTGATGTACCTGGGCAAGATCGTCGAGGAAGGGCCGGTGGAAGCGGTCTTCACCGCGCCGCGCCATCCGTATACCGCGGCGTTGATCGAGGCGATTCCGGAGATCGATCCGCACCGGCCTTTGCCGACGCAGCTGTTGCCTGGCGAGCCGCCGAGCCCGCTGAATTTGCCTACGGGCTGTGCCTTCCACCCGCGTTGCCGGTACGCCCGGACGATGTGTTCCGTGGTGTTGCCGCCTACCCATTCCCAGCACGAGCATCGATACAGTTGCGTGCTTGAAGAACCGTTGACCCTTCCTGCCCATCATGAACAAGGAGTTATGACATGCAATCGCGCCACTTGAAGTTGCTCGCCGCTGCTACGTTGACCGCGTGGTCCCTCACTGCCGGATTGGCGCAAGCCGCCGGCGTCCTCACCATCGGTTGCCGTGAAGACAGCACCACGTTCGACCCGATCAAAAGCGCGCAGAACCGCGATACCTGGGTATTTGCCAACGTCTACGACACCCTGGTGCGCGTGGACAACCTGGGGACCAAGATGGAGCCCGGCCTGGCTGAAAGCTGGGATATTTCCAAGGACGGCCTGACCTACACCTTCAAGCTGCGCGATGCGAAGTTCTCCGATGGCTCGGCGATCACCGCCGAGGATGCGGCGTTCAGCCTGTTGCGCATCCGCGATAACAAGGCTTCGTTGTGGGCTGATCCCTTCAACCTGATCGACACCGCAAAGGCGACGGACTCGAAAACCCTGGTTGTCACACTGAAGACCCCGGCAGTCGCCTTCCTGTCGCAACTGGCTTCGCCGACGGTGTCGATCCTGTCGGAAAAAGCCATGACAAAAATGGGTGAAGACGCCTACTCGGAAAATCCGGTGACCTCCGGCGCGTTTACCGTGGACGAATGGCGCAAGGGCGACCGGGTCATCCTGAAGAAGAACCCGAACTTCTGGCAGGCCAAGAAGGTCAGCCTGGATGGCGTGGAGTGGGTCTCCGTGACCGACGACAACACGCGGATGCGCATGGTGCAGAACAACGAGCTGGACACGGCGATCTTCGTACCGTTTTCCCGGGTTGAAGAGCTGAAGAAAGACAAGAACGTGGTGATCCACTCCGACCCGTCCACCCGTGAAGATCACCTGCTGATCAACCACGCCCACGGTCTGCTGGCCAAGCAGGAAGTACGCGAGGCGCTGGACATGGCCATCGACAAGCAGTCGCTGGTGAAAACCGCGACCTACGGTCAGGGCACTGTGGCCTATTCCTACATCCCGAAAGGCTCGTTGTTCCACTACGCCAACAACCTGCAACGCCCGTATGACCCGACCGCCGCCAAGAAACTGTTGGAAAAGGCTGGCGCGAAGGACTTGAAGCTCAACTATGTGGTCAACGCCGGCAACGAAGCCGACGAGCAGATCGCGGTGATCATCAAGGACCAGTTGGCCAAGGTCGGCGTGACCGCCAACCTGCAGAAGGTCGACCCGACCCAAAGCTGGCAGATGCTGGTGGACGGTGAGTACGATATTTCGGTGATGTACTGGACCAACGACATCCTCGACCCGGACCAGAAGACCACCTTCGTGCTGGGCCACGACACCAACCAGAACTACATGACCCGCTACAAGAACGATAAGGTCAAGGAACTGGTCGCGGCGGCGCGCATCGAGGCTGACCCGGTCAAGCGTGAGCAGATGTATGTCGAGTTGCAGAAACTGGCGAAACAGGATGTGAACTGGATCGACCTGTACTACAGCCCGTACATCAACATCTCACGCAAGAATGTGAGCAACTTCCTGCAAAATCCGTTGGGTCGTTTCACGCTTGAAGATGTCGTGAAAAACTAAGGCCCAGAGAACACCGCAATACAAATGTGGGAGGGGGCTTGCCCCCGATAGCGGTGGGTCAGTCACAGATACAGTGACTGACACCTTGCAATCGGGGGCAAGCCCCCTCCCACATTTGGTTTCACTGGGCGTCAAACGCCTGCCCATTGATGCCGGTACTGTCCGGCCCCATCAGGTACAGGTACACCGGCATGATCTCTTCCGGTGCCGGCCTTTCCATCGGGTTCTCCCCTGGATATGCCTGGGCCCGCATGCTGGTGCGCGTGCCGCCCGGGTTGATGCTGTTGGCTCTTACTGCAGCCACGTCTTCGAGCTCATCCGCCAGGGTTTGCATCAGGCCCTCAGTGGCGAATTTCGACACCCCGTAAGCCCCCCAATACGCCCGGCCCTTGCGCCCGACGCTGCTGGAGGTGAACACCACCGACGCATCCTGGGACAGCTTGAGCAGTGGCAACAACGTGCTGGTGAGCATGAACATCCCATTGACGTTGATGTGCATCACCCGCATGAAGTTTTCGCCGGACAGCTGCTCGATCGGCGTACGTGGGCCGATGATCGAGGCGTTGTGCAGCAGGCCATCGAGGTGGCCGAATTCTTTTTCGATCATCGCTGCCAGCTCATCGTATTGATGGGGCAGGGCGGTCTCCAGGTTGAAGGGGATCACCACCGGCTGCGGGTGGCCGGCCGCTTCGATCTCGTCATACACCTGGGCCAGGTTGGCTTCGGTCTTGCCCAGCAACAGCACGGTCGCGCCATGGGCGGCGTAGGTTTTCGCCGCCGCCGCACCAATTCCGCGACCGGCGCCGGTCACCAGGATCACCCGGCCTTTGAGCAGTTCTGGACGTGCAGAGTAATCAAACATAAAAAGCCTCGACAGAATTCAGCGGGTTACAAACACCCATCTTGAGCGCAGTGAAGATCCAAATGTGGGAGGGGGCTTGCCCCCGATAGTGGTATATCAGTCACCAAATGCAGTGACTGACACACTGCAATCGGGGGCAAGCCCCCTCCCACATTGGATCTTCCTTAGTCAGTAGAGTGAGTGAGCCATCAGCAACTGCACAGTGCGTTATCCAGCACCGTGCGCAGTTCCAGCGGGTGATCCACCACCACATCCGCGCCCCAATGGCGCGGGTTGTCGTCCGGGTGGATGTATCCATAGGTGACCGCCGCCGTGCGGGTGCCGGCGTCGCGGCCGGACTCGATGTCGCGCAGGTCATCCCCCACGAACAGCACGCTGGCCGGGTCCAGGCCGAGCATCTTGCACGCCAGGATCATCGGCTCCGGGTCCGGCTTGCTGTTTTTCACATGGTCCGGGCAGATCAGCAGCGCCGAGCGCTCGGCCAGGCCCAGTTGCTGCATGATCGGCTCGGCAAAGCGCAGTGGCTTGTTGGTGACCACGCCCCAGATCAGCTTGGCCTTCTCGATGTCTTCCAGAAGCTCGGCCATGCCGTCGAACAATGTGCTGTGGACCGCACAACCCTTCAGGTAACGCTCGAGGAATTCCAGGCGCAGCTCTTCAAAGCCGGGGGATTCCGGGTCCATCGAGAAGGTCACGGCCACCATCGCCCGTGCACCGCCGGAGATTTCATCGCGGATATGCTGTGGGTTGATCGGTGGCAGGTCGCGGTCGGCGCGCATCGCCTGGCAGATGGCGATAAAGTCCGGCGCAGTGTCCAGCAGGGTACCGTCCATGTCGAAGAGAACCGCTCGCAACTTCACAGGCTTACTCCTCGCGCAGGGTCTGGATCATGTAGTTGACGTCAACGTCGCTGGCCAGTTTGTAGTGCTTGGTCAGCGGGTTGTAGGTCAGGCCGATGATGTCCTTGACGGTCAGCCCGGCCTGGCGGCTCCACGCACCCAGTTCGGACGGGCGGATGAATTTCTTGAAATCGTGGGTGCCGCGCGGCAGCAGCTTCATGATGTATTCGGCGCCGATGATCGCGAACAGGTAGGCCTTGGGGTTGCGGTTGATGGTGGAGAAGAACACCTGGCCGCCCGGCTTGACCATGCGGAAGCAGGCGCGGATCACCGACGATGGGTCTGGTACGTGCTCCAGCATTTCCAGGCAGGTGACCACGTCGAACTGCTCGGGCATTTCCTCGGCCAGGGCTTCGGCGGTGATCTGGCGATATTCCACGCTCACGCCGGATTCCAGCTGGTGCAACTGGGCCACGGCCAGCGGCGCTTCGCCCATGTCGATCCCCATCACGGTGGCGCCGCGCTGGGCCATGGCTTCGCTGAGGATGCCGCCGCCGCAACCGACGTCCAGCACCTTCTTGCCGGCCAGGTTGACGCGTTCGTCAATCCAGTTGACCCGTAACGGGTTGATGTCGTGCAGGGGTTTGAACTCGCTTTCGCGGTCCCACCAGCGGTGGGCCAGGGCTTCAAACTTGGCGATTTCGGCGTGGTCGACGTTGCTCATGGTGAATCCTCTAAATCTGATAAATCGGTTTGTCGGTCCTGAACACGCGGGTTCAGAGCCAGCGTTATTCGGTGTGCCCGCTGATGCGTTTTCCCCAGGCAATCGCCGTGGCGGTCAACTGTTGTTCATCCATGCGGGTGAGTTGCCGGTCGTCGAGCAACTGCTTGCCGGCGACCCAAAGGTGTTTCACGCAATCGCGTCCGGTGGCATATATAAGCTGTGAGACCGGATCGTAGATCGGTTGTTGCGCCAGCCCGGTCAGATCGAAGGCAACCATATCCGCCGCCTTGCCCACTTCCAGGGAGCCGATTTCGCTCTCCAGGCCCATGGCACGTGCACCGTTGAGCGTAGCCATGCGCAGCGCGCGGTGGGCGTCCAGGGCGGTGGCCGAACCCGCGACGGCCTTGGCCAGCATCGCGGCGGTACGGGTTTCACCCAGCAGGTCCAGGTCGTTGTTGCTGGCGGCGCCGTCGGTGCCGATGGCCACATTGACGCCCGCCTGCCATAGACGCTCCACCGGGCAGAAGCCACTGGCCAGTTTCAGGTTAGATTCCGGGCAATGGATCACGCTGGTGTTGCTTTCTACCAGCAAAGCCAGGTCGTCCTCGCTGATTTGGGTCATATGAACCGCCTGGAAGCGCGGGCCCAGCAAGCCCAGGCGTCCCAGGCGCGCCAATGGCCGCTCGCCGGTCTGTTCGACGGCCTGTTGTACCTCGAAAGCGGTTTCATGCACATGCATATGGATCGCGGCGTCCAGCTCTTCGGCGATGACCCGGATCTTTTCCAGGTTGGCATCGCACACCGTGTAGGGCGCGTGGGGGCCGAAGGTGATCTTGATGCGCGGATGGTGCTTGAGGTCGCCGAACAGCTCGATGCCCTGGCGGATCGCCTCATCGGCGGTGCCGGCGCCGGGAATCGGGAAGTCGAGGATCGGAATCGCGATCTGCGCACGCATGCCGCTGTTGTGCACGCAATCGCTGGCGACCTTGGGGTAGAAGTACATGTCCGAGAAGCAGGTGATACCGCCCTTGAGCTGCTCGGCAATGGCCAGGTCGGTGCCGTCACGCACGAAGGCCTCGTCGACCCACTTGGCTTCGGCGGGCCAGATGTGTTTTTCCAGCCAGGTCATCAGGGGCAGGTCATCGGCCAGGCCGCGAAACAGGCTCATCGCCGCATGCCCGTGGGCGTTGATCAGGCCCGGACTGAGCAGCATGCCCGGCAGTTCGCGCACTTCAGTGGCCGACAGCTTCAATGCCGCAGCCCGTGGACCGATAAAGGCGATACGCCCATTGCGGATGCCCACGCCATGGTCCTTGAGCACCACGCCGGCGGGTTCGACAGGTACCAGCCAGGTTGGCAGTAGCAATAAGTCGAGCGGGGCGGCAGTGGAGGTCATCGCAGGCTTCTTCCCGGGCAGCTATAAAAGAAGCGCGAAGTATACCCGAGCGTCCTGGCTGGCGGATCGCTATAATCGGCGGCTTTTGTTGATGAGTATGGGGTGATGGATGCGCGATCGACTGTTGGCAGCGGAGAAAGTGAAGGCCATCGATTGGCGTGATGGCACGCTGCACCTGCTCGATCAACGCGCCCTGCCGTCCCAGGAACGCTGGGTGGCCTGCTCCACGGTCGATGCAGTGGCTGCGGCCATTCGTGCCATGGTGGTGCGTGGCGCATCGGCGATCGGCATCAGCGCGGCCTATGGCCTGGTGCTCGCCGCTCGCGAGCGCATCGCCGAGGGCGGTGACTGGCAGGCCGCCTGGGAAGAGGACTACGCACTACTGGCCGATACCCGTCCGACCGCCTCGAACCTGTTCTGGGCGCTCAAGCGCATGCGCGATCGCCTGGATCGCGTCAAGAAGCACGCCGATCCGCTGGCGGTGCTGGAGGCCGAAGCGATCGCTATCCATGAAAGCGACCGGGAAGCCAACCTCGTCATGGCCCAGTTGGGCGTTGAGCGGATTCGCAAGCATCAGGGCAACGCCCAGGCGATCTTGACCCATGGCAACGCCGGCGCCTTGGCAACCGGCGGTGTCGGAACGGCCCTCGGGGTGATTCGCGCGGCCTTTCTGGAAGGCTTGATCGAGCACGTCTACGCCAATGAAACCCGCCCATGGCTGCAAGGCTCGCGGCTGACCGCCTGGGAGCTGGCGGGCGAGGGGATCCCGGTCACCGTGAATGCCGACTCGGCCGGTGCGCATCTCCTCAAGACCAAGGGCATCACCTGGGTGATCGTCGGCGCCGATTGCATTGCCGCCAATGGCGATGTGATCAGCAAGATCGGCACTTATCAATTGGCAGTGTGCGCCATGCACCACGGCGTGCGTTTCATGGTGGTGGCGCCGAGTTCGAGCCTCGACTTGATGATGGCCACTGGTGACGATGTGGCCCTGGAGGAGCGCGATCCCGGTGAACTGCTGGAGGTCATGGGGCAGCGCTTGGAGGTCAATGCGTTGAATCCGGTATTTGATGTGACCCCGGCCGACCTGATCGATGTGATCGTGACTGAGAAGGGCGTGGTTGAGCGGCCGGATACGGCGAAATTGGCCAAGCTGATGTGCCGTAAGCGGCTGCATTGAAGGATTTGGTGTCTGTGAAGTGGCTATCGGGGGCAAGCCCCCTGCCACATTTTGACTGTTCACAATTAACGTGTGGAATGGGCTTGCCCCCGATTGGCCCTGAAAGTCAATAAAACCCTCGGATCCACCCTCAAAAAAAAGCACCACCCCATCTCTGAGCCCCTCTCGGCCTCCTCAAGCCTGTCATCCGTCAAATTACTAGTCTCCATGCGCATCAGGGGGATAGGTGCGTGGCGGCGATTGTGATAACATCCGGCGGTTTCCAGGGCCGCCCCCAGGGGTTGCCCATAACGTGCAGATCCGTGTCATAACTCGTTGATTTGTCGTAAGTCGTTGTCAGGCAGTGTGCCGGCGACGGCGAGCTTCGTTCGTCCCATATGGATGCGACGAGGTTTCACCCGAAAAAGGAATCAGGCTTCTCATGGGCGAACTGGCCAAAGAAATCCTCCCGGTCAATATCGAAGACGAGCTGAAACAGTCCTACCTCGACTACGCGATGAGCGTAATTGTCGGTCGGGCACTGCCTGATGCGCGCGATGGCTTGAAGCCCGTGCACCGGCGCGTGCTGTTCGCAATGAGCGAGCTGGGTAACGACTGGAACAAGCCGTACAAGAAATCTGCCCGTGTTGTCGGTGACGTGATCGGTAAGTATCACCCTCACGGCGACACTGCGGTGTACGACACCATCGTTCGGATGGCCCAGCCGTTTTCCCTGCGCTACCTGCTGGTAGACGGCCAGGGCAACTTCGGTTCGGTCGACGGCGACAACGCCGCGGCCATGCGATACACCGAAGTGCGCATGACCAAGCTGGCGCACGAGCTGCTGGCCGACCTGCATAAAGAAACCGTGGACTGGGTGCCGAACTACGACGGCACCGAAATGATCCCGGCGGTCATGCCGACCAAGATTCCCAACCTGCTGGTCAACGGTTCCAGCGGTATCGCCGTGGGCATGGCCACCAACATCCCGCCGCACAACCTCGGTGAAGTCATCGACGGTTGCCTGGCCCTCATCGACAACCCTGAGCTGACCGTCGATGAGCTGATGCAATACATCCCGGGCCCGGACTTCCCGACCGCCGCGATCATCAACGGTCGCGCCGGCATCATCGAAGCCTACCGCACCGGTCGCGGCCGTATTTACATGCGCGCCCGCTCGATCATCGAGGACATCGACAAGGTCGGTGGCCGCCAGCAGATCGTCATCACCGAACTCCCGTACCAGTTGAACAAGGCGCGTCTGATCGAGAAGATCGCCGAGCTGGTTAAAGAGAAGAAACTCGAAGGCATCACCGAGCTGCGCGACGAATCCGACAAAGACGGTATGCGCGTGGTGATCGAGCTGCGTCGTGGCGAAGTGCCTGAGGTGATCCTCAACAACCTCTACGCCCAGACCCAGCTGCAAAGCGTGTTTGGTATCAACGTGGTTGCACTGATCGACGGCCGCCCACGCATCCTGAACCTCAAGGACCTGCTGGAAGCCTTCGTACGTCACCGTCGCGAAGTGGTTACCCGCCGTACCGTGTTCGAGCTGCGTAAGGCCCGCGAGCGCGGCCACATCCTGGAAGGCCAGGCTGTAGCGCTGTCGAACATCGACCCGGTCATCGCCCTGATCAAGGCTTCGCCGACGCCGTCGGAAGCCAAGGAAGCGCTGATCAAGATGCCATGGGAATCCAGCGCCGTGGTGGCGATGGTTGAACGTGCCGGCGCCGACTCGTGCCGCCCGGAGACCCTGGACCCGCAATACGGCCTGCGTGACGGCAAGTACTTCCTGTCGCCGGAACAGGCCCAGGCCATCCTGGAACTGCGCCTGCACCGCCTGACCGGCCTGGAGCACGAGAAGCTGCTGGCCGAGTACCAGGAGATCCTCAACCAGATCGGCGAGCTGATCCGCATCCTCAACAGCGCCGTGCGCCTGATGGAAGTGATCCGCGAAGAGCTGGAAGTGATCCGCGCCGAATACGGCGACGTGCGCCGCACCGAAATCCTCGATGCTCGCCTCGACCTGACCCTGGGTGACATGATCCCGGAAGAAGAGCGCGTGGTGACCATCTCCCACGGTGGCTATGCCAAGACCCAGCCATTGGCTGCGTACCAGGCCCAGCGCCGTGGCGGTAAAGGTAAATCGGCTACCGGCGTGAAGGATGAGGACTACATCGCCCACCTGCTGGTCGCCAACAGCCACACCACGCTGCTGCTGTTCTCCAGCAAGGGTAAGGTGTACTGGCTCAAGACCTATGAAATCCCGGAAGCTTCCCGTGCTGCCCGTGGTCGTCCGTTGGTCAACCTGCTGCCGCTGGACAGTGATGAGTACATCACCACCATGCTGCCGGTCGAGGAATACACCGAAGGTCACTTCATCTTCATGGCCACCGCCAAAGGCACCGTGAAGAAGACCCCGCTGGAATCCTTCAGCCGTCAGCGCAGCGTGGGCCTTATCGCCCTGGAGCTGGACGAAGGCGACGTGCTGATCAGCGCGGCCATCACCGATGGCGAGCGTGAAGTCATGCTGTTCTCCGACGGCGGCAAGGTCACCCGCTTCAAGGAATCCGACGTTCGCGCCATGGGCCGTACCGCCCGCGGTGTGCGCGGCATGCGCCTGCCGGAAGGGCAGAAGCTGATTTCGATGCTGATCCCGGAAGAAGGCAGCCAGATCCTCACCGCTTCCGAGCGTGGTTATGGCAAGCGCACCGCCATCAGCGAGTTCCCGGAGTACAAGCGTGGCGGCCAGGGCGTTATCGCCATGGTCAGCAACGACCGCAACGGCCGTCTGGTCGGCGCGGTCCAGGTGCTCGATGGCGAGGAAATCATGCTGATTTCCGACCAGGGCACCCTGGTGCGTACCCGTGTGGCCGAAGTGTCGAGCCTGGGCCGTAACACCCAGGGTGTGACCTTGATCAAGCTGGCCAAGGACGAAAAACTGGTCGGCCTGGAGCGTGTCCAGGAACCATCGGAAGTCGAAGGCGAAGAGCTGGAAGGTGAGGAGTTCGAAGGCGAGGTGATCGCAGCCGGCGATGACAGCGTCGACGAGCCAACCCTCGATGCTGCCGCAGACGAAGAAGAACCGCAGGAATAAGCGGACACACAGGGGGCGGATGAAGATTCGCCCCCTTGTTGTTTGTCCCTTATGAAAGTATTGAAACCCGATTTATTGCACCACCCCACCAGATCAGAGTGAGATTGGATGTGAGCAAGAGAGCCTATAACTTCTGTGCCGGTCCCGCGGCGCTTCCTGAAGCAGTCCTGCAGCGCGCGCAGGGTGAACTCCTCGACTGGCATGGAAAAGGCCTCTCCGTGATGGAAATGAGCCATCGCAGTGATGAGTTCGTGTCCATTGCCACCAAGGCCGAGCAGGATCTGCGCGACTTGCTCGACATTCCATCCAACTACAAAGTGCTGTTCCTGCAAGGCGGCGCGAGCCAGCAGTTCGCCCAGATCCCGCTGAACCTGCTGCCGGAAGACGGCACGGCCGACTACATCGACACCGGCATCTGGGGGCAGAAGGCCATTGAAGAGGCTTCGCGCTACGGTCATGTCAATGTGGCCGGCACCGCCAAGCCTTACGACTACTTCGCCATTCCCGGTCAGAACGAATGGAAGCTGTCCAAGGACGCGGCCTACGTGCACTACGTCGCGAACGAAACCATTGGCGGCCTGGAGTTCGACTGGGTGCCGGACGTCGGCGACGTTCCGCTGGTGTGCGACATGTCCTCGGACATCCTCTCGCGGCCTATCGATGTGTCGCGCTACGGCATGATCTACGCCGGTGCGCAGAAGAACATCGGTCCGAGCGGCATCCTGGTCAATATCGTCCGTGAGGACCTGCTGGGTCGCGCCCGTTCACTGTGCCCGACCATGCTCAACTACAAGGTCGCGGCCGACAACGGCTCGATGTACAACACCCCGCCGGCCTTCGCCTGGTACCTGTCGGGCCTGGTGTTCGAGTGGCTGAAAGAGCAGGGCGGCGTGGCGGCCATGGGCAAGCTCAACGAAGAGAAGAAGCGCACCCTGTATGACTTCATCGACGCCAGCGGCCTGTATAGCAACCCGATCAACCTCACCGATCGCTCGTGGATGAACGTGCCGTTCCGCCTGGCCGATGACCGCCTGGACAAGCCATTCCTGGCCGGTGCCGACGCCCGTGGCCTGCTGAACCTCAAGGGGCACCGTTCGGTAGGTGGCATGCGCGCCTCCATCTACAACGCTGTCGACATCCACGCGATCAACGCGCTGGTTGCCTACATGGCAGAGTTCGAAAAGGAACACGGCTAATGTCTGAACAAGAACTCAAGGCCCTGCGTGTACGCATTGACAGCCTGGACGAGAAAGTCCTGGAGCTGATCAGTGAGCGTGCGCGCTGCGCCCAGGAAGTGGCACGGGTGAAGATGGCGTCCCTGGCGGAGGGCGAAGTGCCGGTGTTCTACCGGCCGGAGCGTGAAGCCCAGGTGCTCAAGCGCGTCATGGAGCGTAACAAGGGCCCGCTGGGCAACGAAGAGATGGCGCGGTTGTTCCGTGAAATCATGTCGTCGTGCCTGGCGCTCGAGCAGCCGCTGAAAGTGGCCTACCTCGGCCCGGAAGGCACCTTTACCCAGGCGGCGGCCATGAAGCACTTCGGCCACGCGGTGATCAGCAAGCCCATGGCGGCCATCGACGAGGTGTTCCGTGAGGTGGCGGCCGGCGCGGTGAACTTTGGCGTGGTACCGGTGGAAAACTCCACCGAAGGCGCGGTCAACCACACGCTGGACAGCTTCCTTGAGCACGACATGGTGATCTGCGGCGAAGTCGAGCTGCGCATCCACCATCACCTGCTGGTGGGTGAGAACACCAAGACCGACAGTATCAGCCGCATCTATTCCCACGCCCAATCCCTGGCCCAGTGCCGCAAGTGGCTGGATGCGCATTACCCGAATGTGGAGCGCGTGGCGGTGTCCAGCAACGCCGAAGCGGCCAAGCGGGTCAAGGGTGAATGGAATTCGGCGGCGATCGCCGGTGATATGGCGGCAGGTCTGTATGGCCTGACGCGCCTGGCCGAGAAAATCGAGGATCGCCCGGACAACTCCACGCGCTTCCTGATGATCGGCAGCCAGGAAGTGCCGCCGACCGGCGACGACAAGACTTCGATCATCGTCTCCATGAGCAACAAGCCCGGCGCGCTGCATGAGCTGCTGGTGCCGTTCCACGATAACGGGATTGACCTGACGCGCATCGAGACACGTCCTTCGCGCAGCGGTAAATGGACTTACGTGTTCTTTATCGACTTCATCGGCCACCACCGCGATCCGCTGGTCAAGGGCGTGCTGGAGAAGATCAGTCAGGAAGCTGTGGCACTCAAGGTGCTGGGCTCTTACCCGAAAGCGGTTTTGTGAGGCTTTAACATGAGTGGCAACTTCCTCGCCCTGGCCCAGCCGGGCGTGCAACAACTGTCGCCTTACGTTCCGGGCAAGCCTGTGGACGAGCTGGCGCGTGAGTTGAACCTGGACCCCTCCAAGATCGTCAAGCTGGCGAGTAACGAGAATCCACTGGGCCCAAGCCCCAAGGTATTGGCGGCGATTCGCGAAGAATTGGCCGAGCTGACCCGTTACCCGGACGGCAATGGCTTCGCCCTCAAGTCCCTACTGGCAGAAACATGCCGGGTCGAGCTGAACCAGGTCACCCTGGGCAACGGTTCCAATGACATCCTCGAGCTGGTCGGGCGTGCCTACCTGGCGCCGGGCCTGAACGCTGTGTTCAGCGAGCACGCGTTTGCGGTCTACCCGATCGTCACCCAGGCGGTCGGTGCCGACGCCCGTGTGATTCCTGCCAAGGACTGGGGCCATGACCTGCCGGCCATGCTGGCCGCCATCGACGCCCAGACCCGCGTTGTGTTTATCGCCAACCCGAACAACCCGACCGGCACCTGGTTTGATGCGCAGGCGCTCAACGACTTCCTGCAGGACGTGCCTGAGCATGTGCTGGTGGTGTTGGACGAGGCCTACATCGAGTACGCCGAAGGCAGCGACCTGCCGAACGGCCTGGATTTCCTGGCGGCCTACCCGAACCTGCTGGTGTCGCGCACCTTCTCCAAGGCCTATGGCCTGGCGTCGCTGCGGGTTGGCTATGGCTTGTCGACTGCTGTGGTGGCCGATGTGCTGAACCGCGTGCGTCAACCGTTCAACGTCAACAGCCTCGCCCTGGCGGCAGCCTGTGCGGCGGTGAAGGATGCCGAGTACCTGGAAGAAGGTCGCCGCATCAACGCCAGCGGCATGCTGCAGTTGCAGGATGGTTTCCGTGCGTTGGGCCTGGGCTGGATTCCCTCCAAGGGCAACTTCATCTGTGTCGACCTTGGTCAAGTGGCCGCCCCGGTATTCCAGGGGCTGCTGCGTGAAGGTGTGATCGTGCGGCCGGTGGCCAACTACGGCATGCCGAACCACCTGCGGATCACCATCGGCTTGCCGGCTGAAAACAGCCGCTTCCTGGAGGCGCTGGCCAAGGTCCTGGCTCGTGGTTGATGTCACTGCATTGCAACCTGCCGTGCCTATGATCGGTCGCCTGGTGGTGGTCGGCCTGGGCTTGATCGGTGGCTCCTTCGCCAAAGGCCTGCGCGAAAGCGGGCTGTGCGGCGAAGTGGTTGGTGTGGACCTGGACCCGCAATCGCGCAAGCTGGCGGTGGAGTTGGGCGTGGTGGATCGCTGCGAGGCGGACCTGGCGCTGGCGTGTCAGGGAGCTGACGTCATCCAGCTCGCGGTGCCGATCCTGGCGATGGAGAAACTGCTGGCGGTATTGGCCGGCATGGACCTGGGCCAGGCGATCCTGACGGACGTCGGCAGCGCCAAGGGCAATGTGGTGCGGGCCGCGCAGCAGGCCTTTGGCGGCATGCCGTCGCGCTTTGTGCCGGGCCATCCGATTGCCGGTTCCGAGCAGAGCGGGGTGGAAGCGTCCAATGCGCAGCTGTTCCGCCGTCATAAAGTGATCCTGACGCCGCTGGAACAAACCGATCCGGCCGCGCTGGCGGTGGTGGATCGTCTCTGGCGTGAGCTGGGGGCGGATGTGGAACATATGCAGGTCGAGCGCCACGACGAAGTGCTGGCGGCGACCAGCCATTTGCCCCATCTGTTGGCATTCGGCCTGGTGGACTCCCTGGCCAAGCGTAACGAAAACCTCGAGATTTTCCGTTATGCCGCCGGTGGCTTCCGCGACTTCACACGGATTGCCGGCAGCGATCCGGTGATGTGGCATGACATCTTTCTCGCCAATCGCGAAGCGGTGTTGCGCACCCTGGACACCTTCCGCAGTGACCTCGACGCCTTGCGCGACGCGGTCGATGCCGGGGATGGCCATCAATTATTGGGCGTGTTCACCCGTGCGCGGGTGGCGCGTGAGCATTTCAGCAAGATCCTGGCTCGCCGGGCCTATATGGAAACCGCTGTGAACGCCGATGACCTGACTTTCCTCGCCAACCCGGGCGGCCGCTTGAGCGGGCGTATCCGGGTGCCGGGTGACAAGTCGATCTCCCATCGCTCGATCATGCTCGGCTCGTTGGCCGAGGGCGTGACGGAGGTGGAAGGGTTCCTTGAGGGTGAAGATGCCCTTGCGACCCTGCAGGCGTTTCGCGACATGGGCGTGGTGATTGAAGGGCCGCACCATGGGCGCGTGACCATTCACGGTGTGGGCTTGCACGGCCTGAAGCCGGCGCCGGGGCCGATCTACCTGGGCAATTCCGGTACGTCCATGCGCCTGCTGTCCGGTTTGTTGGCGGCACAACGCTTTGACAGCGTGTTGACCGGCGATGCTTCCCTGTCCAAGCGCCCGATGAACCGCGTGGCCAAGCCATTGCGGGACATGGGCGCGGTGATCGAGACCGGGCCGGAAGGGCGTCCGCCGCTGACCATTCGTGGCGGCCAGGCGCTCAAAGGCATGAGCTATGCAATGCCGATGGCCAGTGCCCAGGTCAAATCCTGTCTGTTGCTGGCGGGGCTGTATGCCGAAGGTCAAACTGCGGTGACCGAGCCTGCGCCGACCCGTGACCATACCGAGCGTATGTTGCGCGGTTTTGGTTACCCGGTTGCGGTGGAAGGCGCTACCGCATCGGTGGAATCGGGTCATGTACTGACGGCTGCCCATATTGAAGTGCCGGGGGATATCTCCTCTTCGGCATTTTTCCTGGTGGCGGCTTCGATTGCCGAAGGCTCCGAGTTGTTGCTGGAGCATGTCGGCATCAACCCGACCCGCACCGGGGTGATCGATATCCTGCGGTTGATGGGGGCCGATATCACCTTGGAAAACCCGCGCGAAGTGGGTGGCGAGCCTGTCGCTGACCTGCGGGTGCGGGCAGCTGTATTGAAGGGTATCGAGATTCCAGAAGCGCTGGTGCCCCTGGCTATTGATGAATTCCCGGTGTTGTTCGTCGCGGCCGCCTGCGCTGAAGGCCGGACCATTTTGCGGGGCGCCGAAGAGTTGCGCGTGAAGGAGTCCGACCGTATCCAGGTCATGGCCGACGGTCTGCAGGTGTTGGGGGTGAAGTGTGAACCGACCGCCGATGGGATTATCATTGACGGTGGCCTGATGGGCGGTGGTGAAGTCCATGCCCATGGCGATCACCGGATTGCCATGGCCTTCAGCGTGGCTTCCCTGCGGGCGGCTGCGCCGATTCGTATCCATGACTGCGCCAATGTTGCTACGTCTTTTCCGAACTTTCTTACACTGTGTGCCCAAGTCGGCATCCGTGTTGCCCAAGAGGCTCAATTGTGAATATCAAAGCACCGGTGATTACCATCGACGGGCCAAGCGGCTCGGGCAAAGGCACGATCGCCGGCATCCTGGCCAAGCGCCTGGGCTGGTGCCTGCTGGATTCCGGCGCGTTGTACCGCCTGCTGGCGTTTGCCGCACGCAACCATGGCGTCGACCTGACCAACGAAGAATCCCTGAAGCTGCTGGCCGCGCACCTCGATGTGCAGTTCGTCGGCGCGACGGAAGGTCATCCCCAGCGCATCATCCTGGAAGGGGACGATGTGACCGATGACCTGCGTAACGAGCAGGTCGGCTCCTGGGCCTCCCAGGTTGCCGCGCTGCCGGCGGTGCGTGATGCGCTGTTGCAGCGTCAGCGGGCTTTCCAGGAGCCGCCGGGGCTGGTGGCCGATGGCCGCGACATGGGCACGGTGGTGTTTCCCGAGGCGCCGCTGAAGATTTTCCTGACCGCCAGCGCCGAGGAGCGGGCTCGCCGCCGCTACTTGCAGTTGAAGGGCAAAGTCGATGGTGTTAGTCTGTCGAGTCTGCTAGATGAGATCCGTGCACGCGATGAGCGTGATACCCAGCGCGCAGTAGCCCCGCTCAAGCCGGCGGCTGATGCCATACAGCTGGATTCCACGGAGTTGTCCATCGAGCAGGTGCTGGAACGCATCTTGAGTGAAATCGCCATTCGCGATATCGCCGGGTGATCAAGAAGGCCGCAGGGGACCAGTCATAGTCCTGCGGTGGCTTCTTTTAACTGAAACTGACCCACACCGTCTGGGGTGTGGAGATGGGCGTATTCTTCGCCCTTATCAACAGGAATTAAAATGAGCGAAAGCTTTGCGGAACTCTTTGAAGAAAGCCTAAAAACCCTGAACCTTCAGGCAGGCTCCATCATCACCGGTGTTATCGTTGATATCGATTACCAAGCTCGCTGGGTAACCGTTCACGCTGGTCTGAAGTCTGAAGCTCTGATCCCGCTGGAACAGTTCTACAACGATGCTGGTGATCTGACAATCAATGTCGGTGACGAAGTTCACGTTGCTCTGGACTCGGTTGAAGACGGTTTCGGTGAAACCAAGCTGTCCCGTGAAAAAGCCAAGCGCGCTGAATGCTGGATTGTTCTCGAAGCAGCCTTCGCAGCTGAAGAAGTGGTCAAGGGCGTTATCAACGGTAAGGTTAAAGGCGGCTTCACTGTCGACGTTAACGGCATCCGTGCGTTCCTGCCAGGTTCTTTGGTCGACGTTCGTCCTGTGCGCGACACCACGCACCTGGAAGGCAAAGAACTCGAATTCAAGGTCATCAAACTCGACCAGAAGCGCAACAACGTTGTCGTTTCCCGTCGCAGCGTCCTGGAAGCAGAGAACTCCGCCGAGCGTGAAGCTCTGCTGGAATCCCTGCAGGAAGGCCAACAAGTCAAAGGTATCGTCAAGAACCTCACCGATTACGGCGCATTCGTCGATCTGGGTGGCGTCGATGGCCTGCTGCACATTACCGACATGGCTTGGAAGCGTATCAAGCATCCTTCCGAAATCGTCAATGTTGGCGACGAGATCGATGTCAAGGTTCTGAAATACGATCGCGAGCGCAACCGTGTTTCCCTGGGCCTGAAGCAACTGGGTGAAGATCCATGGGTCGCTATCAAAGCCCGTTACCCAGAAAGCACTCGCGTCACCGCGCGTGTTACCAACCTGACCGACTACGGCTGCTTCGCTGAGCTGGAAGAAGGCGTTGAAGGCCTGGTACACGTTTCCGAAATGGACTGGACCAACAAGAACATCCACCCTTCGAAAGTCGTACAAGTCGGCGACGAAGTGGAAGTCATGGTCCTGGACATCGACGAAGAGCGTCGTCGTATCTCCCTGGGTATCAAGCAGTGCAAATCTAACCCATGGGAAGATTTCTCTGGCCAGTTCAACAAGGGCGATAAAATCTCCGGCACCATCAAGTCGATCACCGATTTCGGTATCTTCATTGGTCTGGACGGCGGCATCGACGGCCTGGTTCACCTGTCCGACATCTCCTGGAACGAAGTTGGCGAAGAAGCTGTTCGTCGTTTCAAGAAGGGCGACGAGCTGGACACCGTTATCCTGTCGGTTGACCCAGAGCGCGAGCGCATCTCCCTGGGTATCAAGCAACTGGAAAGCGATCCGTTCTCCGAGTACGTTCAAGAGAACGACAAAGGCGCAATCGTTAAAGGCACTGTGAAAGAAGTTGACGCCAAAGGCGCCATCATCGTTCTGGCCGACGATATCGAAGCGACTCTGAAAGCCTCCGAAATCAGCCGTGACCGCGTTGAAGACGCGCGCAACGTTCTGAAAGAAGGCCAGGAAGTAGAAGCCAAGATCATCAGCGTCGATCGCAAGAGCCGCGTGATCCAGCTGTCCATCAAGTCGAAAGACGAAGTGGAAGAGAAAGAAGCCATCCAGAGCCTGAAATCGGCTCCGGAAGCTGCAACAGGCGAGACCACCATGGCCTCCCTGCTGCGCGAAGCAATGGCTAAACAGAACTAAGTTCTGTAAGGCTGTTAAAAAGGGCGACTTCGGTCGCCCTTTTTTGTGCCTGAAATTCGCTGAATCAACACGCAAGAACCAAGGCAGACGCCTTGGTGTCAGAGCTGAATACAGTATTGATAAAGGCGCTCCCGTGTTTTTAAGGATTTCGATGAACAGGCTTATCGTGGTGTTCGCAGTGGTAATGCTTGCAGGCTGTTCCGTTACCAGCGCCAAAACTCACGCGAGGCGCGGTGTCAGCGGCATTGAGGTCGATTGCTCGGGGTTGGGCAACAACTGGGATAAGTGCGAGAAACGCGCCGCCCGCGAATGCAGGATGCAGGGCTATAAGGTCATCACCAGATCCAGCGACGCCAAGGACGAAGAGGGTGATTACGTGTTCGGTTGGAACCCTGCAGGAGCGGTCACTCGTACCATGCTCGTGATCTGCAATTGAGAGTGTGGGTCGCTCATGGCGGGCGTTATTCAAACGGCAGATAAGTTGGTAGATGGGCTGTTCAAATTCATCAAGTCATGCTAAAACCTTCGAAGCGCTTTTCCTAGCTGCTTGAAAAAGAAGGGAAAAATATGACGAAGTCGGAGTTGATCGAACGAATTGTCACCCATCAAGGGCTGCTTTCATCCAAGGATGTGGAGCTGGCTATCAAGACCATGCTTGAGCAAATGTCCCAGTGCCTCGCGACCGGGGATCGAATTGAGATCCGTGGGTTTGGCAGTTTTTCGCTGCACTACCGCGCGCCAAGGGTAGGGCGGAATCCTAAGACTGGGCAGTCGGTGAGCCTGGATGGGAAATTTGTGCCTCATTTCAAGCCGGGGAAGGAATTGCGGGATCGGGTGAATGAGGATGAGGAAGTTGAAGGTAGCCTGTGATTGCGGTTTGGAGGTTTGGATGAGCAAGGTTAAGCAGTTTTTCGGTGTCGCGCTGCTCGTTTTCGTTGTGGCGGTTGTGATCATATTCACTCTGGAAAATGATCAGCGAGTAACCTTGGTTTTCCTTACGTGGTCCACGCCTCAAGCCTCTATTGCTGTCTATGTTGTGTTGGCTTTGCTGGTTGGTTGCTGTATAGGTCCAGTTATCAGTTGGTTGGCAGCCATTCGGGGTGGGCGAGTCGAAAAGGCAGGTCCGAAGGTACAGTAAGCTAGTGGTATGTGGCCCTGTTGTGGCTTTCTGGTTGTGTTATTGCTGGTTGATATAGCCGCTCTCTGGATTTGATGCTCAAAATCAATGTCTGCGCGCTCTTCGTCAGAGTGGTATTTTTAGTTTCGCCGATTTGAATGCTGGTGAGTTGGCCTGGTGGCGCAATGCTATCGGAGGTTTGGGCGATTTTGATCGCTGAATTATTGGCTTTGTGTTTCGCATGGCTATTTGCTTCAGGGGTTGATTGTTCATGCCCCGGCTTTTTATACGGCGTATCCGCTACCCTCCTGTGTTAGGCGGTATTACATCCGCTTCCCTTCATGGTCTCGCTTGATCTTCTTCGTGCATGTGGCAGAATGCCGTCTTTTTTTGCGGTGCTAGCTCTCTCCGCATCATCTGCGGCGCCCATTACGAAAAGTGCCCCAGGCCTCGAGAGCATGTTTTGAGTGGTCAATTTGGCTGGCTGATTTGCTGTGGTTAAACCTGACAGCCTTGTATCGAGCATGACATTTTGCAGCGGTGAGGAAGGCCCTTTTGGTTGATGTGGTCGACACTGCTCGGGGTGGGGGGCATCAGTCTAGCCGTTAACATACGCGAGTCCTTGGTCTGGATTTGCACGCCGGTATCCCGTGATTGCTGGCATTTATCTCCGGTGCTGTGGTGGAATCATCAATTTGGCTACAGCCATGCGGGAAGAATAACGGCATAATGTGCACTTTGACTCATTGTCTGTATTGTATCCGCTCAGGCTATCCTGCAGGTTGGTAGACCCCAACCGGTGAGGTCCCTTGAAGGTTTCGTCGTGCGACCTTGCTGATAGCAGTCTTTTGTTTTTTTGGGATGCGTAGAAGTGGCAGTGAAACGCACGTGCAGTGTGCAACGTAGGACATAGGTGGCGATACGCGTGTTCGGGAATTGTCAGGCGCGTATGAAAAGAGAACCTCAGCATCGGGTTGTGATTCCCGGGATAGTTGATGTGTTGAACGTTCCAGAATTAGCTAATGGAGTTTTACCTGATGTCAGGCATCAAGCAGTCAAGTGTTGACAAATTCAAGAGCAAAGAAGCCCTAATTGGTATCGTTGGATTGGGATATGTCGGTCTGCCCTTGATGTTGCGTTATAACGCCATTGGCTTTCGTGTATTAGGTATTGATATTGACGAGGCTAAAGTCGCCCGACTGAACGCCGGTCAGAGCTATATCGAACATATTGCCGCTGAAAAAATTCACAAGGCCCGCCAAAGTGGTTTCGAAGCCACCACTGATTTCGAGCGTGCCAGCGAATGCGACGCCTTGATTCTGTGTGTTCCGACGCCTTTGAACAAGTACCGTGAACCAGATATGAGCTTCGTGATTAATACCACGGAAGCAATCAAGCCGTACTTGCGCGCAGGTCAGGTTGTATCGCTGGAAAGCACTACTTATCCAGGCACAACTGAAGAAGAACTACTCCCACGTGTTCAAGAAGGCGGTTTGAGGGTAGGGAAAGACATTTTCCTGGTTTATTCACCAGAGCGTGAAGATCCGGGTAATCCAAACTTTGAAACTCGTACCATTCCAAAAGTGATTGGTGGGCATACCCCCGCTTGTCTGGAAGTAGGTATCGCATTGTATGAGCAGGCGATTGATCAAGTTGTATCAGTCAGCTCCACTAAAGCTGCCGAAATGACTAAGTTGCTGGAAAATATTCACCGAGCAGTGAATATCGGTTTGGTCAACGAGATGAAAATAGTAGCGGACCGCATGGGAATCGATATTTTCGAGGTGGTCGACGCAGCTGCAACCAAGCCATTCGGCTTCACACCTTATTACCCCGGCCCAGGCCTTGGTGGGCATTGCATCCCGATTGACCCCTTCTATTTGACCTGGAAGGCTCGTGAGTACGGCTTGCACACTCGTTTCATCGAACTCTCCGGTGAAGTCAATCAAGCCATGCCTGAGTACGTAGTCAGCAAGCTGATGGACGGCCTCAACAACAACAGCAAGCCGTTAAAAGGCAGCAAAGTGCTGGTGCTGGGTATTGCCTATAAGAAAAACGTAGACGATATGCGTGAGTCGCCTTCTGTGGAGATCATGGAGTTGCTCGAATCCAAGGGTTGCGTCGTAGCCTACAGTGACCCCCACGTACCGGTATTCCCAAAGATGCGCGAGCATCACTTTAACCTGTCCAGCGAAGCGCTGACCGCTGAGAATGTCAACAGCTTCGACGCTATTGTTCTGGCGACTGATCACGATAAGTTCGATTACGAGTTGATCCGTAAACACGCTCGTTTGCTTGTCGATAGTCGCGGCAAATACCGCACCCCTGAAGCTCATATCATTAAAGCCTGATTGCTGGAGTGTTGCTTTTGAAACGTTTCGCCCTTATCGGCGCCGCCGGCTATATCGCCCCGCGGCACATGCGCGCAATCAAAGACACGGCCAATGAGCTGGTGTCCGCTTATGACATCAATGACTCCGTAGGGATTATCGACAACCTGTCTCCGCAGAGTGAGTTCTTTACCGAGTTCGAGCGTTTCATCGAGCACGCGTGGCAGCTTAAGCGTGATCCAGCTACCGCGCTGGATTACGTCGCGGTCTGCTCGCCCAACTATCTGCATCATTCGCACATCGCAGCCGGCTTACGTCTTGGCTGCGATGTGATTTGCGAGAAGCCATTGGTACCCACGCCTGCGATTCTGGACGAACTGGCTCAGGTCGAACGCGAAACAGGCAAGCGTGTCTACAATATTCTGCAATTAAGGCACCACCAAGCCATTCTTGACCTCAAGGAAAAGGTTGCCCGTGAAGCTCGTGACGGCAAGTACGACGTAGAACTCACCTACATAACCTCGCGCGGCAAGTGGTACATGGAAAGTTGGAAGGGGGATCCGCGCAAGTCTTATGGAGTCGCGACCAATATCGGGGTGCACTTCTACGACATGCTGCATTTCATCTTCGGCAAGCTCCAACGTAATGTTGTGCACTATGCCAATGATTATAAAGCCGCTGGTTATCTGGAGTATGAAAAAGCCCGTGTGCGTTGGTTCCTATCGATTGATGCCGATGATTTGCCGGAGTCGGTCAAGGGCAAAAAACCTACCTACCGCTCCATTACGGTAGATGGTGATGAAATAGAGTTTTCCGAAGGTTTTACTGACCTGCACACCACCAGCTACCGGGAAATCCTCGCAGGCCGTGGTTATGGCATCGAAGATGCCCGTCACTGTGTAGAAACCGTGAATACCATTCGTTCGTCCGTCATCGTTACACCGCAAAATGACGAGGGCCACCCTTTCCTTGCAACTCTGAGTCGCTGAGGCAGGCATGAATTATCAGGTCCATCCTTCCGCTATCGTCGATGACGGTGCGCAGATTGGTGATGAGTCGCGGGTTTGGCATTTCGTGCATGTGTGCGGTGGTGCCCGTATCGGCAAAGGCGTCTCTCTTGGGCAGAATGTCTTTGTCGGTAACAAAGTGGTCATTGGTGATAACTGCAAGATCCAGAACAACGTGTCGGTGTACGACAATGTCACGCTGGAAGAAGGCGTGTTCTGCGGACCGAGCATGGTGTTTACCAATGTATACAACCCACGTTCGCTGATCGAGCGCAAGAGTGAGTACCGAGATACCCTGGTCAAAAAAGGCGCCACCTTGGGTGCCAACTGCACCATTGTCTGTGGTGTCACCATCGGCGATTACGCTTTTGTTGGTGCTGGCGCAGTGATCAACAAGTCTGTGCCTGCCTATGCTCTTGTAGTGGGTGTGCCTGCACGCCAAGTCGGCTGGATGAGTGAGTTTGGCGAGCAATTGGACTTGCCGCTGGAAGGCGATGGAATTGCGATTTGCGAGCACAGTGGTGCTCGCTACGTATTAAGGGGTAAAGCGCTGGTCAAGGAGGTCGTGCGGTGATCGAGTTTATTGATCTGAAAATCCAGCAAGCCAGAATCAAGGACAAAATCGATGCTGGTATCCAGCGCGTTTTGGCTCATGGGCAATACATTCTTGGGCCTGAAGTGTCGGAGCTGGAAGAGCGCCTCTCCACATTTGTCGGTGCTAAACACTGCATAACGTGCGCCAATGGCACCGACGCGCTGCAGATTGCCCAGATGGCCTTGGGTGTAGGCGCGGGAGATGAAGTAATCACTCCGGGCTTCACGTATATCGCAACCGCAGAAACTGTAGCATTACTGGGCGCCAAGCCGGTCTATGTTGATGTTGACCCGCGTACTTACAATCTAGATGCGACCAAGTTGGAAGCTGCGATCACGTCGCGCACCAAAGCGATCATTCCAGTATCACTCTACGGGCAATGTGCGGATTTTGACGCCATTAATGCCATCGCTTCCAAGCACGGTATTCCCGTGATAGAGGATGCGGCGCAGAGTTTTGGTGCAACGTATAAAGGTAGGCGCTCCTGCAATCTAACTACTATAGCGTGTGCCAGTTTTTTCCCGAGCAAGCCGTTGGGTTGTTACGGCGATGGTGGCGCGATTTTCACCAACGATGATGAGCTTGCCAAGCTGTTACGTCAGATCGCTCGTCACGGCCAGGATCGTCGTTACCACCACATCCGCGTCGGTGTGAACAGCCGTCTTGATACGCTTCAGGCAGCAATATTGCTTCCCAAGCTGGAGATCTTCGAAGAAGAACTCCAACTGCGTCAGCAGGTGGCCGACCGCTACGCGACGCTTCTCGACGAGACGCGAATTGCCGCTCCTTATGTCGAAGCGCACAACACCAGCGCCTGGGCCCAATACACCGTTCAAGTCGAAGAGCGCAACACCGTCCAGGACCGCCTGAAGCAAGCGGGTGTTCCTACAGCAGTCCACTATCCGATTCCGTTGAACCGCCAGCCGGCGGTCAAGGATGATCATGCACATTTGCCTATCGGTGACACCATTGCCACACGGGTAATGAGCTTGCCAATGCATCCCTATATTGGTCTGGCCGACCAGCAACTTATATGTGAGTCGCTATCGGCCGCCACCCACATTTGAATGGAGTACGTTGCATGAAGGTTCAAGGTTCTAAAGTTCTGGTTATTGGTGGCGCTGGTTTCATCGGTAGTTTCGTGGTTTCAGAATTGCTGAAGGCTGGTGCTGAGAAAGTTGTTATCTACGACAACTTCGCTCGTGGAAAGGTCAGCAACATCGCTGAACAGCTGAAAGACCCACGTTGCAGCCTCTACGCTAATGGCGGTGACGTACGCGAAATAGACTTGCTGAACGATGCCATGAAAGGCATGGATGGCGTAATTCATCTCGCCGCCATGTGGCTTCTGCACTGTAAAGACTTCCCCCGAACAGCTTTTCACGTGAACATCGAGGGTACTTTCAACGTACTTGAGGCTTGTGTTCAAAACAACATCAAGCGTCTGGTGTATTCCTCCTCCGCCTCCGTTTATGGTGACGCGGTGCAGGTGCCAATGACCGAGGAGCATCCGTTCAACAACCGAAACTTCTACGGCGCCACCAAGATTGCAGGTGAAGCCATGTGCCACGCCTACCACGACCGCTTCGGCCTGAGCTTTGTCGGCCTGCGCTACATGAACGTCTATGGTCCGCACCAGGATCAGACAGCCGCCTACACCGGTGTTATCCCGATCATGCTGAACAAGATCGACGCCAACGAAGGCCCTGTTATCAACGGTGACGGCACTCAGGCTTACGACTTCATCTATGTGGAAGACGTTGCTCGTTGCAACGTGCTGGCGCTTGAGGCTGAAGTTACCGATCAGTTCTACAACGTCGGCACGGGTGTCCAAACCAGCATCAAGCAACTGTGCGACGGTATCTTGGATCTGAAGAAGTCCGATCTGGTTGTCGAATATCGCCCTTACAGCGCAGACGACGCGCGCCGCATGGTGCAAAACCGCATCGGCTGCCCGAAAAAAGCAGCAGAAGATCTCGGTTTCACCTACAAGTACGAACTGCGGGAAGGCTTGCAGAAGCTGGTTGATTGGCGTGAAGCGCACGGCGCGGAGTGAGCGTAATGGAAATGCGTAATATCGCTATCTCGTTACCTTGTACTGGTGAGGAAGAATGGCAGGCAACTCGCGAGCCTCTGATGAGCGGCTGGTTGACCCAAGGCCCAAAAGTGGCGGCTTTTGAAAAAGCTTTTGCAGAGCGTCATGAGGTGCCTCATGCACTGGCGGTGACCTCCTGCACCACGGGACTTCATTTGGCTTTGGCCGGCCTGGGTATCGGCCCAGGTGATGAAGTGATCGTGCCGGCCTTTACTTGGGTTGCCACCGCTAACGTGGTTCTGTATTGCGGCGCGATTCCTGTTTTCGTGGATGTCGATCCCCTGACATACAACCTCGATATTCAGCAGATTGCGCGCAAGCTGACGCCAAAAACACGCGCAGTCATCGCTGTGCATCTGTTTGGGCGTTGCCTGGATATGGATGCTCTGCGTGCACAACTGCCTGCCAATGTGGCTATCGTTGAAGATGCCGCTTGTGCCGCAGGCGCGAGTTGGAAAGGTCGCCCTGCTGGCAGTCTTGGTGACGTCGCTGCGTTCTCCTTCCACCCGCGAAAGTCGGTAACGACCGGTGAGGGAGGCATGGTCACTACGGCCAACGCAGAGTTAGCCGAGCGCATGAACCAGCTGCGAAACCATGGCGCCACGCTCTCCGAGGAGCAGCGCCATCACGGCCCTCGTCCCTACCTCCTGCCGGAGTTTAATCTGCTGGGTTTCAACTATCGAATGACCGATCTACAAGGTGCAGTCGGTATCGTACAGTTGGGTAAACTCGATGGATTCATTGATGAGCGCGCGCGTTGGGCCGAGTACTACTGCGAGCAGCTGGCGGATATAGATTGGCTGCGTTTGCCGACCACCCCGGAAGGTAGCCGTCATGGCTGGCAGGCATTTGTGACCTACATCGATCCGGCCAAAGCACCGATGCCGCGAAACGACATGATGGAGATACTTCAGGCTAAAGGGATCGCCACCCGTCCAGGAACGCACGCAGTGCACATGCTAGCTTACTACCGTGAGCGTTTCGGTCTCAAGCCAGACGACTTTCCGGGCGCGCGCGACTGCAACGATCACAGCATGGCCATACCTTTGCACAATCGTATGTCGCCTGAAGATTATGCGTATGTAGTCGAGGCAATTCGCTATTTGGGTTAAGCGAATAGTGGTAAATCACCTGGCGTTCAGCCAGGCGTCATTTCAAGGTGGTGCCTCAGGAAAAAGTTTTCCTGAGGCACCGCCTTAACGGATTTTAGGAGCAACAAAGCGCATGTGTGGTATTGCCGGCCTCATTTATTTAGATAACAACCCGGTGTCGCCTGTAGTGCTGCAGCGCATGACGGACGCGATTGCTCATCGTGGCCCGGATGGAGAAGGGCATTGGATCGAAGGCAACGTTGGCCTTGGTCATCGCCGTTTGGCAATCATTGATCTTTCGCCTGCTGGTCATCAGCCGATGGCTTCTATCTCCCAGCGTTACGTAATGGTATACAACGGTGAGGTTTACAACTACCGTGAACTGCGTATCGAGCTTGAGTCGCTGGGCTACCAATTCCGCTCTCGCACAGACAGCGAAGTCGTGCTCAATGCACTGATTGCCTGGGGGCCAAAAGGGCTGGAACGTTTCAATGGGATGTTCGGTTTGGCGTTGTGGGACCGTCAGGAGCAAACCCTATTGCTGGCACGTGACCGCTATGGGATTAAGCCTCTTTACTACTCAATGCAAGGTAATACGTTGTCATTTGGTTCCGAGCAAAAAGCAATTCTTGCGATGCCGGAGTTTCGCCGCAGCTTGGATAAAGAAGCGCTTCTGGAATACTTTACATTTCAGAACATTTTCACAGACAAGACTTTACTTAATGACGTGAAACTGCTTCCGGCAGGGCACTATGCAGTTTTGGATTTGAAGTATAAGGCTCCAGGCCTGCAATTCACCCAATATTGGGACTATGATTTTCGTGAGCCGGAACATAAGGCTAGCGATGAAGAATATCGCGAAGAGCTTGATCGCCTGTTCAAGCAGGCAGTCAATCGCCAATTGGTGACGGATGTTGAGCTTGGAAGCTATCTCAGCGGCGGTATGGATTCGGGCTCAATTACGGCAATAGCCGCGAAGTCTTATCCCTATATGAAAACGTTTACCTGTGGTTTCGACCTTAACTCTGCTTCCGGCATTGAGATGGGCTTTGACGAGCGCAGTAAGGCTGAGTACATGTCCTATCACTTCAAGACTGAGCATTACGAAATGGTGCTTAAAGCGGGGGATATGGAAAGAGTTTTGCCTAAACTGGCTTGGCACTTGGAAGAGCCACGCGTAGGGCAGAGCTACCCAAACTACTATGCCGCGCAGTTGGCTTCGAAGTTTGTTAAGGTTGTAATGTCAGGAGCGGGGGGGGACGAACTTTTTGGTGGTTACCCTTGGCGTTACTACAGAGCCGTCGTAAATGACAATTTTGAACACTATATCGACAAGTATTATAACTTCTGGCAGCGCCTTATTCCAAATTCCCAGATAAAACAAGTTTTTGCGCCTATTTGGGATGACGTGAAACATGTTTGGACAAGAGATATATTTCGTGATGTATTCAAACATCATGCAGATAATCTTTATACTTCTGAAGACTATATAAACCATTCTTTGTATTTCGAAGCCAAGACTTTTTTGCACGGGCTGCTAGTTGTAGAGGATAAACTTAGTATGGCGCACGGTTTGGAAAGTCGTGTTCCTTTTCTAGATAATGATCTAGTCGACTTTGCAATGCGCTGCCCAGTTCATTTGAAACTGAATAATCTCTCAGAAGTGGTACGCCTGAATGAAAATGAACCAGGTGGCAAAACTGACAAGTATTTTCAGAAAACGCGTGATGGAAAGCAAATTTTGCGTGATGTAATGGGTAAATATATACCGAGCGACATCACTAAAGCCGAAAAGCAAGGTTTCTCCGCACCCGACGCAAGTTGGTTTAAAGGAGAAAGTATTGAATTTGTAAAAAGAAAAATATTAGAGCCGAAAAGTAAAGTTTACGAGTACCTGGATTTTCATAGTGTGTCTGATTTGGTGGGAGAGCATCTTGACGGTAGCAGCAACCGACGTTTACTTATCTGGTCAATGCTGAGCGTAGAAGAGTGGATATGCGCAAATTTGAAGTAAATAAAGATATCTCTCACTCTGCTCCTTGGATTACTGAAGAGGATGTTGCTTCGGTGGTGGTGGGCTTGAATTCCGGAATGATTGCAGCGGGGGTAAGGGTAACTGAGTTTGAAGTTCAGTGTTCTGAATATTTAGGTGGCAAGTATTCAGAATTGACTCCTTCTGGTCAAATGGCCCTAGAACGTGCTTTACTGCTTCTTGATCTGCCGGCAGGCGGAGCTGTTATTATTCCTACTTATGTTTGCTCCTCGGTTGAGGCTGCAGTAATAAATATTGGATTACGGCCGCTTTACTGTGATATAGGCGAGACTTGGTGTGTGACCGCGGAGTCCATTTCAATTTTTTTTGATTCTTCTGTGGTTGCAATTATTGCGGTGCATCTATTCGGTATAAAGGTCGATGTTGAATCTCTGACGATTTTCGGAGTTCCAATTATCGAAGATTGTGCTCAATGTTTTCACCCGAACGTCGGTAATGTAGGGGCTGTTGCAATTCACTCGTTTCATGCTACCAAATGTCTCACGACTGGAGAGGGTGGGTTGTTGACGATCCCCAAATTGTCCAATTTAAACAGTGAAGTTGCTATTCAGTCAAAATCAAAAAGCATCAGCGACTTTCAAGCTGTGCTTGGGATTTCTCAACTGTCTCGTTATGAGATAATGCTGGAAAAAAGAAAAGCTATAGCTGATTTTTATTTTTCAAATATTCCGGCTGTTTTATTAGAAAAAATTCGATCAGTAAATGATCAGCCACTTTACTTTAGGTTTCCTCTTTTTTTTCTAGAGGGGTTTAATCAAGTTGCCCCTATTTTCTGGGATAAGGGAGTGATGGTGCGTAGAGGGGTTGATACCTTGTTACACCGTTCACGAGGTTTGAATGACGAGCGATTTCCTAATGCAATTTCCGCATTCAATAATACGGTTTCAATACCGTGCTACCCGGCATTATCAGATGCTGACATTGCTCGAGTAGTTGAAGCAGTCGAGAGTGTTTTTTATGGGCTATAAAATAAAGTTATTCAATTTAGGTGATTCAGTTGCGTTGGATTTATTCTTTTCAAAAGTCCAAGGCGCGCTCTTATATCACTCGATTAAATATGCGCGGCTTGTGAGTGCCTTCTTAAAAGTAGAGTATTTGTGTGTCGTTGCGGTTAATGAGGATGATACTGTAATCGGTGCCTTGCCTTTTTTTATAAAAGAACAGGGCGGTATGCGCGTAGCTAATTCTATGCCATTCTACGGTAGTCATGGCGGTATTGTTTTAGCAAGTCAAGATGAATTTTTGTTTTCACGAATTCTGAACTTCTACCTTACTTATGTTAAGGAACAAGCGTGTGCTGTAAGTACGATAATAACTTCACCATTTACAGATGACGCGAAGTGGTATGAGCATTGTTTGAATGTCTTACCAAGTGATACCAGGATTGGTCAGGTTACCAAACTACCACTTGACTCAAGCCACGAAGCTGTAATGGCAAGTCTTTGCAGCAAAACACGAAATATGGTTCGCAAGTCAGAAAAGCAAAATATTGAATGGTCTTCAGCGTATGTCGACTGGGGGATCGATTTTTTAGCGGAGATACATCAGCAAAATATGTTAGAAATTGGTGGGTTGGCAAAACCCGACAATTTCTTTGAGTTGATAAAATCAAATTTTGATTACGGGGCTGACTATTTAGTCTATATAGCTTATTTGGATGGGCAGCCTATCTCCGCGCTGCTTCTTTTTTACAGTGGTAAAACCGTAGAATACTTTACACCTGTTATAAAGTCAGACTATCGCTCTATGCAGCCATTGACCTGTTTAATATTTAATGCAATGCGGGATGCCGTGGCGAGAGGATGCCGTTACTGGAATTGGGGTGGCACTTGGGCTACACAAGAGGGTGTTTATAGATTCAAAAAAAGTTGGGGGGCGGTTGATATGCCTTACAGCTATTATTCAAATGTTTTTGACTCTTCAGTGCTTAACTATGATAGTAAGCAATTACTTTCTGAATTTCCGTATTTTTATACGGTGCCTTTTAAGTGGTTGAATAAATGAAGATCGCATTCCTTTCTGGCGGTGCGCGACATAATGCTCTTCGGTATCTTTTGGAGCAAGGTGAAGATGTTGGAGCTGTCATTACTCCCTTATTAACTCAAGCGAATAGACGGTTTGAAAATGTAGTTCTTACGGCGGTTGAGTTCGGCGTTCCGGTTTTTCCCGTTTCGCGCGAAGGTGTATTTGACGTGTTAAATAGGTTAAGGCCAGATGTAATTGTATCATGTGGTTTTCCATACATTATATCTGAAAAAACTATTGCTTTGGCACGGTACGCCATTAACGTACATCCAACGCTTCTGCCTAAATATCGAGGTTTTAGAAGTGGGCCTTATATATTGATTAATGGTGAAAGTCAATCTGGAGTGACTGTGCATTTTATTACCCCGCAAATGGACCGTGGGGATATTTTGGTGCAGGAAGCCTTTCCGTTAACTATATTTGATACGCCAAAAAGTATGTATCGCAAAGGTCAAGAGTTGGAACCTAAGGTTGTATACGAAGCCATTAAGCTTTTAAAATCTGGTTCTTATTCAGTGACGGCTCAAGATGAGAGAGAGGCCAGTGAGTATTCTGATGTAAGGACGCCATCAGACTCCAATATAGACCCGCATAAGCCATTGCTTGAACTGATTAACGAGATTCGGGCATGTGATCCTGATGCGTATCCAGCTTACTTTTTACATGAAGGACAGAAAGTTTGTATAAAGATGTGGCGTCCGGAAAAAAGTGCAGATGAGTGGGATATGATTTAGAGGTGAATATGAGTATCAAATATAGGTTTTACGCTGGTTTATGTTATTTGTTTTTTCCGGTCATGTTGGTCGTATTTTTGATTTTCGCAGTTTGCGCACGCTATTGTTCAGCGCGAAATAATAAACCTCGCTTGGTCTGGGGGGAGGCGCCAATTATAAACAATAGCTACTGGGCCCGCGCTATGCGTAAGGCAGGATATATTTCCTATTCTTACACGGATGGTTTCTGCTCTTCCATAAATGAACGTGAAGACTACGATTTTGTCTTGCAAGATAGGTTTTGGTGTGTTCCGGTTTTTTTAAAATATTATCTGGGGTTTTTATGTTCGTTGTTTTCCTATGAGGTTTTCTTTATTTCGTTTAACGGTTTTTTCCTAGGACGAACACCTTATTGGTTTTTAGAGTCTTTTCTTTTAAAACTGGCAGATAAAAAAATTGTTGTTATACCGTTTGGCTTGGACTCTTATGTATACCATCGTGTTGGCTCAACGGCGGTTAGCCATGGGCTTCAAGCTTCCATTCCTCGGCGTTCCAGAGAGCAGGGCCTAGTGGCGAAGAGGGTCGATTACTGGTGCGAACGAGCGGACTGTGTTATTCCTGGGTTTATAGGGTTTGATGGGTTAGGCCGATGGGATGTTCTACTGGGAAGTCAGTTGTTTATTGATGATAGCCTATGGAGTCCTTCAAGACGTTTGAGCATGGCTGACGGCGCTGGGGGAGGTACTGTTTACGTGGCTCACTCGCCAAATTTTAGAGGATTCAAAGGCAGTGAGTTTGTTATAGAAGCAGTCAAGATACTTCAGAAGGAAGGTCTAAAAGTAGAGTTGGTTTTAATTGAGGGGATGCAAAATTCTTTTGTTAAAAAAACATTTGAACTAGAAGTGGATTTACTAGTAGAGCAGCTAATAATTAGTGGTCATGGTTTAAATGCTATTGAAGGTATGGCTTCTGGGTTGCCGGTGATTTGCAATCTTGAAGATGAACGGTACATTCTTCCACTGAGGCGGTGGTCATTTTTTTCTGAGTGCCCAATTGTCTCTGCATCTCCGGAAAGTTTGGCAGATATTTTAAGGCGGCTAGTTGTTGATCCCAAACTACGCCACGAATTGGGGGGAGCAGGTCGTGCGTATGTAGAAAAGTATCATAGTTATGAGGCAGCAGATTTCTTTTTTTCTTCAGTGCTGGATTATGTATATAAAAAGAGAGCGACGCTTTCCGATTTCTGCCATCCACTGTTTGGCGATTTTGTGATGAGAAAGGAAAAAGTCATACATCCCCTAAAAAATGGCCGGCTTCCAAATTGACCTTGTTACGTAGTTTGTTGAGAGAGAGTGTAATTTATGGAGGGGTGGACTTTTCACTCAAGTTCATTGCTTTTTTTACGTTTCCGTTGCTGGCCGCCGCTCTTTCAACATCAGGGTATGGACTTCTCGAGCTGGCGATGACAGTGGTGTCGCTCGGTGGAGTATTGGTCAGGTTCGGACTTAATAACGCGGTGCAGCGGTTTTATTGGGATAAAACTGTTTCGTTTAATGAACGGCCATTGCTTGTCTCCACGGGGTTTTTAATAACTTTTTTTTTAGGAGTTTTTTTTGGCCTGGTGGCGTTTGTAATTACACCGTACATTTTTCCTTTCATGAGTCAAGATTTGGCTAAGCTGAGCGTTGTTGGGGCATTGGGAGTTGCGCTCCTATTGCCGTTAACTCAATGGGCTCAATATTTGCAGGATGTACTTCGACTGCATTTTTCGGCTTGGAAATTCTTAGGTTTTTCTTTTGCTAGTCGCGCCCTTGGCGCACTGTTGTCCGTTGTCGTAGTTCTATATTGGGGCGGCGGCGCAGAAGGGGTTTTGCTAGCTCAGGCGGTTGTTCTTTTTTTGGCGATTCCGCTAGGACTTTGGTTTATTCGTAAAGATCTAATTATAAAATTTGATGTTGTATGGTCTCGTCGTCTTTTGGCTTATGGTTCACCCTTCATCTTTACCGAATTAGCATATTGGCTTTTTGCTTCGATTGATCGATGGATGTTGGCGTCGATGTCGGGTGTTGATGCAGTTGGGATGTACTCTGTTGCGTTTCGATTTTCGACTCTTGCCGTTTTTGTGGCGACGGCTTTTGGAATGGCATGGAGCCCCTATGCTGTAAAAATACGCTCTGATTATCCAGGGACATACCGACAACTATACTTCGAAGTCCTATTGATTTTGCTTGTAGTAATGTTGTCGGTAGCAGGATCTATCGCATTATTTTCAGGTGAAATATTGGGGGTTTTCTTGCCGGCGGAATATTTTTCAGCGGCTGCTCCATTGGCTATTCTTTGCTTTACTGCGGTGTTGCAAGCAAGTCAACAGGTTACAGCAATAGGGATTTCTCTCGCAAATCGCACCAAGGTCTTCGCATATTTAGTGTGGGGCGCGGCACTATTAAACATAGTGCTCAATTGGTTTCTAATTCCGCGATTTGGCGTTTCTGGTGCGGCATGGGCGACTGTTGTAGCTTATATTTTTCTATCGTCAAGTTTTTTGTTTTTTACTCAACGCTATTATCCCTTGCCTGTTGCTTGGTTGCGATTGGTTTGGGTATGTCTGTTGGGTAGTATTGTTCTTGTGTTCAGTATTTTTCTTCAGCAACGGGAGATGAGTTTTACCGTTGTATTGATAAAATTTACGATTGCCGTAAGCTGTCTTTTACTTGCGCTACCCGCTATTGATTTGAAAATCTTTAGGAAGTTACAGGAAATCCAAGTGGTCACTGAAAAATGAAATTTATTTATTATGGTTTTCGGTTCTTGTTTGAGGCAATTGCTTTGCCTTTTCTATGTGTGGTGATGCTTATTGCTAGGCGCATTAATAAAAGTGTTGATGTTGGTTTAGGGCCTTTTCCTCTTATCAACAATATTTACCATAAGCGCGCTCTTGAGTTGGCCGGCTATTCCGCTGAAACGTTCGTAAGTCAGGTATGGCACATTACCAGCAGTTTTGATGTTCGTTTTGACTTACACTGGCTGTCAAAGAGTCTGCTTTGTCGCAAGCTTTTTCTAAATTTTTATATCTTTTGCTGGTCAACTTTACGTTATCGCTCGTTGATTCTCTATTTTGATGGGGGGCCTTTGGGGCAAGGGACCGCATTTTTGTGGAGGCTGGAACCTTACCTGTATCGCTTGGCGGGTGTGAAAACGGTCGTGCTTCCTTATGGTTCTGATGTTCAGATAATGACTCGCTCTCCGAATCTCCAATTTAAGCATGCGATGGCAATGGACTATCCGCTGCATCGGAAGCGGCATAGTCATATCCAAGCAATGGTTGACGTATGGAGCTCAGCAGGAAGTCATATCGTGGGTGGCTGTGAATGGGTGGACTACATGCACCACTGGGATACCCTGATGATTGCCCACTTTTCCATTCCGTTACCAAATTTCGTTGATAATGGCACTATTGAGCCATCACGAAAGGGGCCACTGAAACTCTTGCACGCACCGAATCATCGTGAAATCAAGGGAACGCGCCATATTGTGCGGGCGGTCGAAGAGTTGCGCGCAGATGGTCTCGATATCGAGTTGACGATGCTGGAGCGTGTACCCAATGAGGAGGTGCGGCGTATGATTCTTGAAGCCGATGTCATAGTGGATCAGTTGGTTATCGGCTGGTACGCAATGTTTGCGATCGAGGCGATGGCATCTGGGAAACCTGTCGTTTGCCACCTTCGACGCGATCTTGAAGAGCTTTATGTCGCTACTGATTTGCTGCAAGGCTTCGACGAGATCCCGATTATTCGTGCGGACGCTTTTTCGTTTAAAGAAGTTATTCGAAACTTGCATGTAAATCGCGATACTCTTGTTGAGGCGGCGGGAAAGGGCCGCAGCTACATCGAGCGTCATCACTCCGTGGAGGCTATTTCGCTTGTCTTTTCAGAGATTTTCGCCAAATTGATCGGCCCTCCCCAAGGGGCAGTCGAGAACAGGCCTAGGAAGGTTAATTAGGTGGGGTTGCAATTTTGAATATTCTTATTAGTGGCGCCAACGGATTGTTGGGCGCACATTCGGTAGCGCAACTGGTTGCTCGCCATCAGGTTCATGCGATAGTGCACACCGCACCGGACGTACCTTTGGCAGGAGTTAATTACCACGTTCTGGACCTCTCGCAGGCGTGGTCGCCTCAGTTATTGCCGACTTCAGTCGACGCGGTTATTCATCTGGCACAATCCTCTCGATTTCGGGAATTTCCCGATCAGGCTCTGGATGTCTTCGGTGTCAACGTGGCATCTACAGCACGTTTATTGGATTATGCGAAGAGCGCAGGGGCGAGGCATTTCATCCTGGCGTCATCCGGGGGGGGTTACGGGGCTGGAAATGAGGCTTTCAAGGAAAACGCCCAAATACCTCATCCCGGTCAACTGGGTTACTATCTTGGCAGCAAGTTGTGCAGTGAAGTGTTAGCGCATAATTACGCATCGTTGATGAATGTCACCGTTCTTAGATTCTTTTTTATGTATGGCAAGGATCAGAAACGTTCGATGCTTGTTCCTCGCCTTATTGATAACGTCATGTCTGGGCAAGCAATTACATTGCATGGCAATGACGGGATTAAGATCAATCCAATTCACGTCAGTGACGCCGTAGCTGCGCTTGAACATTGCTTGGGACTCGAGGGGAGTCATACGTTCAATGTGGCTGGTACGGAAGTTCTTTCACTTCGCGATATTGCCGGGATCATTGGCACAGCAGTTGGACGTGATCCGATTTTCAATATTGAAGAGATCGAATCTCGAAATCTGATCGCCAATATTGATTCATTGAGTGAGTCACTGATTACCCCTAGGGTTTCTTTTGCTCAAGGAATTCTGGAACTTATTCCCTGATGAAGAATTATAGCGTTCTGCACGCCCCCAGTTCAGTGGGCGGCAATCCTCAAACGCTCAGTCGGGCACTGCAGCTGCTGGGGGTGAAAAGTTATTCCCTTGTAGTGTCTCAGAACTATCTTGCCTATCCCGCTGATATGGAGTTGCATCGCCCAGGCCAAAGTTTAGTAATGCGAGAGCTGAAGCGTATCGGGGCAATTCTATTCTTGCTCCCTCGTTTCGATGTAATCCATTACAACGCTGGGACCACGCTGGCAAACGCTTATGCTTTCAGTTTCAGTCCGCGTCAGGGTACTAAAGGCTTCCTGCGCCTTTTTTATGCCGGCTACTTGCGCGCACTGCAGCGCTTGGAAATCGCCTACATTCGTATGCTTGGCAAGGCTGTGTTTATCACCTACCAAGGCGATGATGCACGTCAGGGCGATTACAGCCGCGAACATTTCGCTATCAATATTGCCAGCCAGGTAGACGAAGGCTACTACTGCGCGGCTTCCGATGCCTTTAAGCGGCGCAACATCAAATTGCTTTCGAGTATCGCCCATCAGGTTTACTCGGTGAACCCGGATTTGTTGCATGTGCTTCCTGAGAGCGCACGTTTCACTCCCTACTCTCTTGTCTTTCTGGATGAGTGGGTGCCTTCATATACCCAAGATCAGAACCGGCCTTTGCGAATCGTGCATGCACCAAGTAACCGGAAGGTTAAAGGTTCGGATCTTATTCTCCATGGGCTGGAGAGATTGCGTGCTCAAGGCTTCGAGTTCGAGTTGCTGCTGGTCGAAGGTATGAGCAACACCGAAGCGCGGAAAATATATGAGTCGGCAGACGTTCTGGTAGACCAGCTGTTCGCTGGTTGGTACGGCGGTTTGGCGGTGGAGTTGATGGCACTTGGCAAGCCAGTGCTTGTGTACATTCGGGATGAGGACCTGGGGTTCATTCCGCCTGAAATGAAAGCGGATCTGCCCTTTCTTCAGATTACTCCCACTACGGTAGAGGACGCTTTGCGCAATTTGCTGCAGATGCCGCGTGAGACGCTTGTCGCCTTGGGCAAGCGAAGCCGGGCATTCGTTGAACGCTGGCATGACCCCCTGAGTATTGCTCGCGAGATCAAGGACGATTACGAAAAAACGCAGCATTTTATTGCAGAGGTCGCCAAATAGGATGTGTGGAATTACAGGAGGATTTTGGCGGGCTACACCTGTGGAGCTAGAACACCGGGTCAATGGCGCTCTGGCTGCGATGCATCTCCGAGGCCCGGATCATCAAGGCTTCGATCGTCACCCGTTAGGCTCTGGCACGGTCGTACTTGGTCACACTCGGCTTGCCATCATTGACCTTTCCGCTTCGGGTCAGCAGCCGATGTATTCCGCTGATCAACGTTTCGGGCTGGTATTCAACGGCGAAATCTATAACTACATCGAGTTGCGAGCAGAGCTGGAGGTTCTTGGGGCATGCTTTCGCACGCGTTCGGACACTGAGGTGTTGCTGGCTGCGTGGAGCCAGTGGGGTAAAGCTGCGCTACCTCGGCTCAAGGGCATGTTTGCCTTCGTGGTATTTGATCGCCAGGAAGATTCACTGACCTGTGTTCGCGATGCCTTTGGCATCAAACCATTCTTCTATGCGTTGGAGGATGGCGCTTTCATCTTCGGCTCCGAGCTCCCGGCCCTGCGAGCCCTGAAGGGGCAACGCTCAACGCTCAACTGGCAACGTGCATACGATTATCTGGTGCATGGCGAATACGACTTCGGGCAGGAGAGTTTCATCGAAGGCGTGGTCAGCCTGCTTCCTGGGCAGTTGCTGACAGTCGACCTCGCCATGCTCAAGGTGTCCAGTCCCAAGCCCTGGTGGACGCCGTCCATCGTACAAACCCAATCCATAAGCTTTGCCAGCGCCAGCGATCAGTTGCGCGAGATGTTTCTCGACAACGTGCGCCTGCACTTGCGTAGCGATGTGCCGGTCGGTGCCGCCTTGTCTGGAGGTGTCGATTCTTCTGCGATTGTCTGCGCCATGCGCTACCTTGAGCCGGATTCGGATATAAACACGTTCAGCTATATTGCCCGGGGCAGCGTGGTCAGCGAAGAAAGCTGGGTAGACAAGATCAACACCCACGTCGGTGCCAAGTCGCACAAGGTGATTGTTTCCGGGGACGAGTTGGCAGCCGATCTCGAAGACCTGATTACCGCGCAGGGCGAACCGTTTGGCAGTACCAGCATCTATGCCCAATATCGCGTGTTCAAGAAGGCCAAGGAACAGGGCATTACTGTCACCCTGGAAGGGCAGGGCGCCGATGAGAATCAGGGAGGGTACAGCGGATATGCGGGGCAACGTATTCGCAGCCTGCTGGACAACGGACAATGGCGCGAAGCCTGGAGCTTCTTGAATCAATGGTCGCAATGGCCGGGGCGCAGCCGTCTGGAAGGCCTGAAACGGGTTGTTGGCGAGTACAGCGAGGGCGGCCTGCACGATCTGTTGCGCGGGCTTAACGGTATGGACAATTGCCCTGCCTGGATCCGTCCGGGCCCGTTGCGCGAAAGCGGTGTTCATCTCGGCTTCCCCAAGCATGCGTCATCCCAACAAATACCGGGGCGCCGCATGATGAGCGCGTTGGCAGCCTCGTTGAACACGCGCGGTTTGCTCGGCCTGCTTCGCCATGGTGATCGCAACTCGATGCGTTTCTCGGTGGAAAGCCGCGTACCGTTCCTGACCACAAACCTGTCCGACTTCATGCTGTCCTTGCCAGAGGAATATCTGGTTTCCCCGGATGGTGAGACCAAGCACCTGCTGCGCTCGGCGTTGCGTGGGATCGTGCCGGCGGAGGTCCTGCATCGTCGCGACAAGATCGGCTTTGCGACGCCCGAGCAGCAATGGCTGATGGGCATGGCGGAGACACTTCGTCCCTGGCTGGAAGAGGATCTGGGGCTACCCTTTCTTGACCAGGCCAAACTGCTCGAGCATTTCGATGCAGTGGTTTCGGGCCGTCGGCCCTATACGTGGCAGGTCTGGCGCTGGGTCAATTTTGCACGCTGGTACGGTAGTTTGCGATGAGTAAGTTACCACTACGGATACTTTACCTGCATCCAGTCGCTGCATTCGGTGGCGCGTCAAAGAGCCTTATCGAGCTGTTCACCCGTTTGCATGCGCTGGGTGTACAGGGCACGGTACTGACGCCGGATGGTCCGGTGTGCGAGGCTTTTGTCAAAGCCGGTATGGACGTACGCACGGTCAGGGGGCTTAGCCAGTTCGACAATACGCGTTTTAGCCACTATCGCCGGCTACGCTGGATTATTTTGTTGCGGGAGCTCTTACTTTTACCGTTTTCATTGACGGCGATCTGGCGCTTGCGCCATGAAAAGTTCGATTTGTTGCATGTCAACGAAGTGACATTGCTGCCTTTGGCCATTCTGGCCAAATGGCTGCTGCGTGTGCCGATGTTGGTACATGTGCGATCTCTGCAGCGCGCTCCAGGCTCTGGTTTTCGTACCAAGCTGGTCAACGCCTGGTTGAGACGTTATGCCGAGGCTGTCGTGCCGATTGATCATACCGTCGCAGCAACGCTGGCGTCGGACTTGCCCTTGAGCATCGTGCACAACGGTCTCGGGATCGAAAGCGAAGCCCTGGTCCCCTCGTCGCGAAATGCCGAAGAGCCTGTGCGCGTTGGGTTCCTCGGTGTTTTGATTCCGCTCAAGGGTATCTACGAGTTGATTGAGGCGATGCGTATCCTAAAGGCACGTAACGTTGATATCGAGTGCCTGATAGCTGGAGAAAATGCCCGCAAGCTCTCCGGGATGAAGGCCTGGGTGCTTCGTAAGTTGGGTTTTGCTGATGATGTGCGAGCCAATGTGGAACGGATGATCGATGACTACGGTTTGCAGAAGCATGTTCGTATGCTGGGCTTTATTGGCGACGTCAGGTCGCTTTACCCACAACTCGACATTCTATGCTTTCCCTCTCATCTGGATGCGGCGGGGCGGCCGGTATTCGAGGCTGCGTTCTATTCGATCCCCAGCGTTGTAGCCGTGACAAATCCTGTGTCGGACGCGCTGCTGCACGAGATCACCGGGTTAGCGATCCCGCGGCCCGACCCGGCTCTGCTTGCCGATGCCCTGCAGCGTCTGGCAGAAGACCACGGCTTGCGTCAGACCCTTGGTCGCCAGGCTCGCCAGTGGGCAGAGGAAAACTTCGCGATCGAAGTCAACGCGCAGCTGATGTACGACGTCTACGTGCGTCTACTTTCCAGATCCTGATTCTTACAAGGCACTCACTATGAGTTCTTATGATTGTCTCGTTATCGGCGCCGGTGTCATCGGGTTGGCCTGTGCTTCTCGTCTGGCGCGTTCCGGGCAGCGTGTGCTGGTGGTCGAGGCTGAACGATGGATTGGCTCGCATACCTCCAGCCGCAACTCGGAAGTCATTCACGCTGGTATCTACTACTCACCCGGTTCGTTGAAGGCACGCCTGTGTGTAGAGGGGCGCGATTTATTGTATCGCTGGTGCGTAGACCATCAAGTAGAGCATCGGCGGATTGGCAAGCTGCTCGTGGCGGTGAGCCCGGATGAAATCGCTGGGCTTGATGCCCTTCAGGACAATGCAAAAAAGTCAGGTGTTGATTCTTTGCAAGAAGTGACTGCGGCACAGCTTCGTCGGATAGAGCCTGCAGTCTCCGGTGTTGCTGCCCTGATGTCTGTGGATACTGGCATTATTGATAGCCACGCATATTTGCTCTCCCTGCTCGGTGACGCGCAGCGACATGGTACCGATCTTGCGCTGGAGACTCGGGTCAACCGTCTGCAACGCAATGGTGAGGAATGGCTGGCGGAGGGTGAAAGCTGCGGCGAGTCATTCTCCGTAGGCGTGCAGCGAGTGATAAACGCGGCAGGGATATTTTCCAGTAAGCTCGCGTCATACATCGACGGCCTTGAGGCGCGTCATGTACCGACAACCCAATGGTGTCGGGGGCGTTATTTTTCCTACAGTGGGCGTTCACCGTTTACACGTCTGATCTACCCGATGCCAGAGATGAATACGGCGGGCCTCGGAGTGCACGCCACGATCGATATGGGGGGGCAGGTGCGATTCGGGCCGGACGTCGCCTGGACCGACACAGTCGACTATCAGGTGGAAGAATACCTCAGAAGCGATTTCGCGGTGGCGATCCAACGCTATTTTCCGAAGCTTGATCCGCAGCGCCTGACGCCGGGTTACTGCGGTATTCGCCCCAAACTTTCAGGACCGGGACAGCCGGCGGAAGATTTTCTTATACAGTGTTCACAAACCCATGGCCTGCGCGGGCTCATCAACCTTTACGGGATAGAATCCCCAGGGCTGACTGCTAGTCTTGCTATCGCCGATCATGTTGTCAGAATCATTGATTGAGTTCTCCTGATTACTTATGAAGATTCTCGTTCTATCCCAATACTTTTGGCCTGAAAGTTTTATTATCAACGACATTGTGCGGACCCTCGATGAGCAGGGTCATGACATCGTCGTGGCTACAGGAAAACCCAACTACCCGGATGGCAGGATTTTCGAAGGCTACAGTGCCAAAGGCATCCAATACGAACGTTATCTCGGCAAAATTGATGTGTTTAGAGTACCGCTGTGGCCGCGAGGTAAGGGCGGGGCGAAAAACCTGATATTCAATTATCTTTCGTTTGTTTTGGCTGGTTTGTTGTTTCTGCCTTGGATGTTGCGCAAGCGTGAGTTTGATGCAATTTTGGTGTTTGCTCCGTCACCCGTCTTACAGGCTATTCCGGCGATTCCATTGAAGTGGCTGAAGAGAGCAAAACTTGCTCTGTGGGTACAGGATCTGTGGCCGGAGAGCCTCAAGGCTACCGGTTTTATCAGCAATCCTCATGCTCTCAAGGCTGTTGGATGGCTGGTTAAAGGTATCTATCGTTGCTGCGATATTTTGTTGGTGCAGTCGCGTGCCTTTTTTGAACCGGTTTCGCGCTATGCTGATCCCGATAAAATCATTTATTACCCTAACTCGATAGATGCAAATTCGTCTGCGGACGCGGTTCCTGTTCCTCCTGAACTGAGCGCATTGCTGGAACAGTATTTCTGTGTGGTTTTTGCGGGTAACCTGGGTACTGCTCAGGCTCTGGATACTCTAGTGGAGGCTGCCTTGCATTTGCGCGAGGATGCGCAAATCCGATTGGTTCTCGTGGGCAGCGGAAGTCGCTTGGAGTGGCTCCAGTCACAGCAGCAGGCTCTAGGCTTGAATAACCTTATCCTGGCTGGGCGATTTGTGCCGCAAGCGATGCCGAAAATTTTTGAGAAATCATCTGCATTGCTGGTTTCGCTCAATGATAACGAAGCGTTTGCACAAACAGTTCCGAGCAAGATCCAGGCATATTTGGCAGCAGGTCGACCAATTCTTGCCAGCATTAATGGTGAGGGCGCGCGGGTCGTGTCAGAGGCGGGCGCGGGGTTGACATCAGCAGCCGGGGAGGCCTTGCCTCTTGTTGAAAACATTCGTCGTCTGCAGGCTCTCGGTGTCGCCGAGCGTGAGGCTATGGGGAAATCGGGGCGAGATTATTTTGATGCGAATTTTGACATGCCGTCCCAAGTGAACAATTTGGTTCGCCTTCTGTCATAAGTGCTGTAGTGCTTGCAGATGTTTTTCCTTTTAGATCATGAGGAAGGTGTTTTTTGAACCATTTTTTCACGAGTGTCAAAGCCCTTCCTGTTTTTTTAATTGGATTGATTTATTTTCCTGCATCATTGCTGGGATTGGTTCTTTTTCATGATCGGGAGTCGATCGAGCTTTTAATCTTGATTTTGTTGTTTTGTCTGATTTATTTTTTTTCTTATGGTTTTTTTTCGCAAATATTCCTATTTTTAGCTCAGAAAATATCGAGATCCATTCGAATTTCTCGCGTGGTTTGGTATCGCCTGTCGATTGTTGCATTTTGTATATATGCAACAAGTCTTTTTTATGCTGTTCATCTGGCGGACGCCGTGCCTGCAATGGTCGCCCTGAAGGGCGGGACATTAATGGATATTGCGCAGGCACGCGGTCAATTCCTAGCGGGATTAGAGGGGTATGAGAGCTTGCTTAGATATGCGGTTTTTATTTTAGGGCGCTCTGTGATGCCGCTGGTTCTGGTTGCCGCATTTGTTTTTAATTCAAAGTTTCGTTATTGGCTTTTAATCGCGCTGCTCGCGCTCTCGATGTTGTCTTTGGAAAAGGCAGCACCGGTATTTATATTTCTTCCCTGTATATTGTTTTTTTTTACTTCGAGGAAATGGTTGAGTGCGTTTTTGGTTATTCTCTTAATGGTTGCAAGCATTGGTGCCATGACCCTTCTTGCCATGGGCGGCGTCGGGGATGCGCGAATGAAAGGTGCGAATGCTGTACTCAAGGAAGAACATCCTATGGAAGTTTCAATACCGCCAGGCCTGCCAATTCAGGAGGCGATGGGACGCCCCGGGCGATTTTTTTTGCCGAATATGGTTCAAGATCAGTTTGGGGTCGGACAAGTTACGGTTGACGCAGATGAGGTATCCGGAAAACTAATTATTTTGTTAAATAGAGTCGTATGGATCCCTTACATAACGGCTTACGATTGGCTAGGTTTTCATCGAGAAGTGTTGGATGGAAAGCTGTCGTTAGGCCGTTCGATTAGCTTTGTTCACCTTCTTTATGGTGAGCCGAAAATGCTGCTTGAGAAGATGGTTTATGTTTACGAGTTTGGTGCGTCTCCTGGAGGTGCAGGTGCCGCCAATACCGCTTTTTTTGTAGATGCCAAACTTGCGTTCGGGTGGGCGGGAGTGGTGGTTTACTGCCTGATCTTCACATTCTGCGCGGCATGCATATTTTCCTCTGGAAATCAGATATTGATGGTTTCGAGTATTGTGTGTTTTTTCGTGGCATCAGTGAGTTCGCTCACCGCTACGCTTCTTAGTGGGGGACTCTTTATATATGTAGTATTGGCCTTTCTTCTTTTTGAGCGTAGAGCCGTTGTTCCGGTTCTGTGTAAGACTGGTGATTATAAATGAAGCCAGGCATGGCGGTGTCTACGTTGAAAACCGCCGTAGGGCAGTTTGTTGGTTTGGTGCTAGGTGCGGTCGCGGTGAAGCTACTCGCCGTGCTAGCTGGGCCTGCGGGCGTAGGGCTGTACTCTATACTGCGGCATTTGCAGCAGATGCTTTCATCCATTGCTTCCATTGGAGGCCAGAACGCTGTAGTTCAAGGGCTAAGCAGCCATAAAGGGATTGCAAAGCGCCAATTTTTCATATCGTCTTTCTATATTTTTATCCTCGCGAGTGTTTTACTTTCAATAACTATTTTAATTTCTGCTGATTTTATCGCCGCCTGGATTTTCGCAGGCGAGCATGCGTCCGCTATTCGCTGGCTGATTATCCCGATTGTCCTTGGTGCACTACTTTTTTTCTTTCGAGGCGTGCTGACGGCCGAAATGGAATTTGGGGCACTGAGCATAGTGACCATGCTCACTGGCCTGGGGGCTGCGCTTGTCGCGTTACCGGTAGGCCTTGTCTATGCTCGCGGTAACTCCAATGCCATGGTTCTTTTTCTGGCCGGCGGGCCATTGCTTGGATTGATCGCCGCTTTTTTTTATGTTCGACGCCAAGGTTATTTCAGAGGCATAAAAGCGATTGCGCCGAGCGGAGCGACACGAGGCGCAGCCGTGCGATTCCTGCAAGTCGCGCTACCGTCCTTACTGTCACTGTTTCTAACGCTGGGCAGTGTGCTGATCGTCCGAAGTTACATCGTACGTCTCTATGGATTGGAGGGCGCCGGGCAGTTTGATGCGGCGTGGAGTATCAGTGCAATGTATCTTGCGTTGTTTTTGACATCGTTACAAAGTTATCTGTTACCTGAACTCAGCAAAGTTGTTGGGGGGCGTGAGTTACATTCGGCCTTAGCCAAGGCATTTCATTTCGCGCTGTTAATATCGCTACCGCTTATATGCGGCCTGGTGGTTATGAAGCCGCTTATTGTGTCTGTTCTGTTCAGCCATGAATTTCTCCCTTCACTTGATGTATTGCGCTGGGTACTTATTGGGGATTTTGTCAGGGTCTTGGGTTGGGTTATCTCAACGGCGCTGGTCGCGCGTGCCGACATGAAAGGTTTTGCGATGGCCGAGGCCCTCTGGAGTATGATTTTTATGTCGGTGTCCCTGTGGCTTCTGCCCTATGGGCTTGAGTGGGTCGGCTTTGCGTATTTCGCCAGCTATGGGTTCTATCTTGTATTCTTGACATCACGCCTGCGACTCAGTCATGGCGTGGCACTGAAGGGGCGAAAACTTCTGTATTGGCTGGCTGGTTTTCTGATAGTCGTTGTCACTGCCTGGCTCTGTCGCGACGATAGAGAGTTTTATTCGTGGCATTTCATTCTGATATTGCCGGCAATGTTGTTCAGCTTTTTTATCATGGGCGTAGATGAACGACTGTTTGCTCAACATCTTTTGAGTCGCTTGCGACTCAAATTGTCTGGTTTGTCCGGGCGTCGTTAAGACGGCTCGAGGTTAAGGGATAGATATGAAGATTTTGGTTCTTGGAGTCACTGGCATGCTCGGTAACGCAGTGTTCCGCGTGTTTTCGGGGGATGCCGAACACGACACATGGGGTACCGTACGAAGCAATACCGCGCTGCGGAATTTTTCGCCGCAACACCAGTCGCACCTGCTCACCGGCGTGGATGTTCTCGATCAGGATGCGCTCGTCGCGGTATTGGCGAAGGTCCGGCCGGACGTTGTAATTAACTGTGTAGGGCTGATCAAGCAACTGGCCGATGCCAAGGATCCGCTGACCGCATTGCCAATCAACGCCATGCTGCCGCATCGACTCGCACGACTCTGTGCGTTGAGTAATGCACGACTCATCCACATCAGTACCGATTGTGTCTTTTCCGGAGGCAAGGGTGGCTATCTGGAAAGCGATATTTCGGACGCCGAGGACCTCTACGGTAAATCGAAGTACATCGGCGAACTCCACGATTTGCCTCACGCAATCACTTTGCGTACCTCGATCATTGGGCACGAACTGAACTCCAACCACTCGCTGTTGGACTGGTTTCTGTCACAAGAAGGTACTACGCGAGGTTTTTCCCGGGCGATTTTTTCAGGTTTGCCCACCGCTGAGTTGGCCCGAGTGATGAAAGACTTCGTCCTCCCGCACCCGGAGCTCAATGGCCTGTATCATGTGTCCGCAGATCCAATTGCCAAGCTCGATCTATTGACACTGATTGCCAGCCAATATGGCAAATCCATTGAGATTCGCCCAGACGCAGCGTTGGTGATCGATCGCTCGCTCAACAGTGAGCGCTTCACTCAGGCAACTGGATACAAAGCTCCAACCTGGCCCCAGCTCATCGAGTTGATGCACGCCACTCGCTAACGAATTCGGAAGGGTTTACATGTTCGACGACAAGGTATTGATGATCACCGGTGGCACCGGTTCTTTCGGCCATACGGTCCTCAGGCGTTTTCTCAATACCGCTGTGCGCGAGATTCGCATCTTCAGTCGTGATGAGAAAAAGCAGGAAGATATGCGTATCGCCTTGGCCAACGACAAGGTCAAGTTCTACATCGGCGATGTTCGTGATCGCGATAGCCTGGATCAGGCCATGGTGGGTGTGGACTACATCTTCCATGCTGCGGCCCTGAAGCAGGTTCCGTCCTGTGAGTTTTATCCGATGGAAGCGGTGCGCACCAACGTGCTGGGTACCGAGAATGTGCTGAACGCGGCTATCTCCAGCGGTGTGCAGCGAGTTGTGGTGTTGAGTACCGATAAGGCTGTCTATCCGATCAATGCTATGGGCATCTCCAAGGCGATGTCCGAGAAGTTGATGGTCGCTAAATCACGCATGATCCCGGCTTCAGGCCCAGTCATTTGTGCGACACGTTACGGCAATGTCATGGCCTCGCGCGGCTCAGTGATTCCCTTGTTTGTTGACCAACTTCGTAAGGGCGGGGCGTTGACGGTAACCGACCCGGAGATGACCCGCTTCCTGATGTCGCTTGAAGATTCGGTTGATCTGGTTTTGCATGCTTTCGAACACGGCCAGCAAGGCGATTTGTTCGTCCAGAAAGCACCGGCCTCGACCGTAGGCGACTTGGCCGAAGCGCTCAAGCAGCTGTTCGGCAAGACAAACGAGGTCAAGGTCATCGGTACACGCCATGGCGAGAAGCTTTACGAGTCGCTGGTTTCTCGCGAGGAAATGGCCAAGGCCGAGGACATGGGACGTTACTACCGGATTCCGGCTGACAACCGTGACCTGAACTACAACAAGTACTTTGTTGAAGGAGAGGAGCGTATATCCGAATTCTACGACTACACCTCGCACAATACCGAGCGCCTGGATGTACCCGGCATCAAGGAATTGCTACTCAAGCTTGATTACATCAAGGAGCAACTCGATGCTTAAGGTCATGACACTCGTCGGCACGCGTCCCGAGCTGATCAAAATGAGCCGGGTCATCGCCGAACTGGATCGTCAGGTCAATCATGTCCTGGTGCACTCGGGGCAGAACTACGATTACGAGCTCAATCAGGTGTTTTTCGACGATCTGGAAATTCGCAAGCCGGACCACTTCCTCGGCGCTGCCGGCGATACAGCCGCGAAAACCATTGCCGAAGTCATTGCCAAGTCCGATGAAATCTTCGAACTGGAACAGCCTGATGCGTTGCTGCTTTATGGTGACACCAATACGTGCCTTGCAGTGATCGCCGCCAAACGTCGCAAGATTCCGGTATTCCATATGGAGGCCGGAAACCGCTGTTTCGATCAGCGGGTACCTGAGGAACTTAACCGCAAAGTGCTGGACCACCTCAGTGACATCAACATGGTCTTGACCGAGCATGCTCGTCGTTATCTGATCGCCGAGGGCATTCGTCCGGAAACGATCATTAAGACAGGCTCGCACATGCAGGAAGTTCTTGAGTACTACATGCCCAAGATCGAGCAGTCCGATGTGTTGGCACGCAGTGGCCTAGAGCAGGATAAGTTCTTCATCGTCAGTGCCCACCGCGAGGAGAACGTCGACACACCGGATAACCTGCGTGATTTGCTGGATACGTTGCGCTCCCTGGCGGACCATTATGGTTTCCCACTGATCGTCTCGACGCACCCTCGTACGCGCAAGCGGCTCGAAGAGTTGGGTGAGTCCCTTGACCATCCGCTGATCCGCTTCGTCAAACCGTTCGGTCTGTTGGATTACATCAAGCTGCAAATGTCGGCGTTTTGCGTGCTGTCCGATAGCGGCACCATTACCGAGGAGGCTTCGTTGTTGAGCCTGCCGGCGGTCACCTTGCGCAACGCCCACGAACGCCCTGAAGGTATGGACGAGGGGACATTGATCATGAGCGGCCTCAAGCGCGAATCCGTGATGGATGCGGTTCGAGTGATTACCAGCCAGCATGCGCGCGAGCAACGTAAAGTGCCAGTGGTTGCGGATTATCAAGGTGGACCGGTTTCGTTACAGGTGGTTCGTGTTGTGCTGAGTTACACCGACTACATCAATCGTACGGTGTGGAAGAAGGCTTGAAGTCGCTATGACACGTGTTCTTCTAACCGGAGCCAGTGGCTTTGTCGGAGCTGCGGTTCAGGCTCGCCTGCTGAGTGACCCCAGATACCTGGTGCGTTCGGTCTATCGGCGGCTACCGTCGCAGCCGCTCGCGCGTCTGGAAGTCTGTCAGGTCCCGGGACTTGAGCCGCAAAGTGACTGGCAGCAGGCGCTTGAGAGGGTTGATGTGGTCATCCACTGCGCCGGTCGGGTCCACGTCATGGACGAGCGTGAGGTCGATCCCTTGGAGGTGTTCCGGCGCGTGAATGTGCGGGGGACATTACGTTTGGCAGAACAAGCGGCAGAGGCCGGTGTTCGCCGTTTCATCTATCTGAGCTCAATCAAGGTCAACGGTGAGGGGACTTTGCCGGGCCACCCTTATACCGCGAATGACGTGCCCGCCCCAGTAGATCCCTATGGCATCTCCAAGTTGGAAGCAGAGCAAGCATTGCTGATGCTCGCAGCTGAAACGCAGATGGAAGTCGTGATTATTCGTCCGGTGCTGGTGTACGGGCCAGGGGTGAAAGCCAACTTTCGTAGCATGATGGGCTGGCTCAATCGTGGTGTGCCTTTGCCGTTGGGCGCGATCACCAACAAGCGAAGTTTGGTGGCGCTGGACAATCTGGTCGACCTGATAGTGATATGCACACATCACCCTGCTGCTGCGAATCAGGTGTTTCTGGTGAGCGACGATGAAGACCTCTCAACGAGTGAGCTGCTGCGACTGATGGCGCGAGCACTGGGCAGGCCAGCGCGCCTGTTGCCGTTTCCTATGTGGATGTTGCGTGGAGTTGCGCAGTTGCTTGGAAAAAAAGCACTGTCACAGCGTCTGTGTGGATCGCTTCAGGTCGATATCAAAAAAACCAAAGCATTGCTTGAGTGGACCCCTGCGATCAGTGTGAGCGGGGCGTTGGAAAAAACCGCAAAAGATTTTCTGGAGCGTTGACCGTGGCAGGGAAGGAGGGTGGGCAATTCGAAAGTCGAACGAAAGGATCTCGGACAATGCGTGAGCGTTTATTAAATTTGCCGCGTAGTTACAAGCGTATCTTGCAGTTGATGGTCGATGTGGTGTTGCTCTGGTTGGCATTGTGGCTCTCGTTTGTCGTGAGACTGGGGATTGAGCAACCTATCAACCCGTTTGGTGATTACGCCTGGCTATTCATCGCCGCACCGATCATTTCTGTGCCTATTTTTATCCGATTTGGCCTTTATCGCGCGGTGATGCGCTATTTCGGTAATGAGGCGCTGGTCAGTATCTTCAAAGCCGTGGCGTTGTCGGCGCTGGTATTAACGGTCTATGTCTATTTGTACCGTCCTAACGTATTGGTACCCCGTTCGTTGATCATCAACTTCTGGTGGCTCAGTTTGTTGATGATCGGCGGGTTAAGGTTGTTCATGCGCCAGTATTTCCTTGGTGACTGGTTCCTAGCCGGTCAGCATGTGCCTTTTCTACGACAGGACGATGACGCCACCAAAGTCGCTGTCTATGGTGGTGGTGCGGCAGGTAATCAGTTAGTTGCGGCGCTGCGGTCGGACAAGTCAATGCGGCCGGTTGCGATTATTGACGACGACGCGAGTATCGCGCGCCGGGTAATTGCCGGGCTCAAGGTTTACCCTTCTTCTGATATTGAGCAGATGATCGAGGAGACCGGTGCCACCGAAGTACTGTTGGCTATCCCATCGGCCTCGCGTGCGCGACGCCGTGAAATCCTGGCTGCGCTTGAGTTTTATCCGCTACATGTGCGTACGATTCCGGGGTTCATGGACTTGGCCAATGGCCGTGTCAGCGTCAGTGATCTGCAGGAAGTTGATATTGTCGATCTGCTCGGCCGGGATCCAGTTGCGGCGCAGCAGGCTCTATTCGAACGCTGCATCCGCGATCATGTTGTCCTTGTGACGGGGGCCGGCGGCTCCATTGGCTCGGAATTATGTAGGCAGATTCTCACCAGCCAGCCAACGGCGCTGATCCTGTTCGAACACAGTGAATTCAATCTCTATAGCATCCAGACCGAACTGGAGAAGCTGATCCAGGATGAAGGGTTGAACCTGAAGCTGGTGCCGATTCTGGGTTCGATTCGCAACAGTGAGCGTTTGCTTGATGTGATGCGTGTCTGGAACGTTAATACGGTTTATCACGCAGCAGCCTACAAACACGTCCCCATTGTCGAACATAATGTCGCTGAGGGTGTGTTGAATAATGTCCTTGGGACGTTGCTCACCGCGCAGGCTGCAGTGCAAGCCGGTGTAGAGCACTTTGTGTTGATATCTACCGACAAGGCGGTTCGACCGACTAACGTCATGGGATGTACCAAACGACTGGCTGAAATGACGCTGCAGGCGTTGAGTCGAGAGCCCCAACCGTTGCTGTTCGGTGAGCATGTCATGCAGCCGTGCACCAACAAGACACGGTTCACCATGGTGCGTTTCGGCAATGTCCTGGGCTCGTCTGGCTCAGTCATTCCCTTGTTTCGGGAACAAATAAAGAATGGTGGTCCCATTACGGTTACCCACCCGAACATGACCCGCTATTTCATGACCATCCCCGAAGCTGCGCAGTTGGTTATTCAAGCGGGCTCCATGGGGCAGGGCGGTGATGTATTTGTGCTCGATATGGGGCAACCGGTGAAAATTGCGGATTTGGCCGAAAAGATGGTTCACCTATCGGGTCTGTCATTACGCACTCATGAGAGTCCCAACGGAGACATCGCGATTGAGTTCACCGGGCTGCGTCGGGGTGAAAAGCTCTATGAAGAATTGCTGATTGGGGACAACGTATCACCCACCGAGCACTCGATGATCATGCGCGCCGACGAGGAGCATCTGCCGTGGGAACCATTAAAACTGGCAATAGCGGCGCTGCTGGATGCTGTTGCTGCGGATAATTATGTCCAATTGCGCGAATTGCTCGGCGCGACAGTGAGTGGCTACGTGCCCGAGTGTCAGATTGTCGATCTGATTCACAGGCGCCGTCAGGAAAATGCTGGCGGCCTTTGAGTGACAGAGCAATTGAAGCGCCATTTTCTGGGCCCTGTATTAGGCCGCTCTATCAGTGCCAATAAGAAATTTATGTTTTTGGAGTTGTTCGGATAATGAACTATTGGTGGCTGATTCCGGCATTGATCGGACTTTCCTTTTTTCTGACTGCTGCCCTGCGTCGCTATGCGTTGTCGCGAAAAATGCTCGATATTCCCAATGTGCGAAGCTCGCACTCCGTACCTACACCGCGTGGTGGGGGCGTGGCTATTGTACTGAGCTTTAGCGCGGCGTTGATCGGCATGTTTGCGGGAGGGTTGATACCCTCCACGCTGTTTTACGCATTGACCGGAGCAGGCATGTTGACTGCTGTTGTTGGTTTTTTGGATGATCATGGGCATATTGCCGCCCGCTGGCGACTGTTGGCGCACTTCGCTTCGGCGATATGGGCCGTGGCATGGCTCGGAGGGTTACCGGCTATAAGTCTGTTCGGCTTTAATATTTATATCAGTTGGGTTGGGTATCTTTTCGCTGTCGTTTATTTAGTGTGGATGCTTAACCTTTATAATTTTATGGATGGCATTGATGGCATCGCTGGTGTAGAAGCGATGACAGTTTGTCTTTGTGGTTGTCTCTTATACTGGATCAACGACACACCCGTGCAAGCTTGGTCATTAGTTGCTTTGGCAAGTTGTGTCGCAGGTTTTTTACTCTGGAATTTTCCGCCAGCCAAAATATTCATGGGGGATGCCGGAAGTGGATTTCTTGGCATGGCATTGGGCGTTCTATCACTCCAGGCAGCTTGGACCTCTCCCAAGTTTTTTTGGGCCTGGCTGATACTTCTTGGCGTGTTCATTGTCGATGCTACGTTCACCTTGTTACGCCGTCTGTTACGAGGAGATAAAGTCTACGAAGCCCACCGTAGCCATGCATACCAGTTTGCGTCACGGCAATTTGGCGCACACTTGCCCGTTACTCTGGCGGTAGGCGTAATCAACATTTTGTGGCTTTTGCCTGCTGCACTGTGTCTGGTGATCTACGATTTGGACGGTGCGACGGTATTGACAGTGGCTTATGTTCCCTTGGTTTTCTTAGCCCTAAAATTTCGTGCCGGTGAGTTGGAGCGCAGCACTGTATAAATAAAAACTGTCCGGAATGTTACTTGGTGTGAGCGCAGTAACTTGCTAGTAATGCTGCTGTCTCACATCCTGTAATGAACGCGGTTTTGACAGTTGCCTCATATGACCTAAGTTAGAAAAGCAGCCTCGGAAAGCTGCTTTTCTCTCACACTGTCATGGAGCGTCACCAATGCAAAACACCTACCTCACCTCCCTAATCTTCGCCTTCCTCACGACCCTTTCAGTCACCACCACCGCAGCCCCGTCCATCAAACCCGAAGCTCCAACCCCTATCACCGCCCAGATGACCAAGGTCGAGCAGTCCACCAAGGTCAACCTGAACACCGCCGACGCCGAAACCCTGCGTCGTGACCTCTTCGGTATCGGTGCCGCTAAAGCCCAGGCGATCATCGCCTATCGCGAAAGCAATGGTCCGTTCACGGCGGTGGATGAGTTGTTGGAAGTGAAGGGGATTGGCAAGGCGCTGCTGGAGAAGAATCGCGATAGGCTGGCCATCAACTGATTCATCCAGGAGGCCGGTCATTGATCGGCCTTTTTGCCCTCCGGGTTCTGCGTTTTCAGGCGTTCGCGCACCACGGCCATGATCTGTCTCGCCAATTGAGGGTCTTCAACACTCCTGGCCAGTACCAATGCGCCCACCAGTGTCGACATCATCACCAGGCTCTCTGCATCGCAACGCTCATCTCCCAATGCCGTTTCTATTTGCTTGAGCCTTGCGTTGAGTACCTGGTCTGTAGTCGCACTGGGCTGGCCTCGGAGCCCCAGTTCTGAACACATCGTTGGCAGCGGGCAGCCCTGGTCCGGGAAGGTCAGGTGCCATTCCGACAGGTAACTGTCGATAAACGCGCCCAGCGGCTGCTCCTGGCTGAACAGCATGTCGCAATGGGCGTCGAGGTCTGCGGCGGCCGCCTGCAGCGCTGTCTCTACCAGTTCGCCCTTGGAGTTGAAATGCGCGTAAAAGCCGCCATGGGTCAGGTTCAACGCTTTCATCAGTGGCTGCAGGCCGGTGGCGTCGATGCCGTCGCGGCGAAAGCGCGCAGAGGCTTCCTTGATGATGCGTTGGTGGGTTTGGGCTTTGTGGTTTTGTGAATAACGCATGGGGCAGCCTCGGTTACAGGCGGGCATTTTAACCAACTTGACCTTTTTTACACACTCGTCGGCATGCAGGGCGTTGGCATGAAATGTGATTACATCTAGACGGAAGATTGTTCAACAATCGTGAGGTGTCATGACGCTCAGTTTGTCTTTAGCCGACCAGATTGCCCTGGAGTTGCGTGCCGACATTATTGCGGGGCGGTTATTGCCAGGTATGGCATTGGTCGAGGTGGACCTGGTCAAGGCCTACAGTGCGTCGCGCAATACGATTCGCGAAGCTTTGCACCGTCTGGGGCAGGAGGGGTTGACCCGTTATGTGCGTAACAAGGGCGTCATGGTGCGGCGGTTGGAGCGGGAGGAAGTCCGCGACCTGTTTGTAGTCCGCCGTACCCTGGAGTTGCAGGCCATCGCCGGAAGCGAGGCCTTGACGCCCGAGCAATCCGAGCGCCTGCAAAACGCCATTGACGCCACCACCCTGGCCCGTGAGCGCGAGGATTGGCGTGCGGTGGCCACCCACAGTTTGCTGTTCCATCAGCACATCGTCGGGTTGATGGGCAGCCCGTTGTTCGATGAGTTTTTTGCCCAGGTCATCGCCCAGTTGCGCCTGGTGTTTTGCGCCGCGCCTGATGAGCAACGTTTCCAGTCGCCCTGGCTGGAGCGTGACCGTGAGATTTATCAATGGCTTGTCGAGCAGGACAAACCGGCGGCAGGGGAGGCGATGAGCCTGTACCTGGATGATTCGGAACACCTGTCCTTGGCCCTGTTTACCCACCCCTGATCGAGGATCTGCATCATGTACAAAGACTATCCGGCCGCTTATCAGGTCAGCAAGGGTTTGGCGTTGCAGGTCGACGCGGCATTTTACGAGCGCATTCGTGACCGAAAAGATCAGCGCAGCTTGATCGAGCAGTTCGAGGTACCGATTCGCACGGGCAGGGCGTGGAAGGTGCCCGCCGGGCATGTGTTTCGTGTCACCACGCCCGTGGGCCCGCAGGTGGGGGACTTCAATGTGTGGAACGCCAATGACCCCCGCGAACGTCTTTGGGCTGCACGTACCCGTCAGTTGCAGGGGGCGCATGTGAGCACTCATGACCGGCTATGGTCGAATCTGCCATTTCTAAGGCCACTGGTGACCATCACCGATGACAGCCTGGCCAGTTACGGCATCGATGAGCACGGCGGGCGTCTGCATGACTTGCTGGGGACGCGGTGCGATCCCTATGTGAACCGCATGCTCACCGGCAAGGACTTCCATCACCATTGCCACTCCAACCTGACCCGCGCGGTATTACCCCACGGTCTGACGGAATTCGATGTGCATGACGTGCTGAATATTTTCCAGTGCACGGGCCTCAATCACGACGACATGTATTTCATGAAAGCCTGCCCGGCGCAGAAGGGCGATTACCTGGAGTTCTTTGCCGAGATTGATTTGCTCTGCGCGCTGTCGACGTGCCCGGGCGGGGATTTGTCGCTGCCGATGTGGGGCCCGGATGCGCAGGACCCGCTGACGGTGTGCCGTCCGCTGGGGGTGGAGATCTATCGGCTGGAGGACGAGTTGCTGGACGGCTGGAGCCAGCCGGAGCGTGCTGCCTATAAAGGGCAGCACGGGTTGCAGATTGCCAAGGCGGATTGGGAGTAAGCGGTCCTAGCGGTCCTGCGCGTCCTTGGCGTCCGCCTGGGTGTTGCGTTCGGCCACGCGTTTGCGTTGTTCGTCGGTGAGTTCCACCTTGTTGGCGCTGTCACGCAGCATCATCAGCCCTCCGACGATCGACCCGATCGCAACCACCATAATCAACCACGCATACCACGGCATAAGGCTCTCCTTGAGGCAGATTACCGTCGGAGAATTTTCCCACGGCAATAACTACTTTGAGTGACGGGCTTTCTGAGTAGTTCAGTGTAGGCCCGTTCTGCCTTGAAACCTTAGAGCCCGGTCAACATTGCGTCTGCCGGCGCATCGGCACGATCCTGTGCGGTCATCTGGAAGTAGATGAAACCCACGGCCATAAAACCGAGGAAGATCAGCCCGATCAGCGTGTTGAACCACGCCATGGCCACCAGGCAGACCACGGCCAGCGCCAGCGCAATGCCGGGCACGATCGGATAACCCGGCGCGCGGAAGGTACGTTCCAGCAGCGGTTCGGTCTTACGCAGTTTGAACAGGCTGAGCATGCTCATGATGTACATCACGATGGCACCGAACACCGCCATGGTGATCATCGCCGCGGTCAATGTCATGCCGCCCAGGTTGATCAGGCCATCGCTGTAGATGGCGGCGATGCCGACCACGCCACCGGCGATGATTGCCCGGTGTGGTGTCTGAAAACGCGATAATTTGGCGAGGAAGGAGGGCAGGTAACCGGCGCGGGCCAGGGCGAAGAACTGGCGCGAGTAGCCCAGGATAATGCCGTGGAAGCTCGCCACCAGGCCGAACAGGCCGATCCAGACCAGCATGTGCAGCCAGCCGGAGTTGTCGCCCACCACGGTTTTCATCGCCTGCGGCAGTGGATCGTTGATGTTCGACAGGGTGCGCCAGTCGCCCACGCCGCCGGCGAAGAACATCACGCCCATGGCCAGGATCACCAGGGTCAGGATGCCGCTGATGTAGGCCTTTGGAATGGTGCGCTTAGGATCTTTTGCTTCCTCGGCCGCCATGGCTGCGCCTTCGATGGCCAGGAAGAACCAGATGGCAAACGGAATCGCCGCAAACATCCCGGCAATCGCCGGGGCGCCGAAGGTATCGGAACCGGCCCAACCGTTCAGGGCAAAGTTGCTGAAGCTGAACGCGGGCGCGACCACGCCCATGAACACCAGCAGCTCGGCGACGGCGAGCACGCACACCACCAGCTCGAAGGTCGCGGCCAGTTTCACGCCGAGAATATTCAGCCCCATGAACACGATGTAGGCACCGACGGCCGCATGCTTGGGGTCCAGGGCTGGGAACTGCACATTCAGATACGCGCCGATCGCCAGGGCGATGGCAGGCGGGGCGAAGACAAATTCGATCAGTGTGGCGAGGCCTGCGATCAAGCCGCCTTTCTCCCCAAAGGCGCGACGACTGTAGGCAAACGGCCCGCCTGCGTGAGGAATGGCGGTAGTCAGCTCGGTGAAACTGAAGATAAAGCAGGTGTACATCGCGGCGACCATCAGCGAGGTCACCAGGAAGCCCAAGGTCCCGGCCACGCCCCAGCCGTAGCTCCAGCCGAAGTATTCCCCGGAAATCACCAGCCCGACGGCAATGCCCCATAAATGCAGGGTGCCCAAGGTGGGTTTGAGTTGTGTGTTCATTGTGCTGCGCTCCCTGAACGGTTTGGAATGATTCAAGGTGTTGCAGCGGCCATGCCAGCCTGAGAATGATTGTCGTAAAGCGGCGCAACTGTCGTGTGGGGGATGGTTTGGCGTTTGAAATTTGCCGGCGTCGCACCAGTTAGGTGCGGCGGTGACGGTGCCGGCGCTATCGGGAGCAAGCCCCCTGCCATAGGTTGACTGGCGCTCGGCATGACAACGCGGTCAAGTGTGGGAGGGGACTTGCTCCCGATAGCGCCCGCCCAGACACCAAATACCCCCCTGTAAACCCCGCATAAACCCACTCTTTACGCCATCTTTACGCCCCGCCCACCCCGTCGCTCTCGTTCCTTTACGCCACTCCTGCGGACAATTGCCCCACACGCGGCACTCGCCGCTAAACGGAGAGACTTCCATGAGCGTTCTGGACGGGGTGTCACTGCTATTGGCCGTGGCGCTGTTCATTTATCTGCTGGTTGCGCTGTTACGCGCGGATCGGAACTAGGAGCTGGCCATGCACAGTTATGACTATTGGCTGATCATTGCCTTCTTTGCCGTGGTACTGGTGCCGGCGCCGTTCCTGGGGCGGTTCTACTACAAGGTGATGGAAGGCCAGCGCACGTGGCTGAGCCCGGTGCTGGGGCCTGTCGAAAAAGCCTGTTATCGCCTGTCGGGGGTGGATGAACATCAGGAACAAAGCTGGCAGAAATACATGCTGGCCTTGCTCGCGTTCAACCTCGCGGGCTTTTTGCTGTTGTTTGCGATCCTGCTGTTCCAGGACTATCTCCCACTGAACCCGCAGAAATTGCCGGGCCAGGAATGGACCCTGGCCTTTAATACCGCGGTCAGTTTCATGACCAACACCAACTGGCAGTCCTACAGCGGTGAGGCGTCCCTGAGCTACCTCAGCCAGATGGCTGGCCTGACCGTGCAGAACTTCGTCAGTGCGGCCACCGGCCTGGCCGTCCTGGTCGCGCTGTGCCGTGGGATCGGGCGCAAATCCGCCAGGACCCTGGGTAACTTCTGGGTCGACATGACCCGCGCCACGCTCTACGGCCTGCTGCCGTTGTGCCTGGTGCTGGCGCTGTTCCTGGTATGGCAGGGCGTGCCGCAAACCTTCGCGCACTATGTGGATGCCGTGACCCTGCAAGGCGTGGATCAAGTGATCCCCCTGGGCCCGGCAGCCAGCCAGATTGCGATCAAGCAACTGGGCACCAACGGCGGCGGCTTCTTCGGCGTCAACTCGGCGCACCCGTTTGAAGACCCGACCGCCTGGGCCAACCTGTTCGAAGTGGCCTCGATCATCCTGATCCCGGTGGCGTTGGTATTCACCTTCGGCCACTACGTGAAAGACCTGCGCCAGAGCCGCGCGATCCTTGGCTGCATGCTGGCGCTGTTCCTGATCGGCGGCGCCACTTCCCTGTGGTCCGAATACCAGCCCAACCCGAGCTTGAACAACCCGGCCGTCGAGCAGACCGCACCGCTGGAAGGCAAGGAAGCGCGCTTCGGCACCACCGGCACGGTGTTGTGGTCGGTGACCACCACCGCGGCGTCCAACGGTTCGGTCAACGGCATGCAAGACAGCCTCAACCCCCTCAGTGGGATGGTGGCGCTGGTCAACATGATGGTCGGCGAAGTGATCTTCGGCGGCGTCGGCGCCGGTATGTACGGCATGTTGCTCAACGTGTTGATCGCGGTGTTCCTGGCCGGCCTGATGATCGGGCGCACCCCGGAATACCTGGGCAAGAAACTCCAGGCCAAGGAAGTGCAGCTGCTGGTCGTGACCCTGCTGGTGATGCCGGTGGGCGTGCTGGTATTGGGTGCCATCGCCGCGAGCCTGCCCGGCCCAGCCGGCGCGATCAGTAACCCTGGCCCTCACGGTTTCAGCCAGTTGCTGTACGCCTACACCTCGGCCAGCGCCAACAACGGCTCGGCGTTCGGCGGTTTCAGTGCCAACACGCCGTTCCACAACCTGATGCTGGGCCTGGGCATGTTGATCGGCCGCTTCGGCTACATCCTCCCGGTACTGGCCCTGGCCGGCAGCCTGGCGATGAAGAAGACCGCACCGATTGGCCAGAACAGCTTCCCGACCCATGGTCCGCTGTTCGTGACCCTGTTGACCGTGACTATTTTGCTGGTGGGCGGCCTGACTTTCCTGCCGACGCTGGCGCTGGGGCCCATCGCTGAACACTTGAGCATGGGCTTCTAAAAAGGGGATATGAACATGAATATGCCTGCAAAAAACGCGGCCCCGGTCAAAACCCAGGAACCCGCCAAAACCGCCGTCTCGGCCCTGTGGCGCCCGGCGCTGGTCCAGGCGTTCGTCAAGCTGGACCCGCGCCAGCTGCAACGCTCGCCGGTGATGCTGGTGGTCGAGCTGACCGCCATCCTCACCACCGTGCTGTGCTTTGTGCCCGACACCGCCGTACCGACGTATGTGGCCGTGCAAATCGCCGTGTGGCTGTGGTTCACCGTGCTGTTCGCCAACTTCGCCGAAGCCTTGGCCGAAGGACGCGGCAAGGCCCGTGCCGACAGCCTCAAGGCCGGCAGCGAAGGCCTGAGCGCGCGGCGTAAGGAAGCCGATGGCAGCTTCAAGGTCGTGCCGGCCACCAGTCTGCGTAAAGGTGATGTGGTGCGTGTGGCCGCCGGGGAAATGATCCCCGGCGATGGCGAGGTCGTCGAAGGCATCGCAGCGGTCAACGAAGCGGCGATCACCGGTGAATCCGCACCGGTGATCCGCGAGTCCGGCGGCGATCGCTCGGCCGTCACCGGCAACACGCGGCTGGTGTCGGACTGGCTGCTGATCCGCATCACCGCCAATCCCGGCGAGTCCACCCTGGACCGCATGATCGCCCTGGTCGAAGGCGCCAAGCGTCAGAAAACCCCCAACGAAGTCGCGCTGGATATCCTGCTGATCGGCCTGACCCTGATCTTCCTGCTGGTGGTCGTGACCTTGCAGCCGTTCGCCCACTTCGCCAATGGCAGCTTGCCCCTGGTGTTTTTGGTCGCACTGCTGGTGACGCTGATTCCTACCACCATCGGCGGCTTGTTGTCGGCCATCGGTATTGCCGGTATGGACCGTCTGGTGCGCCTTAATGTGATCGCGAAGTCTGGTCGTGCCGTGGAGGCGGCCGGTGACGTGCATGTGTTGCTGCTGGACAAGACCGGCACCATCACTTTTGGTAACCGTCGGTGTGCGGCGGTGGTTGCGGCGCCTGGCGTCAGCGGCAAGGAAGTGGCCGAAGGTGCGTTGTTTGCCTCTTTGGCCGATGACACGGCAGAAGGCAAATCCATCGTCGAATACCTGCGGGCTCTGCACCCGCAGGCCGAGCCATCCCTGGATGAACTGACCGCGGTACCGTTCAGCGCCGAAACCCGCTTGTCCGGTGTCGACTACCAGGGCCGCGTGTTCCGCAAAGGCGCAGTGGATTCGTTGCTGGCGTTTATCGGCCAGCCACGTGGCGACCTGCAACCGGCATTGGCACGGGAAATCGACAAGATCGCCCAGAGCGGCGGCACACCCTTGCTGGTGTGTGCCGACGGCAAATTGCTCGGTGCGATCCACCTCAAGGACGTGGTCAAGCCCGGTATCCGCGAACGTTTCGCCGAGCTGCGCAAGCTGGGGATTCGCACGGTGATGGTCACCGGTGACAACCCGCTGACGGCCGCTGCGATTGCTGCCGAAGCCGGTGTGGATGACGTGCTGGCCGAAGCGACCCCGGAGAAAAAACTCGCGCGCATCCGTCACGAGCAAAACGACGGCCGCCTGGTGGCGATGTGCGGTGACGGTGCCAACGACGCCCCGGCACTGGCCCAGGCGGACGTCGGCATGGCGATGAACGACGGCACCCAGGCCGCCCGCGAGGCCGCCAACATGGTCGACCTCGACAGCGACCCCACCAAGCTGCTGGACGTGGTGCAGATCGGCAAGGAGTTGCTGGTGACCCGTGGCGCGTTGACCACCTTTTCCATCGCCAACGACGTGGCCAAGTACTTCGCGATCCTGCCGGCGTTGTTCGCCTCGATCTACCCGCAGTTGGGCGTGCTCAACGTGATGCATTTGCAGAGCCCCCAGAGCGCGATTCTCTCGGCCATCGTGTTCAACGCGCTGATCATCGTGGTGCTGATTCCCCTGGCGCTGCGCGGTGTGCGTGTGCAGGCCGCGAGTGCGGCGGCGTTGCTGCGGCGCAACCTGCTGATCTATGGCCTGGGCGGGTTGCTGGTGCCGTTCGTGGGCATCAAGGCGATCGACATGCTGCTGACCGCGCTGCACCTGGTGTGACCCGATGCCTGTGGGCGCCACCCCGGTGCCCACAGGTTGCAAAGACCGAATTGAGGAATTTGAAATGTCCAACATAATCCGCCCGGCCCTGAGCCTGCTGGTGCTCATGACCCTGATCACCGGCGTGGCCTACCCACTGGTGGTGACCGGCGTCGCCCAAGTCGCTTTCCCGGACCAGGCCAACGGCAGCCTGGTGCGCGATGCCAGCGGCAAGGTGCGGGGCTCCAGCCTGATCGCCCAGGACTTTACCGGTGACAGCTGGTTCCATCCGCGCCCTTCGGCGGGGGCCTTTGCGACGGTTTCCAGCAGCGCCAGTAACCTCGGCCCCAGCAACCCGGCCTTGGCCACCCGCGTGTTCGATGACGCGAACAAACAGTTGGTGCCCGGCCAGGGCCCGGTGCCTTTGGTGTCGCTGACTACCTCCGGCAGCGGTCTTGATCCACACTTGCCACCCCAGGCGATTGCCTATCAACTGGCACGGGTGGCTGCCGCGCGAAATGTGCCGGTATCGACCCTGCAACGATTGATGGATGAGCATATCGAAAGCCCGCTGGTGGGGCCGCCAGTGGTGAATGTGCTGGCGCTGAACATGGCCCTGGAAAAACTCTGAACCCTGTGGGAGGGGGCTTGCCCCCGATAGCAGAGTGTCAGTCAACACAGGTATCGACTGAACCACCGCTATCGGGGGCAAGCCCCCTCCCACATTGGATTTTCTCTGGGTCTGAACAATTGAAGGAAACCCCAGCATGAGCGACTCCGGCCGCGCCGATGCCCTGCTAGCCGATCTACCCCGGGACGGCCGTGGCCGGCTCAAAGTTTTCCTCGGCGCCGCGCCGGGTGTGGGCAAGACCTACGCCATGCTCCAGGCTGCCCACACCCAACTGCGCCAGGGCGTCAAACTGATCGCCGGCGTGGTTGAAACCCACGGCCGCGCCGAGACCGAAGCCTTGCTCAGCGGCCTGCCGCAACAACCGCTGTTGCGCAGCGAATACCGTGGCGTGATGCTCGAAGAAATGGACCTCGACGGCCTGCTCGCCGCCAAGCCCAAGCTGGTGCTGGTGGACGAACTGGCCCACAGCAACGCCCCCGGCAGCCGCCATGAAAAGCGCTGGCAAGATATTCAGGAACTGCTCGCCGCCGGCATCAACGTGTTTACCACGGTCAACGTCCAGCACCTGGAAAGCCTGAATGACCAGGTCCGCGGTATCACCGGTGTGCAGGTCCGCGAAACCTTGCCGGATTGGGTGCTGCAGGAAGCCGACGAACTGCTGCTGATCGACCTGCCGTCCCGCGAACTGCTCGAGCGTCTGCGCGACGGCAAGGTGTATGTGCCGGAGCAGGCCCGCGCCGCCATCGATGCGTTCTTCACCCAGACCAACCTGATGGCCCTGCGCGAGCTGGCGATGCAGACCGCCGCCGCCCATGTCGACGACGATTTGGCCCAGGGCTATCGCCAGCTCGGCCAGGCGGCGCCGGCGGTGCGCGGTCGTCTGTTGGTGGGCGTGGATGGCGATGCGCAGGCCGAACGCCTGGTGCGCCATGCCAGTCGCGTCGCCCAGCGCCGGCATTTGCCGTGGAGCCTGGTGCATATCGACAACGGCCGTGCGCGGGATGAGCAGGCCCGCCTGCGCCTGCAAAACGCCCAGCAACTGGCCGAGCGCCTTGGCGGCGAAGTGGTGCTGCTGCGGGCGGGGGAGGTGGCCAAGACCTTGATCCAGCATGCCGCCGAACGCCGTGCCAGCCTGCTGTTGGTGGGGCAGTCGCGAATGCGTTGGCGGCGTCGCCTGTTCGGTGGCGGCTTGGCGGCGCGCCTGTTGCGTAATGCCCGTGGCTTGGAAATCAACGTCCTCGACAGCGACGATGTGCCCGCAGCCCCACGCTTGCCGGATGTGCGCGGCCTGGTGTGGTTCGATTACGCCTTGGCCGTGGTTGCGACCCTCGTCGCCGCCGCTGTGGCCTGGGCCGTGGCAAGCGCACTGCCGTTGCCGAATATCTCGCTGGTGTTTCTTGCCGCCGTGTTGCTGGTGGCGGTGCGCAGCAGCCTGGGGCCGTCCCTGGTGTGTGCGGCGTTGTCGTTCCTGACCTATGACTTCCTGTTTATCCCGCCGAATTTCTCCTTCGCCATCCAGCGCGAAGAGGACGTGCTGACGCTGTTGTTCTTCCTGCTGATGGCGGCGCTCACCGGCAATCTTGCCGCACGCCAGCGCCGTCAGTTGCAGGCATTGCGCGACACCCAGGAAGAAACCGGCGAACTGCTCGACCTGTCGCGCAAACTCACCGCCGCCACCGACCGCCAGGCGGTGATCAGTGCCGCCGCCCACCATCTGGAAGGCTGGAGCGACCTTGATCTGTGCCTGGTCAATCGCGACGGCCAGGGTGGATGGAAGGTCGAGACCGGCGGCCCGCTGACCTTCACCGAAGCCGAGCGTGCTGCGGCCGATTGGGCCTGGCAGCATGACCAGCCGGCAGGTATGGGCACCGGCACCCTGCCGTTCGGGCGCTGGTGGTGGTGGCCGTTGTCGGGCGAAGAAGGCCCGCTCGGGTTGCTCGGCGTCAGTGCCAAGCCGGGCCTGGAATTGAGCGGCCAACGCCGTCGCTTGCTCACCGCCTTGAGCCAGCCCCTGGCCCAAGCCCTGGCGCGGGCGCAGTTGGCCCAGGAGCTGGAATCCGCCCGTTTGCATGGCGAAACCGAGCAACTGCGCAGCGCCTTGCTGGCGTCGGTGTCCCACGATTTGCGCACACCGTTGACCTCCATGCGCGGCAGTATCGACAGCCTGCTGGCGCTCGGCGAAGCCATCCCCCTGGAGGATCGCCGCGAGTTGCTCGAAGGTACTCGTGATGAAGCCGAGCGCCTGGACCGCTATATCCAGAACCTGCTGGACATGACGCGACTGGGCCATGGCGCGCTGAAGCTGGCGCGGGACTGGGTGTCGCCCGGCGATATTGTCGGCAGTGCGCTCGGGCGCTTGCGCGCGGTGCTGGCACCGCTGCAGGTGAGCACCGATGTGCCGGCGGAGTTGCCGCTGCTCTATGTCCATGCTGCGTTGATCGAACAGGCACTGGTCAATGTGCTGGAAAATGCCGCGCGCTTTTCACCGCCCCACGGTCGATTGCAACTGAGCGCCGGCGTCTCGGATAACCGATTGTTTTTCGCCGTGGCGGATGAGGGGCCCGGTATTCCTGAGGATGAGCGGGCGAAGATCTTCGACATGTTCTACACCGCCGCACGCGGTGATCGAGGCGGGCAGGGCACCGGCCTGGGCCTGGCGATCTGCCAGGGCATGGTCGGCGCCCATGGTGGGCATATCAGCGTGGCCGATGGCATTGAGGGGCGCGGTACCTGTATCACGCTGTTCCTGCCATTGCCGACACAGCCTGGCCTGGAAGGCGAGGCGTGAGCTACCCTGTTTTCTCTACGGATGTTGATTGGACGCCATGAGCCAGACCGCGACGATTTTAGTCATTGATGACGAACCGCAGATCCGCAAATTCCTGCGCATCAGCCTGGCCTCCCAGGGCTACAAAGTGATCGAGGCCGGTACCGGCAACGAAGGCCTGGCCCAGGCGGCGTTGAGCAAACCCGACTTGCTGGTGCTCGACCTGGGCCTGCCGGACATGGACGGCCAGCAGGTGTTGCGCGAGTTTCGTGAGTGGTCGACGGTGCCGGTACTGGTGCTGTCGGTGCGGGCCAGCGAAGGGCAGAAGGTCGAAGCCCTCGACGGTGGCGCCAATGACTATGTCACCAAGCCCTTCGGCATCCAGGAGTTCCTGGCCCGCGTGCGCGCCTTGTTGCGCCAGGCGCCGGTGGGCGAGACCCAGGAAGCGGCGCTGCAGTTTGGCCCGTTGACGGTGGACCTGGCCTATCGCCGCGTGCTGCTGGACGGCGCCGAGGTGGCACTGACCCGCAAGGAATACGCGGTGCTGGCACAACTGGCGCGGCATCCGGGACGGGTGATCACCCAACAGCAACTGCTCAAGGACATATGGGGCCCGACCCACACCGACGACAGTCACTACCTGCGGATTGTGGTGGGGCATCTGCGCCAGAAGCTGGCGGATGATCCGACCCAGCCGAGGTTTATCGTGACCGAGGCTGGAGTGGGGTATCGGTTGTTGAGCGCCTGAGGCGATCTGTCAGCCTCTCTGTGGTTCTGTGGTTCTGTGGTTCTGTGGTTCTGTGGTTCTGTGGTTCTGTGGTTCTGTGGGTTCTGTGGGTTCTGTGGGTTCTGTGGGTTCTGTGGATTCTGTGGATTCTGTGGATTCTGTGGGTTCTGTGGTGAGCGGGCTTGCCCCGCGCTGGGCTGCGTAGCAGCCCCAAAACCAGGCCCAAAGGAGTACCTGACACTGCGCGCTCCTCATTGAGTGGGGCCGCTGCGCAGCCCAACGCGGGGCAAGCCCTCTCACCACGGCTCTAGCGACACAGCTGTCTCAGCGCTGCTCACTCTCATAGCGATCCAGGGTATCACTGGCAATTTCCCGCCCAAGTGCGATCAACTCCGGCGCCTTGTAGAACTCGAAAAACCGGCACACCCGCTTCGGCACGTTGATCAGTACATCCGGCGGGTAGCCCGCGATCTTGTATTGCGCCAGCGAGGTTTGCATCACCTCGAAACTCTGGTTGATCAGATCCAGCAATGATGCAGGCCCGACGTTATCGATGATGAATGAACCGGTGGCCGACTTCGGCGCCCCCGGCTTTTCCGGAGCGGCGGCAGGTTGCTGGGATTCGGGTTCGGCCGACTCCAGCCACGGATTGATCTCGGCCGCCTGGGCCTGCAAGGCTTCCTGCTCAAGTTTCATCAACTGCTCGGCCTGCTTGCGGCGAAACGGCAGGTGCGAACCCAGTGATTTCGCGAGGCTGTTGAAGCGGCTCTTGAACGCCGGGGGGCGCTGGATCACCGGCAAATGGTAGTGTTTCTGGTTGGTGGCGTTGAGGTTGACCGCGATGATCAAGTCACAATGGCTCGACACCACCGGCACGATCGGCAGCGGGTTGAGCAGGCCGCCGTCCACCAGCATGCGGTTGCCTTGCATCACCGGGGTGAACAGGCTGGGAATCGCCGCCGAGGCGCGCATGGCCTGGTGCAGGCAGCCTTCCTGGAACCAGATTTCCTGTTGGTTGGTCAGGTCGGTGGCAACGGCGGTGTAGGGGATGCGCAGCTCTTCGATATTGATCTCGCCGACGATCTTGCGGATTTGCCCGAAGACCTTTTCGCCACGAATCGCCCCAAGGCGGAAACTCACGTCCACCAGGCGCAGCACGTCGAGGTAGTCGAGGCTTTCAATCCAGTTTCGATACTCGTCCAGTTTGCCCGCGGCGTAGATCCCGCCCACCACGGCCCCCATGGAGCAACCGGCGATACAGGCGATGTCGTAGCCGCGCCGTTCGATTTCCTCGATCACCCCGATATGGGCGTAGCCCCGGGCCCCGCCGGAACCCAACACCAAGGCAACACGTTTCTTCATGGTCGATGTCCTTCATAAACGGGGGCCCACAATGCGCCTATTTTGGGGGCCGCTTCAATCTTCGTTGCGCCTGGCAATATTTTTCAAGAATAGCGCCCAGGCTCGGGTATGCTCTGGCAATAGGTACTACCGATTTCAGGCTAAGGACAAGGCACTTTTTCTTGTAGGCAACGTCTACAGCGTACGACTGTTTTTCTTTATTTTGAGGTGTCATCGATGAAAGCCTGGATGTGTGTGCCTGTGATCATGTTGGCCCTGGCGGGTTGTGCCGGGAAAACCGCATACCGCGACAGCTGTGGCTCGCAATTGGATGCCGCCTGGAAAGAGCTCGACCTGGCCAAGGCCGAAGGTTTTGCCGGCACCGTCAGCTACTCCAAGGCCTTGTCGTTGTTGACTGGCGCCAAGACCCAGCAGCAATTCGAGGCGTTTGAAGGCTGCGCCAACAAGGCCGAAAAAGCGCGGTTCTATATTCGTGAGTCGCGCGCCGGGCGTTAACGTGCAGAGCAGAGTGGGATTTTTCATCTGAGAGTGAGGGCAGGATGTCATCTTTGGTCGATCAGTTAGTCGCTCAGGTCATTGGCCTGGAAGTAGGGTTACTGAGCTGCCAGGCTCGCCTCGCTGCCGTCACCGATGATGAAGCCTTGCATGATCTGCGCACCACCGTGCGCCGCCTGCGCAGTCTGTTGCGTCCTTTGCGCGGGCTGCCGGGTGTGGAACAGCTTGAATTGGCCGCCGGCACGGTCGGCCAGTTGACGACGCCGCTGCGCGACCGAGAGGTGCTGGCGGCGTATTTGCATCAGCATGGTTATCACGAGGCCGCTGATCGACGCCTGCGCCTGCAACCCGACGCCTATCGCCAGGTGGCACAGGGCCCGGAAGTTGCCCATCTGCTGCTGATCCTTGATGCATTCCCGCGCTTTATCCGCGCCTCGGAGCACCAGAAATTGCTCAAGGGTTTGCGACCGCGCATTGAGAAGCGCCTGGCCAGGCAATGGCAGAAACTCGATCAAGCGCTGAAAGATCCAGACCATGATCGCCACCGTTTGCGCTTGTTGATCAAGCGTGTGCGCTATGCCGCCGAGGCTTACCCCCAGCTGGATAAGTTGCCCGCCAATGCCCTGCCACGCCTGAAGAAAGCCCAAGCGGCACTGGGTGATTGGCATGACTGCTGGCAATGGTTGGCCCAGGCCGAACATCAAGCCGATCTGCAGCCTTGCGTTGCGATATGGCATCGCACCATGGCCAAGGCCGAAGGGCAGGCGGATCGCGTGCTGGACAAACTCAGCGCGGATTGTTTCTAAAACGGTCCGGCTTTTGGCCGGAATAAGCGCTGTACCTTGGCTGCGCGCTGGTTAAGATCGCCCATCTGTTTCTTTTGATGTGAGGTCGCCATGCGCTTTAGTGATTTGCTCGACGCCGCCCGAAGCAACCCGCTGAATGTCACCATTCCCGCTGAATGGGCCCAGGGCCGTGCCACGTTCGGTGGCCTGGTTGCTGCGTTGCAATACGAAGCCTTGCGCGCCCAGGTGCCGACGGACCGCCCATTGCGCTCGCTTGCGATCACCTTCGTTGGCCCGGTCGCACCCGATGTACCCGCCAGCTATCAAGTCGAAGTGTTGCGTGAAGGCAAGGCGGTCAGCCAGTTGCTCGGCCGTGTTGTGCAGAACGGTGAGGTCGCGACCCTGATACAGGCAAGTTTTGGCGCATCCCGCGAGTCGGAAATCGATGTGGCCAGCGAGCCGCCGCCGACGTTCAAGCACTGGGATGAGTGCCAGGAACTGCCCTATATCAAGGGCGTCACGCCTGAGTTCATGCGCCACCTGGCGATGCGTTGGAGCGTTGGCGGTTTGCCGTTTACCGGGAATAAATCCCGCGAGATGGGCGGGTGGGTTCGCTTGCGCGGGGATGTGAAGGAAGAACCGCTGACCGAAGCGCATATCCTCGCCCTGGTCGATGCCTGGCCCCCGGCGTTGCTGCCGCACCTGAAAAAGCCCGCTCCGGGCAGCACCCTGACCTGGACCATCGAATTCATCCAGCCGTTGCAGGAATTGACGACCCTGGACTGGTGCCAGTACCACGTCAGCATCGAACATGCGCGCGACGGCTACGGTCACGCCGCCGCCGCGCTGTGGAGCCCAACCGGTGCGTTGATCGCCCTCAGCCGCCAGACCGTGGTGGTCTTCGCCTGATCGTCAGTGACGGTGGCGCAGCCGCCAGGCACGCCACCAGCCACCGCTCAACACAAAGCGCGGGAACGTCAGGAACTGCTCGACCACCAGGCGCTGTACTGCGTCTTTACGATCACTGAACGGCTCACCGGCCTCGGCTTCCAGGCTATGGCCATGACGCTGCAACGCCAGGCCAGCGAGGATGCCGACTACGCCAATGGCGAAACTGGCCAGGCTCAGGCTGAACACTCCGGACACAATCAACAGAAACCCGATGATAAACAACGGCACGGCAATCAGGTGCAACGCCAGGTTGGTCGGGTGCTGATGGTTTTGCGGGTAGTTACGCCATTGCCAGGCGGGGAGATTGGGATGACGTTTGCCCATGATGGTGAACCCTCTGTCCGTTGAAATAACATGGGGAGAGTTTAGGTGGGGGTGGGCGGGTGGGCGAATTGGGGTTGGCTATAGCGCTCATAGTTTCTGTTATGTAAATCATCTAACCCTTTCTCCCATCTATTCTACAAAACTTATGCTGGCCAGCTATGATCTCCTGGTTCAGGACAATTTATATAAACTGACGGCCCAGCCATAGACAGCCACTTTGATTTAAATTCAATAGAGGCATTTTCTGATTTTGCGTTGAAAATAAAGTGCTCGTTTTCTCGCGTTATTTTCGCAATGAAAATTTCCCGGCGAGGAAGATTGGTTATCTGCAGGTTACTTATTGCGTTACAGGTTAGTCCAATCCTGCATGTGTTGTATCCTTTGTTCTCCCATTTTGGAGGTAAAAAATCTGGAAAGTCTGGTATGTCAAAACCAATGCTGAGAGAAGGTTGGTCGTTTTCTATCGTCAGAGAGTGTATATAAATCTCGCGAATTTCAATTGGACGACTGAACAATTTATTAAAAAATATGGTTCCTTCAAGATCATTCCAATGCTTCATTTTTTATCCTTAAATGGGTAGTGGTCTTTTGTTCCCGGGACTTTGCCGGTTCGCGGTGTATCAATTGGGCGTAGGTTGAAGTGAGAGCCTTGATCGCCTGCTCCGTTTTGAGCACCGAAATTATGCCCTGCTGAATGGTCTTGTATTAGTATTTTGGAACCATCGGCTCTCGTATATTGGTAGACCCTCGTCTTAATCGGTTTTCCAGAATTATCTAAAATTGTTTTTTCATTTATATCTGACATTTTCACAGTGTTGTATTGTTTTTTTGCGCCAGAGCCAGCGTCGATAAATACATCGGGTTGTTGCGATGTCGGTATATTGGCGTCTCTTTTTGCTTCGCGGAATGCTCCTTTACGAGATACATAAGGTGCGTGAGGTTCAACAGGTATTGCGCAGGTTGGATTTTTCTTTACTACGCCGGTGCAACGGGCATTCAGTCCGAGTGGATCTACCCAACCCGTAGGGTTAGGCACGTACTGGTACGCGTTGATCCCACCCGCCAACTTCACCGGATCAGGCGTCAGGTAACACCCAATATCCGGATTGTAGTAGCGATGGCGGTTGTAGTGCAGTCCGCTTTCCTGATCGAAGTACTGACCCTGGAAACGCAGCGGGTTGTAGATTGTGCCTTTGTCGAGTCGGCTGATCTGGCCGTAGGCGCGGTAGTGGGCGGACCAGACGATTTCGCCCTCTGGGTCGGTGAGTTCCTGCGGCGTGCCGAGGTGGTCGAGTTGGTAGTGGTAGGGCTTGGTATCTTTTGGGCCGAAGCCTTCCAACAAAACCAGCGGGCGAAAGCTGTCGGGTTCGTAGAGATAGCTGCGATGGCGGTCTGCATGGTGTTCGGCAATCAGCCTGTCGCCTTGCCAGAAAAACTCCGTGGTGATGCCGTCCACGGTTTTGCTGATGCGCCGCCCAAACGGGTCGTAGCGGTAACT